>JAQUQD010000014.1 GCA_028716265.1 Bacteroidales bacterium | reverse complement strand
TTCACTTTACCTCAATCGCAAAGTGCAAAACAACTCTCCGATTACATGACCGCAAAACACCTGGATTACCATCAGTTCGGATGGAATATCTGTGCAAGCATGACCGATGCTCAAAACAATACGTTAGCATTCTTCTTCGGCATTGAATATGTCAAGGATGTCGGGTACAGAGGCGGCGTTGGTTTTAGCGATTCGGAGGATGGATTCAAATGGTCAGGATTCACCACCACCGACCTCGAGACCACAACCAATCCCTGGAGTGCGAAACTGACCTCATCTGATTTGCCCGGAATGTTTGTAAAGATGGAACTTACCTCTGGGCTGATGGGTTCAGCTGACGCCGTGATAACCCTTACTGCTGACGTTATTGACCTGTACGGTAAGAATCTCAAGGTGGATGTACGGTTACGCGATCCCTATGGAGCAATAAATCAAGGATACGGAACAACATCAATGTATCCGCATTATTTAACAGAAGCCCAAAGAACAGCGATCATGGCCCTGCCCGAAAAAACAATCGGAGCGTATCTAATCGCCACTAGAGATCCGATGGATTACCAGGGAGCGTATTACTACGCCCTGCCATTGATGGATGTGGAGCAATTCACCATCAATTACGACGATGTGACTCTGGGCGGTACAAGCGGGAAAAGTTGGATGGATTATTTTGTCAAGTCATACAATGAAACATCTATACAAATGCAGGCCGGTTCCAGGTGGGATTGGATAGCCATCCAGTTACCCGACATCAACACCGCGATCAATGTTCTGAAGATCAGCAGTAGTGTTAGCGCGACACTCCCGTATGCCCGGCTCTTCCACACGGATGGTGAAAGGACTAAAAACGGTGCGTACAAGGCTGCCCATTCATGGGCGCTCGATGAGATCACTATTGAGCCTGTTCCCGGGTCAGAGTGGACAAGCCTTTCAGGTCAAAAATATTACATGCAGTTTCGAATCAAACTCGAATCAGCAACAAAACCGGGAGACCTTACGGTTACTACACTTCGCAACAACCAAACCGTTATATTGCCTGAAGGCTCGAACTATCAGGGACTGGGAACAGTTGAAGGAACCCTGGGAGGTCAGGCTGTCCATGGTCAATGCTGGGTTGAGGTGCAACCGGTTGGACTATAAATTCGTTCATTCCATGGCGTGTTTACAACCGGACTTTTCATTAATCCGGATCGAAGGCTGTCAGCTGGCATAAAGGCTATTCAGGTCGATCACATGGATGCCGATGCTGGTCCCCGGCTCAAAGGAAGTTCTTCTGAGTCATTCCAGTTCCAGCCGTCCGGAAGCCGTGGCCAACGCAAAGTCGCCCATGGCCGTTGCGCTGCGGTAGATCTTACCATTGAAGAGGACATCCACGCACACGTTGGCATTCTTATGGTTTGCCTGCGCCGAACAATAAATGTACAATCCGGGACAGGCCCGGAATGTGCGGTTCCAGCCACTGGCCTGGTCCTTCTCCTGGCGGGCCTTCATCTCACTGCATTTGTACGTGATGTCGAACCCGGAGGGTTCGCCCGTCACCTTCAGGATGACAAATCCTTTTTTACTCTTTGGAGTAAACAAACAACGTATTCGATAGATTGAATTTTTCATGGAAGTGAGTTTGCTCAAAAATAAAGAAAAATTCAATACAAATCAAGGGGCAAAAGGAAATAAATATCTTCATCTTTCTGCAAGGGTGCCAACCTTCAATTTAACCACGGAGTGTACGGAGGATTCACGGAGAAAACGGAGTTTAAATGATTCCTGATCAGCTCAACGGGGGTGGGTTGTTAAAAACCCTTTTAATTTGTTAATAACATGGGAAAGTTATACTTTTGCACCCAATTTTTTCTGTTCTTTGCCGCATGTCTTACATTGATCCGTTTGTGATTCCCTTTTCCGGCCTGAAACCGGGAAAGCACGAATATGAATTTTTCATCGACGATGAATTTTTCCGGCATTTTGAGTATTCGCAGATCAAAGCAGGGAACCTGAAGGTTGACCTGGAGCTTGAAAAACAGGAGTCGATGCTGGTGCTGCATTTTGTCATCAGCGGGACAGTCCATGTGATGTGTGACCGGTGTCTGGATTACTATGACCAGCCAGTCGGCGGTACAGAACGCCTGATCGTCAAGTTCGGCGAAACATGCTATGAGGAAACAGATGAAATTGTGGTCATCCCGTCTACTGAGCACTTGCTCGACGTGAGTCATTATATCTATGAGTACATACACTTGCTGTTGCCCTATAAGTGCGTGCATCCCAACGATGAAGAGGGGATCAGCCAGTGCAATCCCGAGGTGACGGGCAGGCTGCCGGACGGAAGGGGAGAAAATGAATCAGTGGATCCCCGGTGGGATGCACTGAAGAAATTGCTTTAATATTTATTTTATAACAGACAACACTATGGCACATCCGAAACGAAATCACTCCAAGACCAGAAGGGACAAGAGAAGGACCCACGACAAGACCACACCCGCAACCTACAGCATTTGCTCCAATTGTGGTGCACCCGTAGTCTATCACCGTGTCTGCCCGGAATGCGGATATTATAAAGGTAAAAAAGCCATTGAGAAAGAAACGGCTGTCTGATACACGGTTTCAATTTCAATCGTTGATCACCTAACTGGCACAGAATGAAAATTGGCTTAGATGTCATGGGGGGCGACCGATTCCCCGATGCTACCGTTGGCGGCGCTATTCAGGCATACCGGGAAATGAATCCTGACGACCGGATCGTTCTGATCGGTGACGAAAGGGTTATCCATGATACGCTGGTTCTCAAGGGAGGCGATCCGTCCGGTTTTGAGATCGTTCATGCCTCCGAGGTGATCCATATGTACGAATCGCCCGCCCGGGCCTTTTTGCAAAAGCCCCATTCCAGCATTTCGGTTGGCTTTAAGCTGTTAAAGGATAACCATATCGATGCATTTGCCAGTGCAGGCAGCAGCGGTGCCATGATGGTGGGATCCATTTACAGTGTGAACGTGATCCAGGGCATCATCCGTCCGGCCACCACTGCCATCATTCCAAAGGAAAACGGCGGTGTGACCATACTGCTGGATGTCGGAACCAATCCTGACCTCAAGCCCGATGTCATGTACCAGCTGGGCATCCTCGGTTCGGTATATACAAAATATGTCTACCACATCGACAATCCCCGGGTGGGGCTCCTGAATATCGGCGAAGAGGATATCAAGGGTAATCTTCTTTGCCAGTCATCCTTCCAGCTGATGAAGGACAGCCGGGATTTTCATTTTATCGGCAATGTGGAGGGGAGGGCTCTTTTCAATGACAAGGCCGACGTCGTGGTTTGTGACGGATATACAGGCAATGTCCTCCTGAAGGCACTGGAGCAGGTCTATTTTCTTATGAAAAAGCGCGGACTGGTGGATGGTTACTTCGAACGGTTCAATTATGAAAATTTCGGAGGAACCCCAATCCTGGGCATCAATGCTCCCGTGATGGTCGGTCATGGCATTTCCAACGAACGTGCCATCAAGAACATGATCCTTCTTAGTAAAGAAGTCTCCATGGCGAACCTTCCTGAAAAAATCCGCCATTCATTGATTGAAATCAGCAACAACACATAATTTTTTCATTATTTACCTGATCATTCTTTTCTGAACATATATCTATTGGTATTATGGGAAAAATTAGAGCAGCGATCACAGGTGTAGGAGCGTATTTACCTGAATACAGACTGACCAATGAGGAATTGAGCCGGATGGTTGACACTACGGATGAGTGGATCATGGAGCGGATTGGCATCAAAGAGCGGAGGATTTTAAAAGAAAAGGATAAAGGATCCGCTTTCCTGGGAGCAAAGGCTGTGGATGAACTGCTTCAAAAGACAAATACATCCCCTGAGCAGGTGGATGTGCTGATCTGTGCCACTGTAACCCCGGATATGCAATTTCCGGCCACGGCCAACCTGATCAGCGACATGGTCGGCATTAAAAACGCCTTCAGCTTTGACCTGGGAGCAGGATGTTCCGGATTTTTATACGCCCTGGAAACCGGGAGCCGCTTTATCGAAGCCGGCGACTATAAGAAAGTGGTCATCGTGGGTGCGGAAAAGATGTCGACCATCGTCGATTACACGGACAGGGCAGTCTGCCCTATCTTCGGCGATGGAGCCGGAGCCGTGATGCTGGAACCGACCACCGGCGAGTATGGCATACTCGACAGCATCCTGCGCACAGATGGTTCAGGCCATGTCTATCTGCACCAGAAAGCGGGAGGATCGCTGAAGCCTGCCTCCCATGAAACCGTGGACGCACGCGAACATTATGTCTACCAGGAAGGCCGGACGGTCTTCAAATATGCCGTGGCCAACATGGCTGACATCTCCGTGGAGATCATGCAACGCAACCATCTCGCCCCCACTGACCTCACCTGGTTCCTTCCCCATCAGGCCAATATGAGGATCATCCAGGCGACAGCGAACCGGATGGGCATCAGCCGCGAACAGGTCATGATCAATATCGAAAAATACGGAAACACTACCGCCGCCACCCTGCCACTGCTGCTCTGGGAATGGGAAGACCAGCTAAATAAAGGCGATAACCTGATCCTGGCTACGTTCGGGGCTGGATTTACCTGGGGGGCGATGTATCTGAAGTGGGGTTATAACGCCAACGGGCGTTAAAATTCCAAATTCCAAAATCCAAGAACCAAACAAATCACAAGATCCAAATTCCATGCGTTTTCCGTATGTGATTTGTGATTTGGAATTTGTTTGGAATATGGGTCGTGGAATTTGGAATTTTGTGCTCTAGCACAAAGCACATTCTTCCCATTTACCGTCCTCCAGATACATGACCGACCTAAATCCGATCTCCGTAAGTATCTTCACTGTTTCGTCAAAATAGGCCGTAAGCTCTTCCGGACGGTGCGCATCGGTGCTGATGGTTACCGGTACGTTGCGCTTCCTGATTGACTGAAGGATCGGTTTTCCGGGATACAGGTCCTCCGACCGCTTTTTGTAAATGCCACGCGTGTTCACCTCCACGATCCCACCCGTTTCCTGAATGGTATCCAGGGTTTCTTCCACCAGCCGGATGTACCATGGCTCGTCCTCTGTAAAAAAGCGGCCTTTGTTGTGCATCTTGATCTTATCCATGTGTCCTATGATCGTGGGCCGCTGGCCTCCGATCATCCGGTTCATGTTATGGTAATAGGTTGCTACCGCCTTGCGGACGTCCCCGTCGAAAAGATCCTTCAATCCCGAGTCGTAGATCTCCTGCAGCGAGCCATCAATGAACCACAATCCTTCCCGGTCAGGGGGTTGGACCAGATGCACCGAACCGATCGTATAATCCAGGGGGTAGGGGGTCCTTAAATGGCTGAAATCTTCGGATATCCCGGGGATGTAATCGATCTCAAGCGACAGGTAGACTGGAAGCCGGTCTTTATACTCCTGCCCGAGATCCCGGATCAGCCGGCAATATTCATCCACCTTATCCCAGTGAAGGGCAAAGGGCGTGTCAAAGGGCAGGGGACTGTGGGCTGAAAATCCAAGGGAATGCATTCCCTGCCGCAGGGCTTCCTGCACGTACGCTGTGGGATCGCTTTTCCCGTCGCAGAACCGGGTATGGGTATGGTAATTGAAATGGATCATGTGCTGCCGTACGAAAGTACCAATTATTATTGATCAAACCATGAATTATACCTATCTTAGGGGCTTGTTTATAAGTACCTTTCCCCTGTCGAGGGAGTGTCAAAATGAATGTTTTTTATTAAACCACGGAGAGCACAGAGGGCTGATAACGAGTTATTTAAACTCCATGATCTCCGTGAATCCTCCGTGCCCTCCGTGGTTAATTTGGATTTTGACACACCCCCGTGCAGGGGTGGGGTATTATGAGTGAGTTCCCCGGAGATTACTCCGGATCAATACCTTTGATCCAAATTCCAACTATTCCGATCTTAAAAAGCTCTTTGGTACCCTGTTCATCCTCTTTTGGATTCTGTTTGCCATCGCCCGGCAACAAGCGACCACTCCCTGTAAAACTTTGGGGCGACAGAAGTATTATTGTTTATCGGGAAACTGGAAATGGATGGTCAGGTTGTACTGTACACGGACGGGAGTATTTCCCTGCTGTCCGGGAATCCAGCGAGGCATGGAGCTGACCACCCGGATCGCTTCCTGGTTGCATGCCTCCGAGAGACCTCTTCGCACGCGCACATCCGAGACAGCGCCATCCTTTTCCACAACAAAGGTCAGGTAAACCGTACCTTCCGTCCCAAGGGCCAGGGCTTCCTGTGGGTAATGAAGGTTTCTCCTGAGAAAGGCCGACAGGCTGTCGTCTCCTCCCGGGAATACAGGCATCTGATCGGCTGAGAGAAAAATGTCTTCGCCCTGGGTTGTCTCCTGATTGATGGTGACCGTTCGAAAAGAACTTTTTTCCTTTCGGGCTGCTACTCCCCCCACTGAAATTCCTTCGATGACTGAAGGCGGCTCTGATGCATCCATCTCCTTGATTTCCACAACAGCGACCTGATCCGTCTCCGGCGCAGATATCAAACTATCGGGTAAAGGAACGGTATTTTCGGATGCAATTGGTATGTCTGCAATGGCTTCAGTGTTCTCCGCACTGGCAATGACCTGGGGTTCCGGTTCAGGAAATCGGGGCTCAACCGACCGCGATGCCCTCACGGGAATGCTCTCCTCAGCAACCACATTTCTGGAATCCGTAACAGCAACCTGTTCATTTTGCCGTAGTTGATCCAGCTCATTCTGTGTCGTATCCGTGACCGCTGCCAGCTGATGGGAATCTTCCGGTTGTTGCATCCTCTGAATCAAAAAGTAAAACCCCAGCAGTACAACAACGGAAGCCGCTGCTGCAAAGATCCAGGATTTCATAACGGGTATTTTCCTTCCGCCAGGGTGTAAGGTTCGCACAGGGGGTTTTTCAGTCGTCTGCACAAGGATGCGCTGGTTAAGGGCTGCGATTTCACGCCCGAGCATTCCGGGATCTTTTATTGAGGATAAACCCTCCGCTGCTTCCCGGCAAAGGGAGCAGCCTTCCAGGTGATCTTTTACGGATCTCCGGTCCTCCTTTGCCAGTCTGCCCTGATGGTAAGCGAGCATGGTCTTTTCCGTCAGACATCCGGAAGCTAAGAACAATTGTATCTGTTTTTTTGCAGGCATTATGTTTTCTGTAGGATGATTTTCATGTTACGCTTCCCGTTTTGGATATGACTTTTAACCTGATTCATGGTAAAGCCCGTTATGTCTGAAACTTCCTGGTAGCTTTTGTTGTGCAGGTAGAGCAATTCCAGACAGGTTCGCTGCTCATCGTTCAGCCAGCGCAGAGCTTCCAGCATGGTCGAAATCCGGTTCTCCTTTTCATTTTTATCAAGATGCAAAAAGTCGCCTGAATCCATAATTTCATCTGAAAAAGCTTCCATCCACTGCACCCTGACCCTGTCGACGGAGGCTTCCCTGCGAAGGATCATCAGGCAGTGATTTCTAGATACCACATACAACCAGTTCTTAAAGATTTCCACTTTATGGTTCTGAAGGTTTACCAGAAGATCCTCGAAAATATCCATCACCGCATCACGGGCATCCTCCCGGTCCTGAAGGTATTTCATGCAGACGCCATAGACCAGGTGCGTGTAACGGGTGAACAGCACACCGATGCAGGAAGTATCGCCGGTCATCCTGAAACGGCTCAGGAGTTCATCATCGGTAAGCTCCTGACCGACAGTTTTTTGCTGCATACTGAACCACCGCACAGCAATCTGTTTTATGGAATTTTGGAATGATTTGCATCCTGTAACAAAAGATATTCCAAAAATACATTAAAGTTATGAAAACAGACACATTGATCAACTTGAGGCTGATTTCCGCCGTACTCGTTGCTTTATCCTTATTATCGAACGCACAGGGAATCATAGACCCAGGAGTACTCCACCCCGAAAAACAACCCGACCGGACCTCCTCTCCCTATTTTTTCATCCCATCGGATGATCCTTCCATTGATCAGCTTCCGCTGAAGGAGACCTCAGCGGAGGTTCAGATTGCGGGTGTCATCGCCGACGTACGTGTCACCCAGGTCTATAAGAATGAAGGGCAAAAGGCGCTGGAAGCGATATACGTTTTTCCTGCCTCGACGCGGGCAGCGGTGTATGCCTTGAAGATGACCATCGGGGAGCGGACCCTTGTCGCAAAGATTGAGGAAAGGCAGAAAGCCAGGGAGGATTACGAGCAGGCCAGGCAAGAGGGGAAAACCACTTCTCTTCTGGAGGAGCAGCGACCGAATGTGTTTCAGATGAATGTGGCCAACATCCTGCCCGGCGATGTGATCTCCGTTGAGATGTCCTACACGGAACTGCTCATACCGGAAAAAGGAATTTACGAGTTTGTTTATCCGACGGTGGCCGGGCCCCGGTACACCAACAGCTTTTCGGGGGATGCGGCATGGAACGCAAATCCCTATACCTATGAAGGTGAAAAGCCCCTCTACACGTTCGACATCCATGTCGGGCTCACTTCTCCGACACCGATAAAGGATCTCCGGAGCACTTCGCATCTGATTCAGACCCGTTACACCGGCAACCGGTCGGTTGAGATAGATCTGGCTGATACCGAACACTCGCGAGGAAACAGGGATTTTATTTTACAGTACCGATTGTCAGGGGATAAGCTCGAATCGGGAGTACTACTGTCCGAAGGCGACGAAAACTTTTTCCTGGCGATGATCCAGCCGCCGAGGATGATCACCCCTGACATGATCCCGCCGCGGGAGTACATTTTTATCGTTGATGTGTCGGGGTCCATGTATGGTTATCCCATCGACATTTCCAAAAAATTATTAAAGGATCTGATCGGAAGCCTCCGGCCGACGGATCGGTTCAATGTGATCCTTTTTGCAGGGGACTCCAGGCTGTTGTCGGACCGATCATTATCGGCCACCAGTGAGAATATTGGCAAGGCTCTTCGCATGATCGGGGATCAGAACGGCAGCGGGGGAACGGAGATCCTTCCCGCCCTGGAAAGGGCGTTAGCGCTGCAGGGGGATCAGGAATTCGCCCGTACATTCATCATTGCCACAGACGGATATGTCACCGTTGAGAAAGAGGTTTTCCAACTGATCCGGGAGAACCTGGGCCGTGCAAACTTTTTTCCTTTTGGTATCGGTACATCGGTCAATCGTTACATCATTGAGGGCATGGCCCATGCCGGTCAGGGAACAGCATTTGTCGCCACGAACGAATCGGAGGCTGAAACGATGGCCAAACGGTTCAGGGACTATGTGCAAAGTCCCGTTTTATCGAATATCCGGATGACTTTCGACGGTTTTGATGTATATGATGTGGAGCCTTTCAGCGTTCCGGACGTATTTTCGGAAAGGCCGGTAGTCGTCTTCGGGAAATGGAGGGGCAATGCATCCGGGGAGATCAGCCTTGAGGGGTTATCAGGGAGGGACCGCTACCGGCAGACCATTGAAGTCAACAGCAGGGATTTAAACCGAAATAATGAAGGCTTGAAATACCTCTGGGCGCGTGAACGGATCCGCATCCTGGATGATTTTGCCGGATCGGGGGAGGAAAACGAGTTGCAGGCACAGATCACCAGCCTGGGCCTGAAGTACAACCTGCTCACCCGGTACACTTCGTTCGTCGCCATTGATTCGCAGGTACGCAACGCAGGCGGCGAACAGATCACCGTCAGGCAGCCGCTGCCCCTGCCGGAGGGCGTCAGCAATTATGCCGTGGGGCAGGCTGTGGGGGGTGTAATGATGCAGGGGAATAGCGGAAAACTGAAAGGACACTCATTCATGAGCGGGGGGCGGATACCTGCAAGAGAAGCAGGAACCAGCGGGGATTTTACGATTGAGTATCCTTCAGCAGAGTTGGAACCTGAGTGGAATGAACCTATTTTTACTGTTGCCGAAGTATCCCCTGTTTTCAATTACATGGGACAATCGCTGGAAGAATTCATAAAGAAGAATCTCAATTATCCCTATCCATGGCCTGTGCCTGAAAAAGGAAAGGGTGGCGCAGTTTATCTGGAGTTTGTCGTGGAAAAGGATGGATCTGTTTCAAATATAAAGGTACTGCGGGGCTTATCGCCTGAGTGTGATCAGGAGGCGATTCGTGTCGTAAAGCTGACGAGTTTTTTCTGGACCCCGGCTCTGCAGAGCGGCGTACCGGTGCGGATGTGGGTGGAGGTGACAGTGAGGTTTGAGAGATAGAAACCTCTTTTTGAATCTCCATTACCGAACATTCGAAGTAGAAATTGAAGGATAAGGTGAATGTGAAGACGATTCAAGGAGATCCTTCACCAGCACGTTGGAGGGTGATTGTCCGACGGCGGTGCGGAAGGCAGTGATCTTTTCCTCCAGGGCTGCCAGCAGTTCCACATCACTCACATTGATATCTTCCATTCCGAGGTAGTCGATCGTTTCGATCGTATCGTGGAGTGTGATCGTGGAGATCGAGCGGGCAGGCTGGAATCCACTCTCGTTATGTTCCTTGTCATAGGTTTCGCTGACCAGCTCGCAGTCGATCAGCATGTTGATCAGCTGGTTGGTCAGACGAGTGGGGATGCCAAGGCTGATGGCGATGTCCAGAGAGGTGAGGGGCTGTTTGCCCTCCTCGAATTGTTTGATGATACGGTGCATGATCATCACGGCCAGAAGCCGTTTATGTGCATGGCTAAGCCGCATCGAGTTATCCTCAAAATCATACGTATCCACGTTCTGGTCTGCAAAAGAGATCTCCGCACCAAAAAGGATGATCTGCCAGCTGAGGTTTATCCAGATCAGAAACAGAGGGATCGCTGCAAAACTTCCATAGATCGCATTGTAATTGGTGATGCCCACCTGGAAGCGGATATAGTACCATTGCACGATCTGATAAACCGTTCCGGCCACGATGCCTGCCAGGAGCGCCGATTTGAATTTGACCTTCGTATTAGGAAAGATCATATATACGAATGTCAGCAGGACCCAGATCAGCAGGTAGGGTATTAACCTCACCAGGAAGATGACCATGGGAGTGATGTATTCCAGCACCCTGATTTTTTCAGCCAGTGTATCCAACTGGGTGGAAATATAGACCGTTATGCTGCTGGAGACTATGATCAGCGCAGGCGCCACCAGGATCAGCGCGAGGTAGTCGGTGAATTTGCGGATGAAGGAGCGTCTTTTATAGATCTGCCAGATATTATTGAATGTCCGTTCTACGGTGTTCAGGACGGTTATGATCGTCCAGATCAGGATAATGAAAGCAATGCCTGCGATCAGGTCACCGCGTGTCCTTTCCAGCAAGTTGTTGGCAAAGGCGATGATCCGGTCCATAAATGCTTCCTGGATGGCCAGGCTTTTGAGGATGAAATCGCGGATATAGATCTCGCCGCCGAATCCCTTGGCGATCCCGAAGACGATAGCCATGAAAGGTACGATGGCCAGGACGGAATAGAAGGTCAGGGAGGAGGAGCGTAAACTCAGCTTTCCCTTATTCACCCCCCGCAGGACAATCATCACAATACGTAATAACCTTATATATAATGATTTATGATAAGGAAGCTGAGAAAGATGGATCCGCCAGATATCCTTCTCAAGATAGGTTCGGGCCTGAAGATAATATTCCCGGAGTTTCTTCACAAGAGATTAAACGATAAACCGTTCACAGGGTTTCAACCAGTTCGAAATCCATTTGTTTTTTCGACAGGTCGATGCTTTTGACCTTTATCCTCACCGGATTGCCCAGCTGGTACTCTTTTCCGTAACGGCTTCCGATAACGCGGTAATTTTCTTCGTCCAGGTAATAGAAATCGTCCTGCATGTTTCGCAGCGACACCATCCCCTCGCATTTGTTACCCTCCAGCTCGACATAGATCCCCCATTTGCTCACTCCTGATATCAGTCCGTTGAATTCCTGGCCTATCTTATCGGCAAGGTATTCGGCCTGTTTGTATTTGACCGAAGCTCTTTCCGCCTCTTCAGCCTTTCGTTCCATCAGGGATGAGTGAACGCATTTCTCTTCCAGGATTTCTTCCTCCGCGCCGGGGGCTCCTTTCATATAATCAAACAGCAGGCGGTGAGCCATTAGGTCGGGGTAACGCCGGATGGGGGAAGTGAAATGGGAGTAAAACTCGAATCCCAGTCCGTAATGGCCAATATTTTTGGTTGAGTATTTGGCTTTTGCCATGGTACGTATGGCGATGGTTTCGATCATGTTCTCTTCGCCTTTGCCTTCGATATCTTTGAAAAGCTGGTTGAACGACTGGGCAAGGGTTTTCCTGGAGCTGGCGCGAATGGAATAGCCCAGTTTACCCAGAAACTCTACGAAATTCTGCAGTTTCTCCGTACTGGGTTTATCGTGGATGCGGTAGACGAAGATCCGGGGTTTTACTTTTCCTTTCACGAACCCTATTTTTTCCGCCACCCGGCGGTTGGCCAGCAGCATGAAGTCCTCGATGAGCCAGTTGGACTCCTTGTTGACCTTGATGTAGGTGTCGATGGGTTTGCCTTTTTCATCGAGCCTGAATTTGACCTCTTCCGACCGGAAATCAATGGATCCTTTTCCAAAACGCTCCTGGCGCAATTTGGATGCGAGTTGATGGAGGATCATGATTTCATCTTTGAATTCCCCGTCCCCGCCCTCGATCATTTTCTGGACCTCTTCATAATTGAATCTCCTGTCGGAGTTGATGATCGTTTTGCCAAACCATTCCCTGAGCACATGGGCCTCGTTGTCCAGGTGAAATACTGCCGAAAAGCAGAGTTTATCCTCTTTAGGTCTCAGGGAACAGACGTTGTTGGATAGTTTTTCAGGCAGCATAGGGATTGTGCGGTCGACCAGATACACGGAAGTGCCTCTTTCGAAGGCTTCGGTGTCGATTTTGCTGCCCGGTCTTACGTACCAGGATACGTCGGCGATGTGTACCCCCACTTCCCAGATCCCGTTTTCCAGTTTTTTCAGTGACAGGGCATCGTCGAAATCCTTGGCGTCTTCCGGGTCGATGGTGATGGTAAGGGTGTTCCTGAAGTCGCGGCGTTGCTGGATTTCCTGGTCGGTAATTCCGGCAGGGAGGCTCATGGCTTCTTTTTCCACACTGTCGGGGAACCGGACCGGAAAATCATACTCCACCAGAATGGAATTCATTTCCACATCATTGTCGCCGGGCTTACCTAGTACATCGGTGATCTCCCCGAAGGGTGTATTGGATTCGCGTGGCCAGTCGGTGATGCGCGCGATGGCCTTCATCCCGTTGGCCGCTCCGTGGAGTTTCTCCAGCGGGATGAAGATGTCGACGGGCATATTGGGATTGTCGGGGATCAGGAACGCGTATTTCTGTGTGGCATGGATGACGCCGACGAAATGGGTTTTAGCCCGTTCCAGTATCTCGATGATCTGTCCCTCGATCTTTCTTTCCTGCCTTTTCGGGAACAGCCTGACCCTGACTTTGTCGCCATTCAGGGCGTGGTTGGTGTTATTGGCGGCAATGTAAACGTCTTCTCCGAGCTCTTCGGTGATCACATAGGCTTTTCCGGTGTTCTTCATATCCACCGTTCCGGTGATCACCGTACTGACCACTGCTGCTGCGACCTTTGAAGGGTGGAGCTGATATTTGCCGTGCTGGATGCGTATGATCTCCTTTCGGTTTTCCAGATCGTAAAGAAGGTTACTCACCAGTTCACGTGAGGCCTTATCCTGGATACCCAGTTGTGCGGCCACCTGTCGCAAGTTGTATCCTTTGCGGGGATTATTGGTGAAGATGGCCAGGACGGCTTTCAAAAAAGGGTTCACCCTGGCGGGGGGTTTTTTGCGTGATTTGGGCATAAAATGGTAAATTTTGGTGATTTATTGACATTTTTGCTACAAGCTATAAGCTTCAGGTTTCAGTTTTAAGCTTGTAGCTTGCAGCTTGAAGCTTGTGGCTGGTATTGCGCGGATCAGGTTTTGGGTATAGGGATCCGCGGGACGCGCACAGAGTGTATCGGCGTCACCCGACTCGACGATTTTTCCGTCTTTCATCACCATGATCCGGTCCGACATGAACTTAACCACCGACAGGTCGTGGGAGATAAAGATGTAGGTCAGGTGAAATTCATTTTTCAGCGAATTGAGCAGGTTGAGCACCTGGGCCTGGATGGATACGTCGAGAGCGGATACAGATTCGTCGCAGATGATGAATTCCGGTTCAACGGCCAGGGCGCGTGCGATGCAGATGCGCTGCCGCTGACCTCCTGAAAGTTCATGCGGATAGCGGTAAAAGTGCCTTTCTTCCAGGTTCACCTTTTCCAGCAGTTCCATGGCTTTATGTCGCCGGGCTTTTTCACCGGAATGGAGGCCGTGAACCTTCATCGGTTCCATGATGGCCATTCCGGCTGTCATTCTTGGATTCAGGGAAGAATAGGGATCCTGGAAAATGATCTGGAGGTTCTTCCGGTAGGCTCGGATTTCCGACGGGGACAGATCCGACAGGTGACAGCCTTTATAGATGACCTGCCCCGACGTTGGCTCGATCAGCCTCAAAATGGAACGCCCCAGCGTCGTTTTTCCGCAGCCGGATTCCCCTACCAGACCGAGTGTTTCTTCCGGGTACACCTCGAAGAGAATGTCATCCACAGATTTTGTGTACCTTCTGACACGGCTGAGGAGTTTTTTTGGCAGGGGAAAGTATGTTTTCAAATGGATGACCTGAAGGATGGGGGCCTGGCGGTAGAGCAGTTCAAGGTGTTGAGCCCTTTCTTCGGGTGTAACGATACCAGTCGTGTCCGGATTCCGCTCCTTTGCCTGGTCATCCGCGCCAGAAAGATAGTCAGCCACCACTGGCAGTCTTTTTAGCCTGACGCCGAAAGGCGGCCTGCATGCCAGCAATCCCCTGGTATAAGGGTGCGACGGATTTTCGAAGAGGGAATCGGCGGGGGAGGATTCCACAATTCGTCCGTCTTTCATAACCACAACTGTATCAGCGATCTCTCTGACCACTGCCAGATCGTGAGTGATAAAAAGGACGGCAAGTCCGTATTTATGCTGCAGATCTTTCAGAAGGCCTGTGATCATTTTCTGGACCGTGACATCGAGTGCGGTGGTTGGCTCGTCGGCGATCAGAAGCGCAGGATGGGAGGAGAGAGCCATTGCGATCATCACCCGCTGCTGCTCTCCACCGGACAGCTGGAAGGGATAGGAATGGTAAACGGTTTCAGGATGGGTCAGCTGCACTTCTGAGAACAGGCTGAGCGCTTTCGATCGGGCTTCGCTGCGGCTGGTTTTCTGGTGCAGCCGTATCGACTCGGTCACCTGTCTGCCGCAGGTATGAACCGGATTCAGTGAAGTCATCGGCTCCTGAAAGATCATCGATATGCGGTTACCCCGGTACGATCTCATTTCTTTTTCGCGAAGCGCAAGCAGGTCAACCGGCTGGTTGCCGTCATGGCTGTACAGGATACAGCCGCATGTTATCCTTCCGGGGGGATCAGGGACCAGACGCATGACCGACAGGGCGGTCACGGATTTTCCCGAGCCTGACTCGCCGACGATCCCCACGATCTGGCCCGCCCCAACGGAAAAAGAAACGTGATCAACCGCAGTCACTGCATCAGCCTCGTCCCGAAACTCCACCGTCAAATCCTGTATGTCAAGCAGGGGCATTAAAAAATTTTCACAAAAATACATAAAATAAGGGAAAAGGGGGGTAACAATTATGTACTGTAGTGGATTAAGGAGAGGAGAGAGGAGAAAGGAGAAAGGAGAGATGATAGATGAATCTGATGACGGATTTTATTGGGCTTTTGTTTCCGGAGGTATGTGCGGCGTGCGGCAATCCGTTGGTAATGAACGAAAAAATGATTTGCACATCATGCCTGCTGCACCTGCCACGGACCTATTTCAGCAGGGAAAGGGATAATCCGGTCAGCCAGGCGTTCTGGGGAAAACTGGATATCTATTCTGCCACCGCCCTGTATCTGTTCAAAAAAGGCAGCGGGGTGCAGCATATGCTGCATCAGCTCAAGTACAAAGGCAACCGTAAGATCGGGATCTACCTGGGTACGCTTCTGGGTGATGAGCTTCAGGGGAGTACGCTTTTCAATACTGTTGAAGCGGTGGTACCGGTGCCGCTGCATCCAAAGAAACAACGAAAAAGAGGATACAATCAGAGCGAGGTGATCGCTGAGGGTATCTGCCGTTCTTTGACTGCGTCGCTGGATACCAGGACCCTGGTACGCGTCAGGTATTCTGAAACACAGACCAAAAAATCACGCTACAAGCGTTGGGAGAATGTCAGGGATATTTTTGCCATCACCCCCGGGACTAATCTTGCCGGAAGGCATGTCCTTCTTGTAGATGACGTTCTTACCACAGGATCGACCATGGAGGCCTGTGCCAGGGAGTTGCTGACCGTTCCGGGCCTTCGGCTAAGCGTGGCATGCATAGCCTTTGCCTCCAATTAAAACTTCATTCGTCAACGATCTCACTACCTGTAGACTTCTGTGAGCCGAGGGCCGGTCATTCATAAAAAAATAGTTGACTTATTGAAAAATTGTTTAATTTAGGCACCTGTTTGTAATCAAAACAGAGCCTATGAGAAAGTTAATACTTTCATTATCAATCATTTTCATTAATTTTACTTACCTATCCTCCCAAACTGTTCTTCCTAATATGAATCTGGAGGAATGGGTCATGTTTCCCTTTTCAACAGGTTATTATGAAGAACCTGGCGGGGGGATATGGACCACAGCGAACCGTGCGGTATTATTGAATCCGAATGTATTCAAGATCACCACTTTCAAGACCGAGGACGCCTATGAAGGGAATTATGCGGCCCGGATCGTAACGGATCTGGCTGATCTGCCTGGCCCTTCTGATATTTTGCAGACAGGGACCTTGGCCACAGGTTATTTTGATGAGCTGGCACTGCCGCCTTCCAACCTGAAGGATGGGATTCCGTTCTACGGGCACCCGTATCGTTTTAAAGGATACTTTAAATATCTTTCGGTCAACCATGATTCCTGTGATGTCTATTCTCTTCTTTATAAATGGAATCCCTCGAAAAAGCAGCGTGATACGATCGCGTATGCCTGGAAGACGGATACGGTCAGGATTACTGAATGGACTCAGTTTGATATTCCCTACCACTATTTCTCCGATGAGGAACCCGATACCATCTCGATCATTTTTGCCCCCAGCGCAGCTGGGGATCTCTTTGAGGGTCAGGTAGGAAGTACGTTATATATTGATGATATCTCCCTGGAATTTGAAAGTGGCATTGAATGGAAGCTGATGTCAGAAGTCGTTTCAAAAGCATATCCGAATCCGGCTTCGGATCGGTTAACTATTGAGGTCAGCGATGAGATCAGGCAGGGCAGAGTGGTGATCTATTCCGTTGACGGAACCGAATGTACACGGCAAGGATTTTCCGGAAGCAAAACCATCGTAGATATTGCCGGGCTGTCTCCCGGATATTATCAGTACCAGATCATCGATAACCTAACGATCCTGTCGGGAGGCTCTTTTATTGTTGCCGACAGATAAATCTTTAAAAGCCTGCTTATGAGTCTTTTCAGGATGATCATCATCACTCTCGCCATCATCGTCTGGGCTGGTGGGGACATCGGTGCCCAGAACCGTTCCTGGGGGATCAAAGGGGGAGTGAGTCTGGGTACGCCTTACATGAAACCCGAGGAGGGATCATCCGGTTCCCTTGGACTGGGACCACGCCTGGGAGCTTTCATGCGGCTAAAATTCAATGATAAACTTTACCTCCAGGTTGAAGCCCTGTATTCGGTGAAGGGAGGTAACTACAAGACACCTGTGTCAGGCGATACGCTTTATGAGCAGATCCTCCTTGGTGATACATTTAATATCCCCACCTGGTATAATGGATGGGTGGAAGGTGAATTCGGCAATATTTACATTGATTTTCCCCTCCAGGCACGTTATCAGCTCAGCCCGCGTTTTGGCATGCTTCTGGGGCCCCAGATCTCTTATCTCCTCAGGGGAAAGAACAAAGGCACCGCAGACATTCAGATCGGGGAAAACTACTCGACCGTCACGGATGAACCCTTTGACATCAGTGATAAGATCAATAAGTGGGATTACAGCATCATTTTAGTCGCCAGTTACGAGTCCTATTCCAGGCTGAATTTCGATCTCGGCCTGAGCTTCGGATTAAAGTCCATTTTTGAGGAAGGATACACTGAAATGGATGGGGTAGTCCGCAACATTTATCTTTCGGGAACCATCGGATACCGGATCACCAAGACTACCTCCGGCGCTCCGGTTTCCGGTGGGTAGATCACCTCATCGAAGGTATTGACTGACAAGCACGCAAGCCCGTTTGCCTGTTTTCCCTTTCCCGTTCAGGTCAAATGCCCGGGCTAAAATGATATAGATCCCTGTCGGCAGCACCTCCCCATCCTCACTTTTCCCGTAACATGTGTATTCGTTGTTCACCCCCATCAATGCGTTGTCGACCAGGCAGTTGACTAGTTTCCCGCCGGAGTCGAACACCAGGATGTTGACCACCCATCCCGGCTCATTTTCAGAGCAGTGAACAGCCAGCAGATCATCTCTGCCATCATTGTCGGGGGTGAAGAGTTCCGGATTTACGGTCAGCCAGTCATCCGGCCGGACGATTTCTTCCGTGAACTGCGAGTTCGGGTACCCCGGTGTGGCATACCCGGACGACTGGGAAGCTGAATGCCAGTTGGTCATGTCCCCGGAGGGCCTGTTAAAATGGATACGCTCCAGCGAGACTCCTTCGGGATTGCTGATAAGGTCGAAATGAAGCGATTCTCTGTAAAAGACTTTATCGATCACCTGTCCATCGTGCTTGCCGGCCAGTACGATGACAGATGCTTCCCTGCTGAAGGAAGGCCATCCGTTCATTTTGATGAATACATCGGGATCAGGACATGGATATTGACGGATGACAGCAGAAGGGTCCGGTGAGAGGACCAGATAGTGCCCCGGAGCCAGAAGGCAGCTTTCATCACAGATGAGCTGGACGGATGTCAGCATGAGACTGACTGTATCCATCCGTGCGAGCGCCAGGTCCTTTAAGTCATAAAACCGGCCCGTCCTGTTGTACAGTTCGATGAATTCCGCTCCCTGGTCAAAGGGATCCAGCAATATTTCATTGATAACGACATCCATGTTCCCGGCGATAACCGGAAGGCCGGCTGGCAAGCCGGCACCGGATGCAACCCTGTTCCCTGCGCAATCTGAAACGGATCCCGTTAGTACCAGTTGATAGGTAACGGCTTCTTCAAGGGGCACAGGCAACCGGGCACAAACGGATCGGTAAAAGTCCCCTGCGGGTAAAATTTCAACCATATCACCCGGGGATGGTTCCAGACGGTAGAGCATGGGATTCAGCAGGAAAGAGCTGTCCATTTTTTCCGAAAACCAGATCCGGATCCGGTCCTTTGCCTCAATCCCTATCCTGGCAAGTCGGGGAGCGATCGTATCCCTGTTTTCCGAGATCACCGAATTGACCTTTCCAGGAGTTCCGCCTGCGGGATCCATGCTCGCGTACCAGTTTCCCTCTTCTGTACAGGGATTCAGCGGATCGACCAGCTCAAGCGACCACCCGCCGTCCTTTTTCCAGTCATCGGCATACCAGTCATCGGCATAGGTGACCGAATGGATCAGTTGCCGGGAAGGATTGTAAAGGGCTATGGATGTCCCTTCGTTGCTGAGTGAATAGGAAGAGGTCAGCAGCAATGAACAGGAGCCAAATTCACTCAGGACATCCTCCCTGGTGACGAGCAAATAACTTTTCGCAGGCATGCCGGTTTCCGGAAACAGCTTGGGATTGCCTCCGATGGAAACTGACCAGTCCCTGAGCTGAACAGGGAAGTCACTTGCATTAAACAGCTCAATATATTCCACCGGAGGCAGTCCGGAAGAAGGATCCGGATCAGCCATGATTTCGTTGATCAGAATGTCATAAGCCACCGGAACATACCAGGCAAATGGTATAACGGTGTCGTTGAGGAGGTTCCCTGCCAGGTCGTGAATACCTGAGACCAGAAGGTTTTCAAAGGAACCATTGGCAAAGGGAGAAGAGAAGACCAGGATCACACAGCTGGGATCATTCATGCCGAGGGATGCCGAATCGGGTTTACTTCCGCTGGATGCAAGGGAATAATGAGCGGGTTGGGTGGCATCCGTTTCGTTCACACTTTCGGAGAACCTGAGTTGCAGTGTGCTGGGCGATACAGGATACAACTGTTCCACGGCAGGAGGCACCGTGTCCCGTAGAACCGGCCGTATCAGGAAGTCGTCAAAATAGAATTTCTGGCTGTTCGAGCTGGTATAGGTGCAGAGGACACCCACGTAGACGGGATCCATAAGGCCAGCGATTGTTCCTGTTGCCTGCAGATGGTATGCGTCAGAACCTGCAGGGGCTGAAAAAATAGTCCACGACCCGTCGCTTGCATGAGTCACTTTGATGTTCAGGGAGAAGGGCTGAGCGATGCTTCCATCGGTGCCGCGACAGATCGAATAAGAGGTTGTCCCTTCCTGACGGAAAAGTTCTGGTGCATCTCCTGTTCCCGACTCTCCAAACTGAAGGTAGATCCCGTTGAGCGTTCCCGCCAGGTCCGCCTGGTCCGAAACCAGGTAGATCCTGGTGAAATTGTTGGAAGAAGGGCTGAATGTCAGTTTGATATAGAACAGCCATTCCGTGCTGTCGATAAGCTGGCTGGCTGTTGCCAACATGGCTGTACCCGATCCGTCGGCAAAAAGCTGCAGCTGGTGATCCCCGTTGATCCGGAACCGATCGGAGTTACCGCTCCAGGCCGGATCGACGGTGAAGTTACCATCGGAGAAATCGTCAGTCAGCTGTGCGTTCGCTAACGATGCAGCTGCCAGGAAGACAAAAAGGATGATGTTTTTCATAGATGTGTTTTTTACAATAGTTAATCCCGCAGGGTAAGGTTTTGTTACCCTGGTTTCTATCATATGGTAGCTGAAATTGTATATTTTTGCGGATTCAAAAGAAAAAAGGTGAGAATTTACAGAGACGATGATCCGTTTACAGGGGTGGATGTTCCGGTGGTTACGGTTGGCACGTTCGACGGGGTTCACCTTGGTCACCAGAAGATCATCAACCGACTGAAGGAGTCCGCCCGGGAGTTGGGAGGTCAAACCGTAGTCGTCACCTTTGATCCCCATCCCCGTTCCGTGATCTATCCGGATTCATGGAACCTGAAGCTGATCAATTCACCATCCAAAAAGATTGAACTCCTGGAGAAGACAGGGATCGATCACCTGGTGATCCTTCCCTTTACAAAGGCTTTCGCTGACATGACCTCCTATGAGTTCATCAAGAGCATCCTGGCCGACCGGATAAAAATGAAACGGATCGTCGTCGGATACGACCATCACTTCGGTAAAGACAGGCTGGGAAACCACAGCAGCCTGAGAAGCTTTGGAGAGGACCTTGGTTTCGAGGTTGAGGAAATAGCTCCATTGTATGTGGATGGGGTGGCTGTCAGCTCGTCAAAGATCCGTACTGCCCTGAACGAAGGGGATATCCGGTTGGCCAACCGGTACCTGGGGTATACCTATTCCATCCGGGGGAAGGTGATCCCCGGCTTCCGGGTTGGAAGGGAAATGGGTTTTCCGACGGCCAACATAGAAGTTGATGATTCGCTGAAACTGATCACGGCAAGCGGTGTCTACGCCTGCCGGATCCAATGGAAAGGAATGGAATTCCTGGGGATGGGAAACATCGGGAACAGGCCTACGTTCAATCGTAAGGATCACACCATTGAAGTGAACATCTTTGATTTCGACCACGAGATATACGGTGATTTTCTTGTCATCAGCTGGGTGGACAGGATCCGCGACGAAATCAGGTTCAGTAGCCCTGAGGCGTTACGTCTGCAACTGGAACACGACAGGAACACTGCCCTGCAGATCCTCCTCGGCAGCGGCTGATCACCGTTTTTTCCCCTGATCGCGACCCGATTTCTGAAGACATAATCCGAGTTCCAAGATACCAGGGATCTCTATTTTAGGGATCAGGTTTTCTATCTCCACGCTGCACAACCCTTTCTCGCTGAAATTTAAGTCTTTGAAAAGATAAAAGGAGAGTTCGCGGTATCCGTTCCGGTCGCCCGATAAAAAGTTGCCCAGGGCATCCCTGATCCTGAAGTCTTTTTCCATGATCCGTTCTTCCCCACCGGGCATTTCCATCACTATATGGATATACAGGTTATCAAACGGATAATCATCGTTGTGGCGAAGGATCAGCTTCATATCAAACGAAGCGGTTGTGTTCATGACGGACAACCCGAATTTCTGTTTTTCAAACCGGTTCCATGCCTGATTATTAAATGTAACCCACTGGCATAGGTCATCCTTTGTATTACAGGAGAACGGAATGATGAGAAATGGAATGAAAAGTAAAGCAAAAACCTGTTTCATCGTGACTGAGCAAATCGAAAGCGTTGTTTATAGATCGTTTGACGATTCCGGCATCCGCTGCAAAAATAGTTATTAGTTTTGCAGATAAATAGGGGATCATGCCTAAAACGCGATATTACGTTGTCTGGAAGGGTAAAATGCCGGGCATCTATGCAACCTGGAAAGAATGTGAAGAGCAGGTCAAGGGAGTGGAGGGAGCTGTCTATAAAGCCTTTCCGACGCGGGAATCGGCAGAGAAGGCCCTCGCTGACGATTACAGGAATCACATTGGCAAAGAACCTTTCCAGGTAGTTTTGAACCTGACGACATCCTTCCAGGGGCCATTGCCCGACCTGGACAGTTTATCGGTGGATGCAGCATGCAAAGGCAATCCGGGTATCTTGGAATACCGCGGAGTCTGGACCCGGACCGGGGAAGAGGTATTCAGGGGAGGCCCCTTTCCCGAGGGAACAGTCAATCTGGGCGAGTTCCTTGGTATCGTGCACGGTCTTGCCCTCTTAAAGCAACTGGGTTTGTCATGTCCTGTGTACAGTGATTCCAGGACTGCTATCAAATGGCTGAAGGACAGAGCGATAAAGACCAAACTGGAGAGGACCGGCACTACCCGTATCCTTTTTGAGCATGTTGACCGTGCTCTGAAATGGCTGAATGAAAACAGGTATTCCAACCCGGTCCTTAAATGGGATACCCGTGTATGGGGAGAGATCCCTGCCGATTTTGGAAGGAAATGAGCTTCTCGCCATCCTCCTTCCCTCCACCCTGAGGAGGGATTAGGAATTATATAATTATAAATCAATTAATTATGAAAAAATAAAAAGAAATTTTATTTTTTATTGAAAAAATAGGGTCACATTTTGGGTACCTGGGGGATTAACCTATGAAATGGAACAGTGTTGAACCCCAAAATGCACCCTTTTATGAAACAGTGTATTCATTTATATTCAGGATTGCCGTTGCTGGCAGTCCTCTTTTTTTCAGCACCCATCCATGCCCAAACCGCTTTAGGGCCTGGTGATGTGGTTGTTACCGGATTCAACATAGACAATCCGGATGAGGTATCGGTGGTTTTTCTGGTAGCCATTGAAGCCGGGACGGAGATCCGGTTAACCGATAATGGGTGGAAAGCATCCGGCACATTCAGGACAGGGGAAGGGACCGATATCTGGACGGCGGCCGATGATCAGCCTGCAGGTGAGGGGGTGATCATTACCATTTCCGGCATGGCCCTCTCCTCCAGCGGGGATCAGATCTTGGTGTATCAGGGAACGGAGGAGACCCCCCTGTTTGTGGCGGCGATCAACGACGAGGGTGATCATGTATGGCAGGAAGATGCGTTGGATGCAAGCACGTCGGCTCTTCCTGCCGGCCTAACCGACGGGATCACCTGCGTGGCCCTGCCAGAGACTGATAACATGGTATACGATAGGAGCCTCATCTCTGGATCAAAGGAAGATCTGCAGGCTGCCGTAAATAATTACATCAACTGGACAGGATCGGACACGCAACGTCAAACCTTGTCTGCGTCAGGCTTTACGGTCATCAACGCAGAGGCTCAGCCTTCCAGGCTCCATGTCCTTTCCGTCAATGGCGGCGCAGATCCTTATGCAGATGCTCCTTTTTATGTCAGCATTCAGACGGTAGATACGTCAGGAAATAGTTGCCCTGTGGAGGAGAGCACGGTCATCGCCTTATCCCTTGCCAGCGGTACGGGGGTGTTGTACGGCAATATACAGGATACCCTTCCTGCCGGGGAAAGTGCTCTTACGATCGACGGGGTTCGGTATGACACTTCGGAAAACGATGTGGCCCTGGAGGCCATGACCTTGTCGGGAACCTTTCTGGAACCTGATACAAGCGATCCGTTCGATGTGCGTTCCCTTGTCCATATCGTCATCAATGAGATCCATTACAATGGTCCTGAGTCCGGAACAGATACCACCGAGTTCATCGAATTGGTCAATACAGAATCTTCGGATATCAACCTTGGCGGATATTTCTTTACACAGGGAATTACCTTTACTTTTCCCGAT
The DNA here is from genome assembly GCA_028716265.1 of Bacteroidales bacterium. Classification (GTDB taxonomy): domain Bacteria; phylum Bacteroidota; class Bacteroidia; order Bacteroidales; family JAGONC01; genus JAGONC01. The sequence goes on along the minus strand of JAQUQD010000014.1, from coordinate 26,705 downwards.
ACAGCCACCCTGGGACCCGGCGACTACGTGGTGATCGCCTATTCTTCGGAGGTGTATACCGGTCAGGCTAGTCAGGTATACGAATGGCAGAGCGGTACGTTGAGCAACTCCGGTGAGACCATTGAGTTGCGTAATCCTGCCGGTCAGCTGACCGACAGTGTGACGTACAGTGATGAGTCGGCCTGGGGTAACAGGGCTCCTGACGGTTACGGGCCTTCACTGGAGCTGAACGGGCCCGAGGTGGATAACAGTTGTTCCGGCAACTGGAAAGCCAGTCATGTGAATGGTGGCACCCCCGGTCAGGCCAACAGCCTGGCCCCTGTTGCCGCGACCTGGGCAGGAGGCTGTGCAGAACAGGAGCATAACTGGGCGGTGCCATCCAACTGGCTTGCAGGGCAATCGCCCGGGGCTGGGACACAGGTCCATGTACCGGCTGATGCAAATACCCTTCTTGTCATCGATCATCCCTTTGTCTGCCAGGATCTTGAGCTGGAGCCAGGCGCCATGGTGACCGTAGATCAGGGAGATACGCTTCGGATTGTGGGATCCCTGTGGCTGCAGGCAGATACGTCACTAACCTCATCGCTGGTGCTGGAAGATGATCTGGCGGCTGTTGAGGTAAACGGCGTCTCTTCCATTGAGGTGTTTTTAAGCGGAGGCACCTCCCGCGATCCGGATGATGCGGTATATCATTTTATTTCTTCACCGGTCAGCCAGGTGCCGGCTGGCGATGTCTTTCCAGGAAGCGCATATGTCAGGCAATACAATGAGCCGCTCCAGCAATGGGAAAACCTTTCGTTTAACAGCCCACTGTCACCCGTGAAAGGGTATTCGGTATGGCTTGAAGGCGGCAGCATCACCGTGGATTTTACCGGAGACCTTAATACAGGTATGCAGCAGGTTGAAGGGCTGACGTATACGGGTCCCGGCATACCTTCCTATCAGCCAGGGTATGCCGGCTACAACCTCATCGGCAATCCCTTTCCCTCCTCCATAAACTGGGACCATCCTGCAATCCAGAAGGAGCAAATCCAGAATGCGGTCTATTTCTGGAACCCGGAACTGGAAGGATATTCGTCCTATATCAACGGGGTTGGGAATAATCCGGAGACCACTGATTCCACCATTCCGGCCATGCAAGGATTTTTCATCCGCGTGGGTGAGCCCGGGCAGACCGGTTCGGTCACATTTTCCAATGCATCACGCCTCCATGAGGTTACAAACTATTATCGATCGGTCACGTCAGCCTTCCCGGCCTTCAGGATCAACCTGTCGGGTGAGGGCGGCTCGGATCAGACGACCATCTGTTTCAGGGAGGGCTCTACCGGCGATTTTGATGCAGATTTTGATGCACACAAGCTTTTCGGGAAATATGGAGTTCCCCAGGTTTATTCTTTTGCATCTGACGAGAGCATGCTTTCGGTTAATTCCTATCCTTCCATGACCTGCTGTGATGATGTCATCATTGGCTTTACCGCTGTTCATCCCGGGGCATACCTGTTCACCTTTGACGGAATGGGAACATTCCCGGAGAGCACTGACATTTTGCTGGAAGACCTGAAGGAGAATGTGCTGATTGATTGCCGGATTCATTCCGCGTATAGTTTTACCTATTCTGATGGGGAAGATCCTGAACGGTTTCTCATCCGTTTCACGCTTATCTCCGGTGATGATGGACCGACTTCGGAGCGTTTGGTGATCCTGCCGGCAGCCGATCATCTTCATCTCATGATACCCACTTCCTTCAGGGAAGGAGAGTTATTCATCCATGACCTGACCGGACGCCTGGTGTACGGGGAATGTGTCAGGAATATGGGGCACATGGTGGTTGTCCGGCCTGAATCAAAAGGCTGGTACATTGTGAGTGTTTTATCCTCATCGGGTGTTATCTCCCAAAAAGTATATATTCCTTAATATCCACAGGTATGAAGCGGTTAACGAATGCAATGATGACGATGCTGGTCATGGTCATCGCCACAGGATTCTTTTGTCAGGGAGTGCTTATGGCACAGCCTGCTCCCGGAATGAACGGTGACAGCACCCTTGTGGGTGGTGGGCCTCTTTCGGGGGGTGTGCCCCTGGGAAGCGGATTATTTTTCTTCTTATTGTTCGGGTTGGGTTACGGGATCCGGAAATGGATGGCTGAAAAACGTAAGGGTCAATGATGCTACGCCGGCTTACAGGGAGGGTGTCTGATCCTGTGGCCATACGGGATGCAGGGACTTTCCCGGACAACCTGAGCAGGTTTTTCCTGCTGACGGCAGCCATTTACCTGTTTTGGTGGCTCTGGGAAAAGCCTCTCAATTTTTTCCCCATCACCCGGTTGATCAACGGATGGTCAGCATGGATGGTCAAGGGATTATACCACGACAGCGTATGGATCCTGAACAGGATCTTTGGTCTGCAGGCGTTGTATGACGGGCAAACGATATGTCTTGGCCCCGCAGGTTCGCTGAGCATCAGTTATCCCTGTTCGGGGATCAGGCAATTTACCCAGTTTACCCTTCTTATGATTTTTTTTCCCGGTCCCTGGCTGAAAAAGACTTGGTTCATCCCCCTGGGATTGTTGGCCGTTCATCTCACCAACCTGATCCGGATAACCGGTTTGTCGCTGGTCATTGTCTATCTTCCCGGCCTGTGGCATTTTTTTCATGGTTATGTTGCCAAAGGCATGTTTTACCTGGTCTTTTTCATCCTTTGGGTACTATGGACAGAATATCTCACCCGGGAAAGGTCTTCTTCCGAACGTGCGATCCGCTAACCGGACAGGAATTACATCAGCACGAAAGAGGTCTGGCCGATCTCTTTGTCATCCGTATAGATGGATACAACGTAGGTGCCCTCCGTAAGCGGTTCATAGCTGTCACGATGGATCCAGTAGGTACAGCTTTCGACGGCTTCGGAGGTATAATCTACCGTTTCCATGACCGAGTACTGAAGGGTAGCGCCCTGATAGGTGAAGGAAAACTCCTCGCCCTTGCCCTTGGTCAGGATCATCTTGTCGGGACGGGCGATCCGGACGTAAACATCCTTTGGTCCCGGTGAGATCAACTGGTTGGCTGCCAGCGTGAAGCAAATTTTTATTTTATCTACACGCCGGGCTTTATCGGTGACTTTTTCTTCCTCTGCGCTTTTGAAGCGAACTCCCACGGCGGAGATATTATACGCCCTTAAAACGGCGGCTTCCGTTATTTTTTGGGTCAACTCTTCTTTATCTTTCTGCAGGATTTCTGTTTTTTTCTGTTCTGCTTCGAAATTTTGCCGTATGGCCAGGTTCTCTTCCTTCAGCTCACGGTTGACTGTAAATAACGAGTCGATCTGTTTTAAGTAACTCTGCGAAACATCCCGGAGGTTGTCGAGTTTCTTTTTCACTTTAAAATATTCCCACTGCGTGTCAAGTAATTGTTTGATTTCCATCGCATTGGCCTGAATGATGCTGTCTTTCGCAACCAGGACCTCGCTCAGGTCTCCATATTCCTGTTTGATCTTCTCGTGTTCGATCAGCAGTGAATCCAGTTCACCCTGGAGCTCCATTCTCATGTTTTCTTTCTCCATGGTAAGGGTTTGAACCTCTTTGTTCGACCTGATGGATTTAGCGATAAAGATTCCTGCAATGACGGCCAGCAGAAGCATGGCAACAAGGTATATCCAGGATCGCGATCTGTTCCCGGATGATCCGGTTTCGGGTTCCCCGAAAGAAAAACTGTTCGTCATATTATGTTATTTAAAAGAAAATACGGCCTTCGTTCATTTCCACAAATATAGACGATTCCTGTAAGATATTCAATAAAAATCAGTGGCCCGGGTTGCCCGGCACCAGAAAATGATCGCCCGTTTCTTCCACGATTTTACGGTACCATTCTTCCCCATAGCCCGGCTGTTCAACCTTCGGGTTGTAATATTTATATCCATCCGGTACCGGCAGTGCGGTTTTAATATTTCCATCCATATACCGTGTAAAAAGATAAGCCCATAATTGTTGCCATGTCCTTAGGGTGAGAGCACCTTGTTCAGACGAGAATCCGGTCAGGAATTCAACGGCTGCTTTCGGGTTATTATTATAGAGGTCCAGGGCTTTCTGGTCGGCTTCCCTGACTTTGTCAACGAATTTATTCTCAAGTTCGGTCTGGGCTTCACGGATTTCCGGGTGGATATCGCTGTAGCGTGTATAGGCCAGGTTAGAGATCATATTGAACACCCAGAAGGCGCTGTTGAAGGTGAATTCCATCATGGAGCCATTGCCTGCGGCAAAGGCTTCCGGTGCTTCGGTGATGCTGCAGTACATGGGTACAAAGACGTTGCTGGCGGCATCATCCACACCGAACCAGTGGATGCCTCCAATGGGGTCGGGCAGCCAGGAGCGCGACTGAGCGACGAAGACGAAGCCGCACTGCTGCGAGCAGGTGGCGCGTTCGTTGCAATATACCTTTCCGTCTACATCAAAGGTAAGCGGACGCCAGCGGTAAGGATTCCCATAAGGTCCGGCGCCCATGTCCTTTGTCATATCCAGCGGTGTACCTTCCAGGTGGTCCCGCATGAAATCCATCATATCGGTCACCGAGATCTTGCGGTCAGGTTTTATCCAGAGCGGCATACGGTTTTTCAGATTATGCCCCGAGGCATAGTCCATATATTTGTCCATGCCGGATTTGACGCTACGGAAGAAGGCCCACACGCGCACCTCACAGAACCGCGCAGCGCTGAAGTCAAGGGGGGCATAGGTGCCTGAAAAACTGAAGTCCTGGTCTTTTCCGTCATAGTATTTCATTGTCCGTGCAAAGGTGATCACGTCGTCCGAGTAAACACATTCCACGGCAGGATCAAAAATCTTGTCAATCTGCGAGAAGGTGATGGATGTTTTCCCGTTGGCGAGAGGGAAGGTGGTTATTCTGGCATGGTTCGCGTGGGCGCAGACATATCCGTCGGGTATGCGGAGGGCGACCCATACGGCCCCTTTCTGGCCTTCCCCTTTCCCGATGATCTCAAAGATCCATGCCTCGTCGGGATCAGAAACAGAGATGGACTCCCCGGAGCTGACATACCCATATTCCGCTACCAGGCTAGTCATGACCTTGATGGCTTCCCGTGCTGTTTTGGAACGCTGAAGGGCGATATACATCATACTGCCATAATCCATGATAGCCCCTGACTGGCTTCCAAGCTCCTCACGTCCACCGTAGGTGGTTTCGCCAATGCCCACCTGATGCTCATTCATATTCCCGATCACATTGTAGGTTTGCCTCGCCTGTTTGATCTTTCCCAGGTACTTTCCGGTATCCCATTCATAAACGTCCAGCAGAGCACCTTCGGGATAAGTCGCTGCTGCCCAGTGATAAAGTTCTCCATAAAGGGTATGCGAATCAGCTGAATAGCTGATCATGACTGATCCGTCAACGGAAGCACCTTTCGTGACGAGGAAATTCGTGCAGGCAATGGAGGTCATCCAGAAACTGGTCACGAATGCGAAAAACATAAAAAGCACTATACGCATTAATTGTTTCATAAGAAGGATTTTAATGATAAATACTCAATATTTCATTTTTAATATTTCATTCTAACTTTTTCATTTTTATGAGTTCATCACCATTCCCACGCCCACCGTATTATTGGTACCTTCATCGATGAGGATCAGCGATCCGGTTTTCCGGTTCCTCTTGTAAGGATCGGTCAGCAGGGGTTTTGTTGTCCGCAGGGAAACGCAGGCGATCTCATTTAAGGTCACGTTCTTGTCGTTATGGTTTTGCTGAAGATTATTGACGTTCACCTTGTAGAGGACGTCACGGATCACGCAGCGTACGTCTTTCGTAGTATGTTTCAGGGCATATTTGCCGTTGAGCTGCAAAGGTCTTTCGCTCATCCAGCACACCATGGCCGTGATATCCTGTGTGATGCTCGGCAGATTGCCTTCCCTGACGAACATGTCTCCCCGGCTGATGTCGATGTCATCCTTGACACGGATGGTCACTGACATGGGTGGGCAGGCCTGGTCGAGGGTCTGATGGAAGGAGTCGATCGATTCGATCACAGTCCGCTGCTGTTGAGGCATGACGATGATCTCATCACCCTTTCGGAAGACGCCTCCGTCGACTCTGCCCGCATAACCCCGGTAATCGGGGTGATCCGCTGACTGGGGTCTGATCACGTACTGAACGGGGAAGCGGGGATCTTCCATATTGTAGTCGCTCACGATGTCGATGGTTTCGAGGATGTGCATCAGCGTGCCGCCCTTGTACCAGTACATGATGGCGGAGGGTTCCACCACATTGTCACCCAGCAGGGCGCTGATAGGGACAAAATGTATGTTGCGGGCATTGAGTTTTTGTGAAAAGAGAATGAATTCATCTTTGATCTTCTCATAGACATCCTGGCTGAATTCCACCAGGTCCATTTTGTTGATACAGATGATCAGGTGTTTGATTTCGAGCAGGGAGGCGATGTATGAATGGCGGCAGGTTTGTTCGGTCACCCCGTTGCGTGCATCGATCAGGATGATGGCGGCGTTGGCCGTGGAAGCCCCGGTGACCATATTACGTGTGTACTGCACATGCCCGGGGGTATCGGCAATGATGAACTTACGTTTGGGGGTAGCGAAGTAGCGGTAGGCCACGTCAATAGTGATTCCCTGTTCGCGTTCTGCCCTCAGCCCGTCGGTCAGCAGGGCCAGGTCGACCCGTTCATTACCGCGGCGGATACTGGCTCTTTTCACAGCTTCCAGCTGGTCTTCAAAGATGGATTTGCTGTCGTAAAGAAGTCTTCCGATCAGGGTGCTTTTGCCGTCATCCACGCTGCCTGCGGTAGTGAAGCGCAGCAGCTCCATATTGAGGTACCCTTTGCTCGAAAACTTTTCTTCCATTGAATGGTGTTTTTACTGCTGGTAATTAAAAATATCCCTCCCGTTTACGGTCTTCCATAGCTGCTTCCGATCGCAGATCGTCGTACCGGCTTCCTCTTTCTGTCACGCGGGTGGCAGCTATCTCCTGGATGATCTCTTCCAGGGTGTTCGCCGTCGACAGGCTTAGGCCGGTACAGGTGATATCGCCTACCGTGCGGCACCTGACTGTTTTCACTTCGACCTTTTCGTTTGGTTTGAGTTTCATGAACGGTGCATAGGCCAGCCAAACGCCATCGCGGTTGAACACTTCCCGGGTGTGGGTATAGTAAAGGCTTGGCAGTTCGATATTTTCCATATAGATATACTGCCATATATCCATTTCTGTCCAGTTGCTGATGGGGAAGACCCGGAAATGTTCGCCAATGTTTTTTTTCCCGTTAAAGATGTTCCACAGTTCAGGCCGTTGATTTTTGGGGTCCCATTGCCCGAATTCGTCCCGGTGGGAGAAGAATCGTTCCTTGGCGCGGGCCTTTTCTTCGTCGCGTCGTCCGCCTCCGATGGCGGCATCGAACTTATGTTCGGCGATGGTGTCGAGCAGGGTGGTGGTCTGCAGCACATTACGGCTGGCGCTGTAACCTGTTTCCTCGGTCACGCGTCCCTTATCGATCGATTCCTGGACGGAACCCACCACCAGGCGGGCCCCGATCTTTTTGACCAGCTGGTCCCTGAAATCCAGTGCTTCCTGGAAGTTGTGCCCTGTGTCAATATGAAGGAGGGGGAAGGGGATCTGCGAAGGGTGGAAAGCCTTGCGTGCAAGATGCACCAGAACGATCGAATCCTTGCCGCCCGAGAAAAGCAAGCAGGGGCGCTCAAACTGGGCAGCTACCTCCCGCATCACATAGATGGACTCGGATTCCAGTTCCCGTAAGTGATTCAAATGATATTTCTTCATGGGCTCCTTTTCAATCCATTAACGGCCATTCCTGATCCGGGGCAGGACAAAATTCAGCAATTTCCCGGTTGATTCTTCCACCGTGAGCAGGTCCGTGCGTATCTCCAGGTCGCAGCTCACCGGCACTTCGAAAGGAGAGTCAATCCCGGTAAAATCCTTTATCTTCCCATCCCTGGCCAGCTTGTATAAGCCTTTGACGTCCCGTTGTTCACAAATTTCCAGCGGTGCATTGACATAGACTTCAAAAAAATCCTCCGTTCCAATGATACTGCGTGCCATCTTCCGGATCTCATGCGTGGGGGAAATGAAACAGCTGATCACGATGATTCCGCAGTTCAGGAAAAGCTTTGACACCTCGGCGATCCTGCGGATGTTCTCCCTACGGTCCTCCCCGGTAAAGGCCAGGTTGCAGTTGATCCCGGTCCGGATGTTATCCCCGTCCAGCATCTGAGTCAGGTAACCCATCGAAAACAGTTCGTTTTCAAGGTAGCTCCCAAGGGTGGTTTTGCCTGAACCGGAAAGACCGGTGAGCCAGATGACCCTTGCCCTCTGTTTGAGGAACGCCTCTTTTTCGGATCGTGGAATGATTTTATGAAATTCGGGATAGACTTTCCCGTGCATCTGAGAGGAATTTCCCCAAACATCTTTCATATATCCAACCATTATGTCTGCAACCATTAACATTGCCATATTTCAGGCAGGGTTGCAAAAATAATGATTTTTCTTTTGAAAAAACGGGATTTGCTTTCCGGGTATTTAAGGCCGGGCTAAAACTGCGCCATGCATCAACCTGGACGTTCTGCTGGCAATACCTCTCCCATAAGGGTTGCCGGGGTACACGCGGTGATCTTTACCCGGAGGTATTCGCCCGGATGAATATCTCCGGCAGGGAATACAACGACTTTATTCTGGCTGCTCCGACCGAAAAGATGATGTTCAGATCTTCGCGATCTCCCCTCAGCCAGTACCTCAACGATCTTCCCGATGTCTTTTTGATTGCTTTCGAGGGAAAGTGTTTGTTGGAGTTGAATCACTTCCTCCAGACGGCGGCTTTTGACAGGATCGGGGACATCATCGGGAAGTTTGCTGGCAGCAAGGGTACCCGGCCGTTCAGAATATTTGAACATGAACGTATAGTCAAAGGCAGCCCATCGCATCAGGGAGAGGGTTTCCCGGTGGTCTTCTTCCGTTTCGCTGCAAAAACCTGCGATGATATCTGTGGAGATGCTACAATCGGGGATATGTGCCCTTAAGGCTTCGATACGGTTCATATACCATTCACGTGTATATTTCCGATTCATCAGGCCGAGGATCCTGTTGCTTCCGGATTGCACAGGCAGGTGCACCGATCGGCAGATATTGGGTGTGGAGGCAATGACCCGGATCAGTTCATCCGAGAGGTCCCTGGGGTGTGAGGTGGCAAACCTTACGCGAAGCGATGGGTCAACGCCGGCTACACGTGCTATCAGCCGGGCAAAATTTACGGTCAGGTCATCCGCATTCCATGTGTATGAATTGACATTCTGGCCCAGCAGGGTGACCTCCCGGTATCCTTTCTGGAAAAGATCACCGGCTTCCCTGAGGATAGACTCCGGATCCCTGCTGCGTTCTTTCCCCCGGGTGAACGGCACCACACAGTAGGCGCAGTAATTCTCGCAGCCGCGCATGATCGAAAGGAAGGCTGTAACGCCGTTAGTTCCAAGCCTGACCGGCTGGATATCGGCGTAGGTTTCCTCCAGTGAAAGCATGACGTTCACCGCTTTTTGCCCTCCCTCCACTGCAGCGATCAGATCCGGGATGTCGCGGTAGGCATCCGGCCCGATGATCATGTCGACCGAGGGCTCCTCCTTTAGCAGCTGATCTTTTAAGCGCTCTGCCATGCATCCCAGCACTCCGATGATCATTCCGGGACGCTTCTTCTTCAATGCGCTGAACTCACGCAGCCGTTGCCGTACCCGTTTTTCTGCATGATCCCTGATCGAGCAGGTGTTGATAAGGATCACATCCGCCTCCCCGAGATTCGCCGTGGTCTCGTATCCGCTTCCAAGCACAAGGGACCCCACGATCTCGCTGTCAGAGAAATTCATCTGGCAACCGTACGTTTCAATGTATATCTTCCTCTTCGGGGTCATCCTTTCAGGCTGATTGAATTGTGTTATCAATCAATAACTTATAAAAAAGATTGCAAAAATAGTAAAAATCGGAGGAAGTTTCGCATGAAACCAGGGTCACAAAATCGACGTTTCCGTATTAATCAATAAAAGTTATAATTTTGCCACGTTTAAAAAAACCAGGAAGATGACGAAAAATCTGGTTATTGTGGAATCACCTGCCAAAGCCAAAACCATCAGCGGCTTTCTCGGGAAGGACTTTCTGGTCAAATCGAGTTTTGGTCATGTGAGGGATCTGTCAAAGAAGAACCTGAGTGTTGACATCGAAAAAGGCTTTCTGCCGCATTACGAAATTACCCCGGATAAGACGAAAATTGTGAGCGAGTTGAAAAAGCTCGCCAAAGAGGCAGATACAGTATGGCTTGCCTCCGATGAGGACCGGGAGGGAGAGGCTATTTCGTGGCATCTGGCGGAGACCTTGCACCTGGAAGACGAGAAGGTCAGGAGGATTGCCTTCCACGAGATAACACGTTCTGCCATTACGGAGGCCGTGAAAAATCCGCGCGGGATCAATATGAATCTGGTGGACGCGCAGCAGGCGCGCAGGGTGCTCGACCGGCTGGTAGGTTTTGAACTCTCGCCCATCCTATGGAAAAAAGTCAAGCCCGCCTTATCTGCCGGCCGGGTTCAATCGGTTGCGGTACGGCTGATCGTCGAACGGGAAGAAGAAATCAAAGCCTTTCAGGCCACTACCTCCTTCAAAGTCACTGCCAATTTTGACGTGGAGACGGCTCAGGGGCGCGCTTCCATTCAGGCTGAACTACCGCAGCGCTTTGAAACAAAATCCCAGGCCGTCGGTTTCCTGGAGAAATGCAGGGATGCAACCTTTCGGATCAGTGACATGGAAACCAAGCCAGTTTCCAAATCCCCGGCACCACCCTTTACTACCTCCACACTTCAGCAGGAGGCCAGCCGCAAACTGGGTCTCTCGGTGGCCAGCACCATGAAGGTTGCACAGCAGCTGTATGAGGCAGGCAGGATCACCTACATGCGCACCGACTCCGTAAACCTGTCCAACCTTGCCCTTTCGGCAGCACGTGAGATGATCACCTCCGCATTCGGCAAGGAATATGTCAAGACACGTCAATACACCACCCGGAGCAAAGGAGCCCAGGAAGCGCATGAGGCCATCCGGCCAACGTACCTCGACCAGCCCTCCATCGAAGGGGATCCCGCCGAGAGAAAACTGTATGACCTGATCTGGAAACGGGCCATTGCGTCGCAGATGAGTGATGCCCTGATCGAAAAGACAACGGTAACCATCGACATCTCCACCACTTCCGAGAAACTGACCGCCAGGGGTGAGGTGATCCGCTTTGACGGATTCCTCAAGGTCTATATGGAATCATCCGATGATGAGGCCGGCGAAGACCAGACCAGCGTCCTGCCTCCTCTGAACATCGGCCAGGAACTGTATCTGATAGACATGTCGGCCACCCAGAAATATTCACAGCCACCCTTTCGCTATTCCGAAGCCACCCTGGTGAAAAAACTGGAAGACCTGGGAATCGGGCGACCATCTACCTATGCACCCATCATTTCCACCATCCAGAAGCGGGAGTATGTGCAAAAAGGAGATAAGACCGGCGAATGGAGAACCTTTGAAGTGATCACCCTGAAAAAAGGGACCTTCCACGAGGAGGTCAGAAAGGAAAAATTCGGATTCACCAAGGGTAAACTCATTCCAACCGATATCGGCACGCTGGTGAACAGCTTCCTGGTGAAACATTTTATGAATATACTGGATTATCATTTCACTGCCAACGTTGAAAAGGATTTTGACGAGATTGCCCAAGGCAAAAGGGTATGGAATGAGATGATCACGGTGTTTTATGGTCCTTTTCATCAGCAGGTGCAGATGACCCTCAGCAGTAACGAAAAGGTAAAAGGGGAGAAACTACTGGGAAAAGACCCGGTATCCGGTAAAAACGTTTACGTCAAGCTGGGGAAATACGGACCCATCGCGCAAATGGGAGAAACTGACAATTCGGTGAAGCCGAAGTTTTCTGGCCTGAGGAAAGACCAGAGCATGGACACCATTACCCTGGAGGAGGCGCTGGCCCTGTTTCAACTCCCGCGCGAGCTGGGGGAATTCGAAAAAGGCGAGATCATGGTGGGCCTGGGAAAATTCGGACCCTATATCAAACACATGAACAACTATTACTCCCTCGACAGAACAGATGATCCCCATACCATTACCCTGGAACGCGCCCGGGAGGTCATCGAAACCAAACGTCAGGAGGAGAAAGCCCGGATCATCAGGGAATTTGAGGGCAACCCCCCGGTGAGGATCATCAGGGGACGGTTTGGGCCCTATATCTCCATCGGGAAAGAGAACTACAAGATACCCAAAGTCCTGGAACCGGAAACGCTGACACTCGAGGATTGCCTTACGATCAAGCAGACTACTTCCCCGGCCAGGCCCCAAAAAAAGGCAGGCAAAAAGAAATAAAGGTCAGTGACCAGTCGTAAATACCAGCCACATGGATCTATCGATGTATTTTGAACCGATTCGCCGCCTGGAGATCATGGATTCGGTCAATCCCAACCGTGGCAAGCTGGGCGATATCATCCAGGCCTTTGACGAACAGGGTTATTTTCCTGAACTGATTGCCCCGGGTGTTGCGATCATGGGAGTGAATGAGGACAGGAAGGCTTTATCCAATCAGGGTTGCGGGATGGCGCCCGATTATGTCAGAGAAAAACTCTATGCGCTCTATTCGTCTGATCCTCAGCTGAAAATACTCGACTTGGGAAATATCCGGCAGGGATTCTCGATTGAAGATACTTTTTTTGCAGTCAGTAATGTCGTGGCAGAACTGGTCAAACACAACATCATCCCTGTCATCATCGGCGGCAGCCAGGATCTTACCTATGCCAATTACACTGCCTATGAAAACCTGGGGCAGATCGTCAACATTGTCACCATAGACCGGGAGTTCGACATTGGCAGCACGGAGGAGGCCTTTGACTCACATTCCTATATCAGCAAGATCATCCTGCACAAGCCCAACTTCCTGTTCAATCTGACCAACATTGGGTATCAGACGTATTTCGTCGATCAGGATGCCATCAAGCTGATGAAGAATCTTTTTTTCGACGTTTACCGGCTGGGAGAGATCAGGAATGACCTTCAGCAAACGGAGCCCCTGGTGAGGAATGCGGATATGGTGAGCGTAGATATCTCTGCCGTAAGATTTTCGGATGCGCCGGGCTGTGCCCAGGCCTCCCCGAATGGTTTTTACGGTGAGGAGATCTGCCAGATCATGCGCTATGCAGGCCTGAGCGATAAGCTGACTTCCCTGGGCATCTATGAGATCAATCCAACCTATGACATGCAAGAGCAGACCGCTCATCTCGCCGCACAGATGATATGGTACTTCATGGATGGCTACATCAACCGGTACAGGGAGTTTCCATATAAGGACAAGGACCTTTATGTGAAATACATGGTCCGCATTGAGGGCCAAGGCGACGAGATCATTTTTTATAAGAGCAAACGCAGCGACCGGTGGTGGATGGAAGTGAACTGTCCTCCCGATATACAGCTCAAGTATGCACGGCATTACCTGGTGCCATGCTCCTACAGGGATTATCAGACTGCCTGTGAAAATGAACTACCAGACCGCTGGTGGCAGGCTTATCAAAAACTGATGTGATCCGTCAGGGCTCGATCCTGTCAGGATTTTCTGAAATGAACGATTTCCAGCTTTTATATTTCGGTCCGGAGAATCCGGGATTTCTCTGCAGGTAATGGCATACGGCTGCTGCTAGCGCGTCGGTTGCGTCCAGGTACTGGGGTGATTCCTTGATGGAAAGCAGCACCGTGAGCATGGAAGCGACCTGCTCCTTGGAGGCACTTCCTTTTCCGGTAATGGCCTGCTTGATCTTCCGGGGAGAATATTCAATGATCGGCACCGACCGGTAGAGTGCGGCTGCCATAGCTACGCCCTGGGCCCGACCGAGTTTGAGCATCGACTGGACGTTTTTACCGTAAAAGGGTGCTTCAATGGCCACCTCATCAGGCTTGTACTCATCGATGAGGTACAGGATGCGTTCAAAGATGCGTTGAAGTCTGGAAAGATGGTCCTGCATCTTGTCAAGCTTAATGACCCCCAGGGAGATCAGCTCGATGGAGGAACCGCGGTCGTGGATCAGTCCGTAACCCATCACCGTAGTCCCGGGGTCAATTCCCAATATGATCCTGTCAGTGGTCAACCTGTTAAATTGCTAAATTGTCAAATTGTAAATTGCCAAGAGAAGACTGACAACTGTCAGCCATCTTTAATATCGCCTCTGCCACTATCAAATCTTCCGGGTATGTGATCTTGATGTTAAACGGATCCCCCTGGACAAGGTGAACGGGCATACCGGATCGTTCCAGGACCGTCGCATCATCGGTGAACGAATCCCTGAAGGGCTGCTGGTAGGCTTTTTTGATCAGGGCGGCCTGAAAAGCCTGGGGTGTCTGAATGATCCTGATGTCGTTATGATCCATGGGGCTGTAGTTTTTCCCTTTCCTTGTCCTGACGGACTCGGACGGCACCAGACAGGGAATTGCACTGCCGTACTGAACGGCATCCTGAAAGCAGGTCCGGATCAACCTGGAGGTGATTACAGGACGCACACCGTCATGAATGGCCACCACACTGTCGTCGGGAATGTGTTCCAGACCGTTCCTTACGGAATAAAATCGCTTCTGCCCACCTTCCGTCACCCGGTGCGGCACCCGGAAGGAATGCTTCTCAAGCAGAACATTCCAAGTGTCCACCTGACCGGCAGGAAGTACTATCACAAGATGAATGTCGGGGACGGCTTTCAGAAAAGCATTCAGCGTATGCATCAGGACAGGCAGTCCGGCGATCTCCACAAACTGTTTCGGGATCCGGCTCTTCATCCGTTCCCCTGTTCCTCCGGCAACAATCACCGCATATGTCAGACCGGACTTCAACAATCAAAGGATAAGCATGGCGTCCCCGAAGGTGAAAAACTGGTATTTGTTTTTTATGGCTTCTCTGTAGGCATCCATCACGAAATCGAATCCCCCGAAAGCAGCCACCTGTATGAGCATGGGCGACATGGGTAGGTGAAAATTGGTGATCATCGCATTGGCAATGGTGAATTCGTAGGGTGGAAAGATGAACCTGTTCGACCATCCGTTGAATGGTTTGAGGTACCCTGCAATCGAGACAGAGGATTCGAGCGCTTTCATAGTGGTGGTGCCGACGGCACACACCTTGTGCTTCCCTTCTTTCGACGTATTTACCACATTGGCTGTTTCAGGGCTGATGAACATTTCTTCCGAATCGGTTTTGTGCTTGGTCAGATCTTCCACATCGATTTCCCGGAAGTTTCCGATCCCTGCATGAAGGGTGATTTCAGCGAAAGAGGCTCCCCTGAGTTCGAGCCGTTTCATCAGCTCGCGGCTGAAATGCAGGCCCGCCGTGGGAGCAGCCACAGCACCCTCCGTTTTTGCGTAAATGGTCTGATACCTTTCCTGATCCTCAGGCTCGATCTCACGGATCTTCTGAAGCTCCTCTGGCAGGGGAGTCTTGCCCAGCGACTGGATGGTCTTTTTAAATTCTTCATACGGACCATCGAAAAGAAACCGCAGGGTGCGCCCCCTGGAAGTCGTGTTATCAATGACCTCTGCCACCAAAGCATCGTCCTCTCCGAAGTAGAGCTTGTTGCCGATGCGGATCTTCCTGGCCGGATCAACCAGCACATCCCATAACCTGGACTCTGAATTAAGCTCACGCAACAGGAATACCGTGATCTTTGCCCCGGTCTTCTCCTTTTCACCCAGTAAAAGAGCCGGAAAGACCTTGGTGTTGTTGATCACAAAGACGTCACCCTCCCCGAAGTAATCCACAGTGTCCTTGAATGCCCTGTGCTCAATTTCCCTGGTGTTGCGGTGCAAGACCATCATCTTGGATTCATCCCTGTGTTCAGGGGGACGTAAAGCGATCAATTCTTTCGGCAGATGATACCTGAACTGAGATAGTTTCATATGTTGTGATATCTATTAATTGACCCATGATATAAAAATGGGTGCAAAGGTAGTAAAAATCAAGGGTAAAATCAATAGTTCTGTAAAATTGAATACAAACAAGGAGCACGGGATCAGTCAATAACGGTTCTTTGGCTGGTCAGCAGGTGCAGCAGCATTTCTGTGCTAAGGGCATCCTTCAGGCAGTAGTGTCCGATCCGTGTCCGGCATAACGAATCCAGGTAGGCCCCGCACTTCAGGTCTTGTCCGAAATCCCGGGCAATCGCGCGAATATATGTCCCTTTGCTGCATACGATCCGGAAATTCACTTCGGGAAGCCGTATCGCAGTGATCTCAAAGGTGGTGATCAGGATGTTTTTGGGTTCCATAACCACATGCTGCTTATCTCTTGCGTACATGTATGCAGGTACGCCTTTTATTTTAGTGGCTGAAAACACAGGCGGGACTTGTTGCTGTTCGCCAGTGAAACGAGCAGCGGACTGAAAGATCAGCTCTTCGGTAAGGTGGTCTGTCGGATAGGTGTGGTCAATGCTGGTCTCTTTGTCAAAGGAAGGCCGCGTGGCTCCCAGGACAAAGGTTCCGGTATATTCTTTCTCCATTTCGGTGAATTCGGTGATGCGTTTGGTGTACTTACCTGTACAGAGAATCAGCAGTCCGGTGGCCAGGGGATCCAGCGTTCCGGCATGTCCAATCTTGATCTTGGCAAGGTGCCGGTGTTCCCTGAGTAGCCTCCGGATATACCCGACCATGTCGAAGGAAGTCCATCCCAGCGGCTTGTCGAGCAACAACTGCCGGCCGCTGATGAGATCATCATTCGAAGGGAAATGGGTCTTTTCCATCTGGTATCCGGATTCATTAACCACGGTCAGCTCCCCCAGATGATGGCCGCCAGTCCGATGATGAAGCAGTAGACCGCAAATCCTATCAACTTTCCTTTCCTGACCAGGCTGATCATCCATTTACAGGCAAGCAATCCGGTCAGGAATGCGGTCAGAAATCCAATCAGAAGAGCAGTACCCCCAACCTGGGTATCGGACTGCATGTCGCCGCTCATAAGATCCATGGCGTTGGCCCCTAATATGGGGATAATGACCATAAGGAATGAAAAGCGGGTAACCTCCTCTTTCCTGTTCTTTAAAAGGATGCCGGTGGATATGGTGGCTCCTGACCGTGAAATGCCAGGAAGGACGGCCACTGCCTGTGCAATCCCGATCGCCAGTGCATCCAGGAAAGGAATCGTCTTTACTCCGGATTTCACTAGGGAGGTGAGGGAAAGCACGAAAGAGTTGATGATCAGCATACTACCAACAAAAACAGCATTTCCTGTGAAATAGGATTCCACTTCATCACGGAAAAAGACACCCAGGATGGCCACTGGGATCATTGACAGGCAGATTTTGGCAATGAACCGGATTTCAGGATTCCAGCGGAACGCAAAAAGCCCCTTTAGCAGGCCGACGATATCCCTGTAAAAGATCACCAGGGTGCTCAAAACGGTGGCGCCATGGACGGTTACCGTAAACAGAAGGTTCTCCGAACCCTGCAACCCGAAGATGGATTTTCCCAGCTCCAGATGACCGCTGCTGCTCACAGGAAGAAATTCGGTCAGGCCCTGAATAA
The DNA here is from genome assembly GCA_028716265.1 of Bacteroidales bacterium. Lineage (GTDB taxonomy): Bacteria > Bacteroidota > Bacteroidia > Bacteroidales > JAGONC01 > JAGONC01. Next base: position 9,120 of record JAQUQD010000014.1, on the reverse strand, counting down.
GTCCTAATATGAATGCAGTCAATTCATCCATTGCCAAAGAGTATTCAGCAGGTTGCAGGTTACAGGTTGATCGTTCAATCAACCTTCTTTTGTTTTTCGCATGATGGCGAAGATCTCAATGATGAATCCGACTAAAATGAGGATAGGGGCCAGGGTGATGCGCCGAAAGGAAAAGATCTTGTCATTAAACACGTTCGGATCATCCGATCCTCCTCCGATCATCAGCAGGAATCCAATGAAAATAAAGGCCAGTCCGATGAGGAGTAACCGGTAGTTCTGCCTGCCAAAAGCAAATTCCGTTGTTTTCGTTTCGGCTTGCTTCGGCCGTTGTACGGGTTCCGGTATCTTCTTTTTGGTACTCATGGTGAAAGATTTAATAATACAATTCGTCGGTCCGGATCTTCAGGTATTTTCTGACAGCCAGATAGGTTGAGATCCAGGTCAAAAATATTCCGGTAAGAATGACCAGGACAAGCAGTGAAACAAATAACCGCAGGTCATGCAGTGCATTGAGTTCCGGTATCTGTCGCTGGGCCCAGAAAAGGACGAGGATCAACAGGATGTTGGCGATCACTCCTCCGATGAGCCCCTGGATAATTCCACGGGTGACAAAGGGTCTGCGGATGAATCCCTGCGTGGCTCCCACCAGTTGCATGGTTCGCAGCAGAAATCGCTTGGCGTACACAGAAAGCCGTATGGTGTTGTTGATCAGCGCTACGGCGATCAAAAGCAGCAGGACACTGAATCCGGTCAGAAGATAGCTCAGCTTGCGTGTGTTGGCATTCACCATGTCAACCAGTGATTTTTGATAAAAGACCTCCTTCACATCTTCTTCCTGGAGAATGGATTGTTCAATCTTCCAGATGCTGTCGTTATTGGCGTAGTTCGATTTGAGGTGGACATCGATGGAGGGTAGCAGCGGATTGTATCCCAGAAAGCTGATGAAATCTTCGCCCAGCTGTTCCTTCAGATCCTCGGCTGCCTTTTCTTTCGGGATGTATTCCGTATACCTGACGTACGGGGAAATGTCCAGTTTTTTTTGAAATTCGAGGATGCTGCTCTCCTTCACATCTTCCCTGATGATCACCGAAAGGCTGATGTTTTCCTTGACATGCCTCGATAGCTTATCCGCCTGGAGAACAAGAAGACCCAGCAGCCCAAGCATGAACAGGACCATGGTGACGCTCACCAGGGTAGTGATGTACGATGACCGGAGCCGCCTCCGGTTATATTGTTCTTCCTTGATGCTCATGAGCTGTTTTCGGGGGAGCTAAGGTATAAAAATTTGGGATGCAGGACACCAGTTCCCCTGTTTTTAGTAACTTCGCAGACCTTTGCAGGGTTTGAAAGGGGTTTTCAATCAAATAGGATCAAAGGGATGGATTATAATTTTAAAGAGATAGAACAAAAATGGCAGCGGTACTGGGGACGTAACAAGACCTACAGGGTTGATATTGATTATACGAAACCGAAGTACTATGTTCTTGATATGTTTCCCTATCCCTCCGGCGCCGGACTGCATGTGGGGCATCCGCTGGGTTACATTGCCTCCGACATCGTTGCACGCTATAAACACCTGAAAGGGTTCAATGTATTACATCCCATGGGATTTGATGCCTATGGCCTGCCAGCCGAGCAGTATGCCATCCAGACGGGGACCCATCCTGCCGTCACAACGGAAAAGAACATTCAGCGCTACAAAACCCAGATGGACAAGCTCGGTTTTTCGTATGACTGGGACCGGGAAGTGCGCACTTGCGATCCTTTTTATTACAAATGGACACAATGGACCTTCCTTCAGCTGTTCAAGTCCTGGTACAACAAGACGACGGATCGTGCTGAGCCCGTCGAAGAGCTGGAGAACCGTTTTGCGGCAACGGGAACCGAAGGGCTGGATGCGGCCTGCACAGAGCCGGTGAACTTCACGGCAGCGCAATGGCGGGCCATGGATCATGCGCGGCAGCAAAACGTTCTGATGAACTACCGGCTTGCCTACCTCGATGATACGATGGTCAACTGGTGCCCTGCACTGGGGACGGTGTTGGCCAACGATGAAGTCAAGGACGGATTTTCCGAGCGCGGATGCCATCCCGTTGAGCGAAAGTTGATGAAGCAGTGGTCGTTACGGGTCTCCGCCTACGCCCAGCGGTTGCTGGATGGGCTGAACGAAGTGGACTGGCCGGAGTCCCTGAAGGAGGTCCAGCGCAACTGGATCGGCCGTTCGGAAGGGGCTGCCGTTTACTTCAGGATCGACGGATTTGACGATATCCTCGAGGTGTTCACCACCCGTCCCGATACGCTGTGGGGAGCGACCTTCATGGTGCTGGCACCCGAACATGAGCTGGTTGAAAAGATCACCACGGCTGACCGCATGCACAGCGTCAAGGAGTATGTCACCTGGGCCACCAATCGCTCAGAACGCGAACGTATTGCAGAGGTGAAGACCATGACCGGGGAGTTTACGGGGGCCTATGGCGTCAATCCGGTGAACGGCGAAAAGTTACCGGTCTGGATCGCGGATTACGTGCTGGCCGGCTATGGAACAGGGGCCATCATGGCCGTACCGGGTCACGACAGCCGCGACTTTGCCTTTGCACGTCATTTTCATCTGCCCATCATCCAGGTGGTGGTCCGGCAGGGGGAAAACCCTTCTGACCCTATGACCTGGGAAGGGTCATACGATGCGAAAGAGGGCACCATGATCAACTCCGGCTTCATCACCGGCCTGTCCGTCCGGGAAGGTATCCAGGCCACCATCCGGTGGCTGCAGGACCAGGGAAAAGGTTTTGGCAAGATCAACTACCGCATCCGCGACGCGATCTTCAGCCGCCAGCGCTACTGGGGCGAGCCCTTTCCTATCTGGTACAAGGACGGGGTCCCTTATCCGCTCGACGAAAGTGAGTTGCCTCTGGAACTTCCCGAGGTGGACAGCTATCTTCCCACAGAGACCGGCGATGCGCCCCTGGCCAGGGTAAAAAACTGGAAGACCAGGGAGGGCTTTCCGCTCGAAACCAATACAATGCCCGGTTTTGCAGGATCCAGCGGCTACTACCTCCGGTACATGGACCCCCGTAACGATAAGGCCTATTTCTCAAAAGAAGCCGTTGCGTACTGGAGAAATGTTGATTTTTATGTGGGAGGCGACGAGCATGGCACAGGCCACCTGATCTATTCACGGTTCTGGAACAAGTTCCTCTGCGACATTGGACTGGCCGTTGAACAGGAGCCTTTCCGCAAACTCATCAACCAGGGGAAAATTCAGGGAAGATCCAACTTCGTCTATCGGATCAAAGGAACCAACACGTTCGTATCCTTTAACCTACGCCAGGAGTACGATACCATCCGCCAGCACGTGGATATCAACATCGTTGATAACGACTTCCTGGACATGGAGGCATTCCGGAAATGGCAGCCCGATTTTACCCATGCCGATTTCATCCTTGAGGATGGGAAATATATCTGCGGCTGGGAAATCGAGAAAATGTCAAAATCCAAGCACAATGTCCAGAATCCGGACGATCTGATCGAGAAATACGGCGCTGACACCCTGCGCCTGTACGAGATGTTCCTCGGCCCGATCGAGTATCATAAACCGTGGGACACCAAAGGGATCGAAGGTGTGTTCAGGTTCATGAAAAAACTCTGGAAACTTTATCATAATGATAATGATGAGTTCATTGTGACGGATGAGACACCCACACCCGCGGAACTGAAAATAATGCACAAGACCATCAAAAAGGTGGAGGATGACATCCTGCGGTTTTCCTTCAATACCGTGGTAAGCAACCTGATGATCTGTGTGAACGAGCTCACGGATCTGAAGTGCAACAAGCGGGCTATCCTCGAAGACCTTGCCGTGATCCTGTCTCCCTATGCGCCCCATGCAGCGGAAGAACTCTGGCAGCTGCTCGGACATGAAGAAAGTGTCTTCTTCGCTTCCTATCCTCCCTGTAATGAAGAATACCTTAAGGAGGACCTGGTCACCTATGCCGTTTCGTTTAACGGGAAACTGCGTTTTACGCTGGATCTGCCAGCTAAAATGCCTATTCCTGAAATAGAGAAAGCAGTGATGGGAGAGGAAAGGTCACAGAAATGGCTCGGGAGCCGAACTCCGCGTAAAGTTATCATCGTTCCCGGAAAGATTATCAATATGGTGGTTTAGTTACCATGATAGAACGCGGATGTCACGGATAACACGGATCATCGCTGAATACTTCCGTGATTTCCCGCGTCATCCGTGTTCTATTACTCCAGATCCCATCTCCAGGTTTTGGCATATTTGTTGCTAATCCGGCAACATATTAGCACAACCAATGATGAAAACCTTCTTTCGAATATTTCTGTCTTTTTCACTTCCGTGTATCGTTTCCCTGTACGCCAGTGCACAGGACTACCGCCTCGTCAACAATTTTGCATTTGACCGGGGCGAAACTCTTGTCTACAAAGTCTACTGGGATGCCTGGATCTTGCCCAAGCTGGTCGCCGGGACAGCCACCCTTGAGATCACCGAAGAAAACAAACAATTCGATTCCCGCGATACGTATCACATCGTTGGGGTCGGAAGCTCCAGCGGGATGCTGGCGAAGTTCTACACGGTGAATGACAGGTACGAAACCTATCTTGATGAGCAGGCCCTGATCCCCTGGTACTTTTTGCGCCGAACCAAGGAAGGATCCTATGTAAGGAACGACGACGTGGAGTTTGACCGTAAAAATAAACTCGCCAAAGGCACCTATGCGACCAGGACAGTTCCCGACAACGTACAGGATATCCTTTCTGCTGTTTACTATGCCCGTACCTTTGATTTTTCATCAGCACAGAAAGGAGATGTGTTCCCCTTTGATTTTTTCCTGGATGATTCGGTCTATATTTCTCAGGTCGTTTATGAGGGAAAGGAAACCATAAAGTCGAACCATACATCGTATCGCTGCCTGAAGTTCAAACCCATGGTGCTTGTCGGACCCGTGTTCAGTGAACCTTACCCGATGACCGTGTGGGTGACCGACGACTCTAACCGTATCCCCGTACGGGTTGAGTCAAAAGTGCTTGTCGGAAAAATCAAGGTGGAACTGCAGGATTTTTCGGGCCTGGCCAATCCCCTGACAGCAAAGCTGGACTAACCACCTGTACCAAAGTTTCATTATCTTTGCCTTCTATTCCTTCCGTTATGGAATTTCAGCGATTTTATCATCTTTACAGAAACTTTCAGTAATTCAGGATCAGATATGAAAACCAGGCGCATCGTCATTGCAGTACTTTTATCCATCGTTTTCGTAATAACAGGCTTCACCATGATACATTTCATTTCCAGGGAATCCCTGTCACCGGGAGATCAGGCCGAAGATTTCACCAAGGAATGGAAAAAGGTGGATTCCCTTGCTGAACAGGGATTGCCACAGTCCGCCCTTGAGATCGTCAGGGATATCTATACCAGGGCTAAAACCACCCACAACTCACCCCAGTTCATCAAGTCGCTCCTGTACAGGATGAGCCTGCTCTCTGATTTTCAGGAAGATTTCATGGATTCGGTCATTATGGATACCAGGCAGGAGATCCTTCAGGCCGGATTTCCGGACCGGCAGATCCTTTATTCGATCCAGTCAGAGCTCTACTGGCGCTACTATACGATGAACCGCCATCTGATCCTGGGCCGGACCGCAACGGCAGGTTTTCAGAAAGACGATATGCGCACCTGGGACCTGCAGACTTTTGTCACGGAGATCATCACCAACTACGAAAAATCGCTGGAAGATAGTGAGAACCTCCGGCAAATACCCCTTAAAACGTTTGATGCCATACTGGTCGTGGCAAAAGACTCAAAAAAGTACCGTCCCACCCTCTATGATTTCCTGGCCCACAGGGCAGTAGATTTTTTTATGAACGAAGAAACCGGTCTCACCGAACCCGTTTATAAGTTTGCGATCGCGTCACCTGATTATTTTTCTCCTGCCAGGGATTTCACCAAGCTTGATATCGAGTCCGGGGATACGCTTTCACGGATCTTCCATGCCCTGAAACTGCTTCAGGATATTGAGCGGTTTCACCTCCGCAATGATCTGCCGGAGGCCCTGATCGATGCCAGCCTGAAGCGGCTGCAATTCGTGCGCCAGGAGGCCGTCCTGGAAAACAAGGACACCCTGTACCTCGAAGCGCTGCAGGCGATGCGCGAGGACTACAGGAAGCATCCGGCTTCCGCGGAGATCACTTTCTGGCTGGCCAGTGCTTATTTTGAAAAAGGATCCATTTATGATCCGCTTAAGTCGGACGATTTTAAATGGGATATAAAGAAAGCCTATGACCTTAGCCTGGATGCCCTTGAGAAATTCCCTGAATCGGAAGGAGCTAAAAGCTGCCAGTCGCTCCTTGAAAAGATAAAGACAAAAGAGGTTTCCCTGATAACGGATTATGCTTCCTATCAGGGCAGCCCGTTCCCTGCATTGCTGCGTTATAAAAACACAGAGACCGTTTACCTGCGGATCATCCAAATGGATCCGGAGAAGGACCGCGAGATCAGGGAACTGGGCCGCGACGACACTCCTTTGGTCGCTTATCTGAAGGAGCCTGTCCATCGCGAATGGAATCTCACCCTCCCGGCCGACGGCGATTTCCAAGCCCATTCGGTCGAGATCAGCATGCCTGTGCTGCCCCTGGGCTATTATATCCTCCTGCTCAGCCCCAATCCCACCTTTGCTTACCGGACCGAACCAGTGGCTTACGTTTCTTTTTGGATTACCGACATCAGCTATATCAGCCGGGGAGAGGAAAAAGGCAGCCATGGTATTTATGTCCTCCACAGGGATAAGGGAACACCCCTCGCAGACGTTACGGTTACCGCCTATAACAGGGATTACGACTATCAGTCCAGGAAAAGCAGGCTGATCGAATGGAAAAAATTTACCACCGATGCTCAGGGACTTGTGGAGATCCCTGCTCCTTCCAGGGGAGACCGTTCCATGTCGCTGATCCTGGATTTTCGCAAGGACGATGACCGCCTTCTGACGGATACGTATTTTTACCTCCACTTTCGTCCTGACAAAGAAAAGCAAAAGAAGCCAAGGACCTTCTTCTTTACTGATCGTGCCATCTACCGTCCAGGCCAGACGGTCTATTTCAAGGGGATCATGATCGAATCGGATGGCAAAGAGAACGGCATCCTTGCCGGGAATCCCACCGACGTCATATTTTACGATGTCAATCATCAGAAAATCGCCAGCCTGAGTCTGGTGACGAATGAATACGGATCGTTCAACGGATCGTTTATAGCGCCGTCGGGCGTACTTACCGGCGCGATGACCATCCGGAACGAATCCGGATCGGTCACGGTTCAGGTGGAGGAATACAAACGGCCGAAGTTTGAGGTGGTCTTTGAGCCAGTGAAGGGCGTTTACAAGCTTGACGAGCAGGTATCGGTGACGGGTGTTGCAAAGTCGTATGCCGGTTCCGGACTGGATCAGGCACAGGTGAAATACCGCGTGGTCCGCTCCGCCATCTTCCCCTATCCACTCTGGTGGCGAGGCTGGTTCCCTCCTGCCCCGGAAATGGAAATTGCGAACGGATTTCTGACCACCGGCGACACCGGTCAGTTTACCATCACCTTTAAAGCCGTTCCGGACCTCAGCCTGGACCGCAAATACAAACCCGTATTCCATTACAGGATCTTCGCGGATGTGACCGATCTCAGCGGAGAAACACAGTCAGCGTCCAATCTGGTTGCCGTCGGATACAATGCCATGCTGGTGGACGCAGAAATTCCGGCGCAGCTCGACAAGGCCGGTAAAGCATCTTTTCTTTTGAAGACCACCAACCTCAACGGCCAGCCTGTACCGGCCCGGGTCAGCGTGGGCATTTATAAACTTAAGGAGCCCGGCCGTATCTTCCGGGAAAGACAGTGGCCCCGTCCGGATAAATTCATCATGTCACAACAGGAATTTTACGACCTTTTCCCGTACGATATCTATAACGATGAGGATAATGCTGAAACCTGGGAAAGAGAAGCCACCCTGCTGGAGAAGGAACACCAGACCCCTGGTGATTCTCTTATCCTTTTGCAAGACCTTTCCGGATGGAAAAGCGGGACCTACCTGATCACATTAAATATCGTTGATGCTTTCGGTGAAAAGCTCGAGGTTAAAAAATACATGACGGTCTTTTCGAAGCAGGATAAGAAGGTTCCTTCCCATAACCTGCACTGGTACACGGCACTGAAGGCAGCGGGTGAACCCGGCGAGAAGGCCGGCCTGCTGCTGGGTACCGCTGAAAAGAACGTACAGGTCATCCACGAAGTGATCCATGACACCAGGACCGTTTCACGGGAATGGATCCGGCTGAACGATCAGCAACGGTTGTTTGAGATCCCGATCAGGGAGGAATACCGCGGGAACTTCCAGGTGTTGTCTGCTTTTGTCAGGCACAACCGGTGCTTTCAGGATGTTCAGCTGATCACGGTGCCCTATACCAACAAGGAGCTGGTCATTTCCTTTGAAACCTTCAGGAATAAGCTTTTACCCGGCCAGGAGGAAGAATGGCGGATCCGGATCAGGGATAAAAAGGGAGACGAGGTGGCCGCCGAAATGGTGGCAGCCCTGTACGATGCCTCCCTGGATGCGTTTGTGCCGCATTCGTGGAACTTCAATCTGTTCGCTACCTCTTACGGCATCAATGGATGGAATGTGCAGAATGCATTTGGAGCCCGGAACAGTAATTCCTATACTAGCGCCCCTTTTGTGGATGTACAGCCCATCATACGGGAATACGATGCCCTGAACTGGTTTGGATTTGAAGTCTGGTCAAGGTATTATGGACCGATGCTGAAAGGGATGGAATCCAGGGCTGCAGGTGTAAACAGCCTGGAAGAGGTGGTCGTGATGGATGTTGCTACTAAACAGGACGAGGCAGCGAGGGAAAGTGAGGGAGAAGAAGTACCGCCGGGCCCTGTTCCCGAAGAAAGGCTGGCGCCTTCGGGAAGCCTTCAGATACGGAAGGATTTCCGCGAAACGGCTTTCTTTTATCCCACGCTCCAGACGGATAAGGAGGGTAGCGTGATCATCCGTTTCACGGTGCCGGAAGCGCTCACCCGATGGAAGATGCTGGGTTTTGCCCATACACAGCAGCTGCAGAACG
>JAQUQD010000013.1 GCA_028716265.1 Bacteroidales bacterium | reverse complement strand
TTGTTCACGATCCTGTTCAGCGTTCTGATCGTTATGCTCGATAGCATACCCGCTGTCAAAGCCTCCATCGGCGGATTCCTCAAAGCGATTGAATGGACCGTGACCGCACTCTTTACCCTGGAATACTTGCTGCGGATCTGGACCATCGGTCGGCCCATAAAGTACATAACCAGTTTTTACGGTATCGTTGACCTGGTTGCCTTACTCCCGACTTATTTAAGCTTAATTCTTGTCGGTTCCCAGTACTTGATCATCATCCGTATCATACGGATGCTGAGGATCTTTCGTATCCTCAAACTTGGCCGTTTTCTGGCAGCTTCCAACGTTCTTGTCATCGCCATGAAGGAAAGCAGGCACAAGATCATCGTTTTTCTGGAAGTCATCCTCACCATCGTGGTGATCGTGGGAGCATTCATGTACCTGATCGAAGGTCCGGAAAGGGGATTCACCAGCATTCCGGTGAGCATCTACTGGGCAATCGTCACCATAACAACCGTAGGGTACGGGGATATAACACCCGCCACACCTCTGGGCCAGATCATAGCTTCCGTGATCATGATCATCGGTTACGCCATCATCGCAGTGCCCACGGGAATTATAACCATGGAAATGTCGAAAGCACAGCAATTGCAAAAGAAACAAAATGACGCAGCCATGATATACTGCTGGTCATGCGGAGAACATAACCATGAACCCGGGGCGAGTTATTGCAAGAAATGTGGAGTGAAACTTACCAGAAAGCCAGTGAAGCCTAATAAAAGAAAAAGAAAGTGAGTCCTTTCTTCAGCCCCTCCCCTGTTGCCGTCTCCACCAGGCGTTTGTATTTCTTGAACACCTCACGTGGCTGCTTTGCGCCATTGACCGACATCATCCCTGAATCAATAAAGACAACATAACTCCCATCATTGATAATGATCCCATCTTTCAGCAATTCGCCTTTCATGATGGTCTCCGTCTTCTGGATAGCATGCTGGTAAGGTATTACATAAATTTCTTCAAGATCGGGTACATCAGGAAGCTGCAAGTCTTTAAACTCCGGCAAATCTTCCAGGTCAGGATAATTATAATAGATATCAGGAAGTTTCAGGTCATACGGGATCGGGTATTTAAATCGTATATCCTCCAAATCGGAGTCCGGATCCAATGGATCAGGAAAAAAATAAAGTCTCCCGGGCAGAGAGTCGGTGAAAAAGTAAGGATGCTTGCGGAAAACACTATCATCCGGCCATGCGAATGAATGCATGTCAGGTCCGAAATCGAAATAGAAACCGTCCGGAGAGTAGATATCCGGAGGTAGCTTCAAGCCATCCGGTGGGAAGAAAAAATAAAGTGTTTTTTTGTCCAGGCTATCTTCCAAGTATAACTCCTGCATCTTTTTCTCTGCCTCTTTCAATGCCTCCTTGTACTGTTGCATCCCAAATTCATACTGTTGGCGACAGGTCTCCCGGTATTGCTCAATGGCCTCCTGATGTTCCTTGATAGCTTCCTGCAGGCGCTCGCGTGCCAATTCCTGCTGCTGAAGCTGTTTCTCATACTGCTCCTTTGATCTCCGTTCCTGGTCGGCCATCGCCGTATCGGTCCTGTTTGTCGTATCCTTTATAACAGTCATCGTTCCGCCGTCCTCTTGACCAGGCTTTTGGTAAGGAGAGGCCTGTCCAGGATAAAAGGCGATGGTTCCAGAATGCTTGAACGATAAAGGTTGGATATCGCCGATGCCGGGCAGAAGCTTTGAAACGTTCTGGCCCGGATCTGATTTGATGGCGAGGGCAGCGCTGGCAGCGACTGTGACGATGGTAAATGTCAGCAGCAACATGATGGATCCTCCTGAATTAATAGGTTTATAGGTATGTGGACTGATCATTCTTTTTATCCGCATCAAGAGTTGATCTTTACCCGAAGTCAGGGCAGCAGCGAAAAGGGGCGGTCGCTGGGACGACACCTGGATGCTGGTAAGGGCCTTTATATAGATCAACGGATTCTGGCAGTACGCCAGCGCAAGGTCATCGCATATGAATTCCCTTTCGGTACGTATCCGGCCGGACAACCACCAGACGACCGGATGGAAAAAGAAAAATGCCTCAACAACAACCTGAAGCAGGTTGACCAGATAGTCTTTTCTGAGAATATGGGCCAGCTCATGGACAAGGACTGCTTCAAGCTGATCGGCAGGTATCTGCGTCAGCACGCCGGCCGGGACAAGGATCACCGGTCTGAAGAATCCAATAACGGATGGGACGCTAGTTTTTAATGACTCCGCCAAACGTACATTGCACCTGATGCCCATCCTTTTCCGCAGTTCCTCCAGCCTCTTTTCCCAGTTGTGGCCGACATCAAGAACATGACGGTATCTCAACCGGTGTGCACAATAATAACCGCCTGTCGTTCTGATAAGGAAGAACAGTATCCCGGCGATCCATCCGGTAGCGATGACGTCCATGTGGCCGTTCAGGAATGCCAGCAGAGAACTGTACCATGTCCTGATACTGAGTTGACCAGGAATCAGGTCTCCGGTATAGGAAATGAATAGTGCTGATGCGGTCCGTGTAATGGGATCCGTCTGGCTAACCGGGGATGAAACGGCCGAGGGAACGTATTGTCCAGGGTAAAGCACTGCAAAGGTGATGACCGCAGAAAGGGGTATCAGAGACAGCGCTGCCACCGAAAGAATATACCTTGATCTTATATGGGAAGGATGTATCAACATGATGATGGTCCTGTATACTATAAAAATGACCAATCCCTGCCACAGGGAATGGAGAAGGGTCCAGCCCAGGGTATGGACCAGGGATTCCTGTATCAGAATTCCCAAAGTATTCATAGGCTCCCTCCTTCCAGTTTGTTGATAAGAGCCTTGATTTCAGCAAGTTCTGATTGTGATGCCCGATAATTTCCAAGAGCCTGCAATACCAGCTGTTGTGCAGAACCTCCAAAAACAGCGTCCATCAGTTTTTCCAGGAGCTGGTTCTGTACGTTTTCTTTCTTCAGGTTAGCGGTATACACGTGTGTCCTGCCATCCGCATGACGGGTCACGATGCCTTTGTCGGTCATGATCTGAAGGAATTTCAGTGTGGTAGTGTACCCCACCGGCCGGATCTCATTCAACTTGTCATTGACAAACCTGACCGTACAGGGTCCGCTGTCCCATAGGATGGATAGTATCTCCAGTTCAGCGTCGGTTGGTTTGGGGATCATGGGTTCATTCTTCATGTCGTTAAATCTACGAATGATTTCGTAGACAAAATTAATTCTATAACGACCAGAAATCAAGTTTTAGTACGAAAATTTTCGTAAAAGAGTGTTAAAAAATGTTAACACCTCTCAGGTGGGGAATAACTGACACATTGTCAAATTGTTAAATTGTTCTATTGTTCTACCGTTGACCGCTGACTGGCTACCGTCAACTCCCTCCGATCCGCTCCCTCCGGTAGGACCGCATCACCACCCAGATGCCAACCAGCAGGGAAATCATTGCGATGATGAAAGCGCCTGTAAAACCTATCCATTCGTAAAACAACACTCCCACAAGAGGGGCGAAGATACCGCGGATACCGGTAAGGGCCAGGTGCACTGCCTGGTAGTCGGCGGTTTCCTCCCGCGAACAGAAATAGGCTGAACCGATGTACCAGAGCAGGGCCATCATGGCATCAAAGATGCCGAACAGGACGACAAAAAAGATCAGTAAGTAATAGACGCGTATATCCCACATTTCATAACTGGCAGGGATATATTCGGTAAGTACGACAGCCAGCAGGGCCAGGAAGAGGGCAGCAAAGGTAAATGCGCCAAACTTTCGCGGATCCATCACGCCAAGCAATCGCCCGAAAAATGGCAACAGGAGGATGGAAAGAATAGTATACCCGTTGCGATAGAACGCCACACTTGTATAATTCAGATGCAATGCTTCTTCGTAGAAAAGTACGATCAGTGCAATGGATATCATATATCCGAATCCATAGATCATAAATGCTAGCTCAAAACTCCAGAAAGGTTTATTACTGCGCAGGATCCTGATCATTTTGGCCACCGAGCTCCCAATGGACTGGCCAATGGTCTGTGGCAATGAAACCTCCGTGGATTCCCGGTAATCAATCCGCGATAAGAGATTGATGGAAATGATCCCCAGGATGGCGATGACAGGAAAGATGTATGTAAACGCATAGTGATCCGCATCTAGGATCAGACCGTAGACGAAAGTGGTGATGATCAGAATCAGCTTGTTCAGGGCAGTTGCGATGCCATAAAGCCGTCCGAAATGGTGATGGGTGTAGTTGGTCTTTAAAAACAGGGTGATCAGAGGGTAAACGACAGGCGTTGAAAGATAGAAGAACAGGAAAATGGCCAGAAAGGCCATATGATAAAGCATTCCATCGGTGTACATTGCCTGGGATGCCGGAAACAATACCAGCAGAAAAAGAGGCGTTCGCGTAATGAATGCCGTGATCATCAACAATCTCTTCCTGTTTTTGATCCTGCGAAGGAATTCATTGGCGACGATCAGCAGCAGGTAAACGATCACCGAAAACTGGAAAAGAATCCCCAGCTGGTAGCTGGAGCCTTTGAGGCTCTTGATAAAGACAAATTCATTCAGAGCCAGAACGCCGAGTATGACGCCTTCGATCGCAGAATAGGCAATATGAAGGCGGAACGTTTTCTTTTCGAGGGGAGTCAACGCTAATCGTAGCAATTCCATACCTGTTCATTTCGGGTCGAAATTTAGGGAAATTCGTGTAACGGAAATCATTTACCTGAAAATCGCCAATCTACGGAAGGGCTACCGACATTGGGCTCCATCGGAGCCCAATGTCGGTAGAAATGATCCAACGGCCCCATATTGCATTTTGCGTGCCGTAGGCACGCCATGTTTAAAAATTTCGTCAAAACAGGGTAACAAAATAAGCCCATACCGGATTAACAATAAAATCATGTTGTCATGCCAAACACATATTCACAACTTTATATTCATATAGTTTTTGCAGTCAAACACCCGAAAGCCCTTATCGATTCAAATCTGAGGGAAGAACTGCATAAATTTATAGCAGGGATTTTGACTAACAAGAAGCATAATGTCATTAATTATATACTGAACCAACAGGAATAGCATCGAAAAAAGACATTCCATTATGAATACCTTGAATTCTTGAAGCTATTTGAAATTGATTATGATGAAAAATACCTTTTCGAATTTTTTGATTGATATCTCGTGCGTATTGCATCTCACCCTTTTAATAATCATCCTTCGGGCAATACGGTGGTGAAAATTCACCATCATCGGTTTCCCAGCCTGAAAAGATCATCAGCTGGATCATGGAATAAAGCCCTGAAAAGCATCTGTTTTTATTGCTTACCTTCGCCGTGAAACTCACATACAGTGAACCGGCAGATCCTCAGGCTTGCTCTTCCCAACATCATCTCCAACGTCACCGTTCCCCTGCTGGGGATGGTTGACCTGGCGATCATGGGTCATCTCGGTTCAGAAGTATATGTAGGTGCCATCGCACTGGGCGTGATCATTTTCAATTTCATTTACTGGGGCTTCGGATTCCTGCGCATGGGAACCAGCGGCTTCACTGCACAGGCTTATGGGGCGAGGGATCTGCGCGAAATGATCGTCATCCTTGCCCGGTCGTTGGTGGTTGCGCTGGGAGCCGGGTTACTGATCGTCCTTCTCCAAAAACCGATCGTCTCTCTGAGTTTTTACCTCATTCAAGGCACAGAAGAGGTGGAGGTGCTTGCAAGGCAGTATTATTCGATCCGGATATGGTCAGCGCCGGCAACATTATGCCTTTATGCCTTTACAGGCTGGTTTCTGGGAATGCAGATGGCCAGGATGACCATGATCATCGCCATCACGGTTAATGTGCTCAATATCGGATTGAATTTCCTTTTTGTCTATGGATTGGGGATGAAGGTAGAAGGTGTGGCCCTGGGTTCCCTGCTTGCACAATACGGGGGGCTGCTCCTGGCTGTCATTCTTTTTCTTCGGTATTATTCCAGGCTGGGCAAGTACTTCGAGATGGCAGCACTCAGGCAATGGGATGCCTTCCGGAGGTTTTTCGTTGTTAACAAGGATATCCTTCTCCGGACGCTATTCCTGATCGTCACCTTTTCCTTCTTCACCGCACGTTCGGCCGCCGAGAACAACAGCATCCTGGCTGTCAATACGCTGCTGCTTCAGTTTCTGTTCATTTTCTCCTATTTCATCGACGGATTCGCCTATGCGGCCGAGTCGTTGGTAGGGAAATATGTTGGCGCAAGGGATCCGGTGAGGTTAAAAGCCGTGATCCGTCACCTTTTCGTCTGGGGCTTTTTCCTGAGCATACCCTTCACGATCATTTATCTTGTCTGGGACGAAGCTATTCTGAGGATCCTGACGGACAACCAGCCGCTCATCTCCCTGGCAAAGGACTATATGCCATGGGTAGTGCTGGTCCCCTTTCTCTCCTTTGCGGCTTTTATCTGGGATGGAGTGTTCATCGGAGCCACAACGGCCGCACCCATGCGAAACACCCTCTTCGTGGCGACATTCCTTATCTTTCTTCCCACCTATTTCATTTCCAGGGAATACATCGGTAACCATGGGCTCTGGCTGGCGATGATCCTGTTTATGGTAACGCGGGGTGTGATGCTAGGTTTTTACGCAAGGAAGGTTCTGGTGATCAGTAGGCAGTAGGCAGTTGGCAGTTGGCAGTTGGCAGTTGGCAGTTGGCAGTTGGCAGTTGGCAGTTGGCAGTTGGTAGCTGGAAGTTTGTAGCTTACCCTTCCATTTTTTAACAAAACATTAACCTACCACCGAACAACTTTATGAGTCATTCATGGTTTACTCATTATTCATCAAAATTAGATTCAATGAAAACCTTAATGACAAAGCTAATCCTGGTAATTTCAATTCTTACGCTGGTCCAGATAAATTCCCATGCGCTATCCACCCCCTCCTATCCCCTTCTGATCGGCGATACGGTTCCATCGTTCAAGGTGGCCACATCGCAGGGGATCATGTATTTCCCGGAGGATTATCAGGGAAAGTGGAAGATCCTTTTCAGCCATCCGAGCGACTTCACGCCCGTATGCACCTCCGAGCTGCTGGAATTTGCGCTGATGCAGGATGATTTCAAAGCGCTGGGGTGTGAGTTGATAGGACTTTCAGTAGACGGTTACGATAACCACATGGACTGGATCGCTTCGATGGAAAATCTGGAGTACAGGGGCCACAAAGGCATTCAGATCCGGTTCCCGATCATTTCCGATGTCCGCATGGACGTTTCAAGAATGTTTGGGATGGTCCATCCGCACGCAGCATCCACCCGGACCGTGCGTGCCGTTTACATCATTGATCCGTTCAATGTCGTGAGGGCCATTCTCTATTATCCACAGACCGTGGGACGCAACATGGAAGAGATCGAACGGCTGCTGATCGCTTTGCAGACCGTGGACAAGTATCAGGTGAACACTCCTGCCTCCTGGCAGCCGGGAGATGATATCATTGTGGCAAGCCCGGAGACCATTGAGGCTGCCAAGAAACGCGAAGAGGATTACAAAAAAGGGGAGCTGCGTTGCCTGGACTGGTATTTTTGCTTTAAGAGGCTGGAGTGAAAAGAAGCGAATGGGATCCGTATCCTCACCTCCGTCCCCTTCCCGCTTGCCACTTTCATCCCGCAAATCAACGATCTCCTGCTCAATGGCAATATGGCACAAAGGTTCGAATAACGCAAAGATCTTTTTCATGATCACGAATCCCCTGTATGAGCTTTAAATTTCAGAATAGCCTGTAACAATTACCTGTTCATCTCCGTCCTATATCGCAATCATATCAATCTCCACCATGAAAAACTCAATTACCTCCTCGCGAGTGATCTTCTTACTTTTACTATTTACAGGGGTACTAAATGCTGGTTTTGCTCAGCCCTTAAACCATTATCTATTCGGAGTTATCACCACCAAAGACGGTCTTTCCTATAGCGGCCCCATCCGCTGGGGCAATGAAGAGGTGATGTGGACCGACCTGTTCAACTCCACCAAATCGGGAAATGATTACTTACCGTACTTTTCTCGTCTAGATAATAATAAAGTTGTAGTCATTGAGGACGCCAGGGGTGGTGAATTGCTTAACATTGAAGTTGACCAGGCATTCATGCAGATTCACACTTTTGAATGCCAGTTTGGGGATATCCGTTCTCTTGAAGTGATCAGCGATTCAAGGGTCGATCTGCAGCTGAAGAACAATTTTATTTATCACCTTAAGAATGGCTCCAATGATGTTGGCGCCACGCTCCGTATCATTGATAAAAAAGAAGGCCAAGTCAAACTGACCTGGGATGATATTAAAAAAGTTGAATTCATGGATGCGCCCGCTGAACTTACGGAACGTTTCGGTAATCCGCTTACCGGTACTGTCTATACGATGCTGGGTGAATTCACAGGCCAGATCGAATGGGACCAGGACGAACGGCTGGCAAGCGATGTATTGAACGGTTATAACGATGATGAAAAGATGGGAGTCCTCTTGGGTACTATTCACTCGATCATCAAGCAAAGAGAAGGGTCACAGGTGATCCTGGTCACGGGTGAAGAGTTCATGCTGACCGGCAGTAACGACGTAAACAAAGAAAATAGGGGCATCGTCGTGACCATCGAGGGGATAGGGCGAATCAAAATCCCCTGGGATCAGTTCATCAAGGCAACGTTTGATTGGAATACCACACACGAAGGTCCCACCCGTTGCGATTTTCCAGAGATTGAATCCCTGCGGGGCATTGTTTTCACCAGGGGGGGACAGACCCTGTCGGGAGGCATTGTATATGACCTGGATGAAGCCTTCGATGCGGAGTTCCTTCAAGGTAAGACAGGGAACATCGAATACCAGATCCCTTTCCGGAATATCAGCTCGATCATGCCGCTGGATGATCTTTCTGCTCAAATCTCGCTGAAAAGCGGAGAAAAATTGATCCTTGGCAACATGCAGGATGTTTCCCGCGCCAACGACGGGATCCTGATCATCGGGGATGATGCTTCACTGGTTAAAATTAGCTGGGACGAAGTATTGGAAGTGAGGTTTAAGTAGCCATGAACAATTTTACCCTATTTTTGTTTCCACGATCGTAACCTATCATCGGGCGTGGAAATGAAAAAACCAGCATATTCACCAAAAAAGAAATATCCATTCAATAAAAAGGAAGTCCTGTACGACTTCCAGATTGCACTGGAGAGTCGTCAGGCCAGCTTGCTGGGACGGAGAGAAGTGCTTTCGGGTAAAGCGAAGTTTGGTATCTTCGGCGACGGGAAGGAGGTTCCCCAGCTGGCCATGGCCAGGGTGTTCCGCAACGGCGACTGGCGTTCGGGATATTACAGGGATCAGACTTTCATGATGGCCTCAGGGCTGATGTCACCGGAGGAGTTCTTTGCGCAGCTTTACGGGGATACCGACCTGGAAACGAATCTCACCAGCGGTGGCCGCATGATGAACAACCACTTTGGTACGCGGATCCTCGACTCGGCTGGGAACTGGAAATCCCAAACCCAGCATAAGAACGTATCAGCCGACATCTCTCCGACAGCAGGCCAGATGCCCCGTTTGTTGGGGCTGGCCCTGGCCTCCAGGATCTACCGACAGAATTCTGACCTGGCTGGGAGCTCTGAGTTTTCTGTTCACGGCAATGAAGTTGCTTTCGGAACGATCGGTGATGCCAGCACCTCGGAAGGCCTCTTTTTTGAAACGATCAACGCCGCAGGTGTACTGCAGGTCCCCATGGCCATGTTCATCTGGGATGACGGATACGGCATCTCGGTGTCGAATGAGTACCAGACTACCAAACAAAGCATCTCCAGAGCACTGAAAGGCTTTGAGAAAGAAAAGGATACGAATGGGTTGCACATCTACCAGGCAAAGGGCTGGGATTATCCTGCATTGCGAAAAACATTTACCGAGGCAATCGCCATCTGCCGGAAAAACCATATTCCTGTCGTGCTCCACGTGACTGAACTAACGCAGCCACAGGGACATTCCACCTCGGGATCCCATGAACGGTATAAAAGCCTGGAACGGCTGGAATGGGAGCTGGAATTCGATTGCATCCGCAGGATGAGGGACTGGATCCTGGCCGAGGGTATTGCCACCGAGGCAACATTGGATGAAATGGAGATAGCGGCCACCGAGAGGATCAGGCAGGCCCGCGACAGCGCATGGGAACATTTTATGGCGCCCTTTCGTGAAAAACGGGGCCACTTCATCAGGCTGGTCGATCTGGCCGGCTGCAACTGCGCCAAAACTGCAAAGATCGAATCCATAAAAACCGATCTCGTAAAGATAGCCGACCCCATCCGGAAGGACATCGTTTCCTCAGCCCGGAAGATCCTCCGGCTGATATGCGACAGCTGCTCGAATCCTGAAAATTCTCTCAGGGAAAAAGTGACCCTGTGGCTGGAGGCGGAAATGAAGGAAGGCCATGAACGATATAGCTCCTTCCTTTACAGTGAATCGGACCACCGCCTGTTGAACGTCACAGAGGAGATCAGCCCCATTTACACCGATAGCTCGCCCTGGGTGCCAGGCAGGCAGGTTCTACGTGACAATTTTGACCAACTCTTCAAACTTTACCCGGAACTGATCATTTTCGGAGAGGATGTCGGTAAGATCGGTGGCGTCAACCAGACACTGGAAGGATTACAGGCCAAGTACGGGGAGTTGAGGGTGACCGACACGGGCATCCGCGAAGCCAGCATCGTGGGTCAGGGCATTGGTATGGCGATGAGGGGATTAAGGCCGATCGCCGAGATCCAGTACTTCGACTACCTATTGTACGCTCTCCAGATCATGAGCGATGACCTGGCCACATTGCAGTACAGGTCCAGAGGAGGTCAGAAGGCACCCCTGATCATTTCCACAAGGGGGCACCGGCTGGAGGGGATCTGGCATTCGGGCTCACCACTGAGCATGGTCATCAACTCGATTCGCGGGATGCACGTACTGGTGCCCCGCAACCTCACACAGGCGGCCGGCTTCTACAACACGTTGCTGACTAGCGATGAGCCGGCACTGGTCATCGAGCCCCTGAATGCCTACCGGCTCCGGGAACGACTACCCGAAAACCTCGGACACTTCAGGATCCCCCTGGGCGTTCCAGAGATCATTCACCAGGGAACAGATGTGACCATCGTCACCTACGGATCCTGCGTGAGAATTGCGGAAGAGGCCCTGGAGCAGCTTCATCAGTTCAGCATCAGCGCTGAGCTGATCGATGTTCAGACATTGCTTCCGTTCGATATCCACCATGTCATCGCCCGCTCGCTGAAAAAAACCAGCCGCATCCTGTTCTTTGACGAGGACGTGCCAGGCGGTACTACGGCCTATATGATGCAAAAAGTGCTAGAAGAACAAAAAGGATTTTATCATCTTGATGCAGAACCCCGCACGTTGACTGCCAAAGAGCACCGCCCGGCCTATACCACCGACGGGGATTACTTTTCCAATCCCAGTGCAGAGGATGTCTTCGAAGTTGTGTACCAGATCATGCACGAGGTCAATCCCTTCCAGTATCCGAAGATCTTTTAGACTTCTGGCATAGAAATTGAGTGGAAAACGCCCAAATTTGAGATTTTTATTATCTTTGCCAACTTTTTCATGAGTAGTAAAATTCATAGTAGGTTTAATAAAAAAGATTAAAAATGAGAGTGTTATCGTTTTACCGTGCCCTGATGGTCACGTTACTTGCCGGTTCGACGGTGTTCCTTACCGCCCAGACCAAAGAGGATGTCATCAATACGTACAATGCAGGTGTTGCATTGGCCAACACCGACCTGAAAACTGCCATCGACAAATTCAACCTTGCGCATGAAATGGCGCTGAAAGTAGGAGCTGAAGCTGATACCCTCAGAAATATGATCGAAACACAGCTGCCACGTCTTCAGATCAATTATGCTGCGGATCTGTATAAGGCTAAGAACATTGCTGAAGCTATTCCCAATTACATTATGGCCATTGAACTCGCGGAGAAGGCAGGAAACAAAGAGATAGCGGCCAAAGTAAATGAAATTGTCCCTAAGCTCTATTTCAGCCAGGGCAATGATCTTTACAAAAGTGAAAAATATGACAGCGCTCTTCTATGCTTCGACCGGGCACTCTCCTACGATTCGACATACGCCAAGGCGTATCTGACCAAAGGACTGGTTTACAAAAAGCAGGACAATACCGATGCAATGATCGCGGCCATGGATAAGGCCATTGTATATGCCAGGTTATCCAATGATGAAAAAACAGCCACCACTGCAGGCAATGTGGTCAGGGACAACCTGCTGGTGAACGGGAATAAAGCCGTCAAGGCAGGCAATTTTCAGCAGGCCATACCCCTGTTGAACCTGTCCAGAACCTACGGCGAACCCAAGTCCGATGTTTTCTATCTCCTGGCACTCTGCCACAATAAGGATTCTCAATGGGATGCAGCCATCGAGGCGGCAAATGAGGGGATCGCACTGGAAAAGGAATCGGCCAGCGAAACGAAAGCGAAATTCTACTACGAGCTGGGAAACGCCTACCTGGGAAAGGGAGAAAACACCTCCGCATGCGTATCGTATAAGAATGCCCTGTTCGGGAATTACCTGGAGTCAGCTAAATACCAGATCGAGACCGTGCTGAAATGCAACTAAGATTCTTGTTAAAGGGTGCAGGTTAATTTCTGATTTGATATTCAACCTGCAACCTGCAATAAGACACTTCACCCCAATATGCGTTATCTTTGCCTCACCAAGTAGCCAATGAGTGCATACCATTGAACCTTTTTATGCATGGAGGCACGAGTATGTAGCCTCAGAAGACGAATGGTCGCCATTCTACGGAAAGGAATACAGCGAATTCGAGTTCAGCAATTGCGTTTATAATTATTATATTCATCCCCAATGGGACGAAATCGGCTCTCCTACCCTGTACATCAAGATCCTTTTCACTGACTATGCCCTGGGATACTGTATCATCGAAATGATCGGCGAATGGAATGATGCCATCAACAACGACATCATGTACCTCAAACGTAATATCATCGAGCATCTGATAAGCCACGGCATCGACAAGTTCATCCTGATCGGGGAAAATATACTCAATTACCATTTCTCTGATGATGACTACTACCAGGAATGGTTTGAGGATATCGAGAAAGGCTGGATCGCGGCTATCAACTTCCGCGACCATGTAATACGGGAGTTCCAGAATGCCAATGTCGATTATTATATCGCATTTGGCGGCAAACTGAACGATCTTGACTGGCGCCTGTTTACCCCTCATCAACTGTTTGATAAGGTTACTTCATTGATGATGAAGCGCTTATCCCCATAACATGCGATCGGTTTCCATCTGTATATATGGACGGGTGCAGGGAGTCAGTTTTCGCTATTATACCCTGCAGCAGGCACGGTTGCATAATGTTAAGGGTTATGTACAGAACAGGCCGGACGGCAGTGTCCATATTGAAGCAGAAGGACCGGAAGAAACGGTCGAATCATTCATCCGCTGGTGCCACGACGGTCCTCCCTGGGCCATCGTTGAAAACATTGAGATCATGGACCAGGAACCCAGAAATTTCACCGGATTTACTATCAAGTGAGCCGTCCGTATGAAGGATGAAGAATGTAGAATGAAATATGAAATATTTAATACTACATTCTTCATACTACATTCTTCATCCTTCATACTACATCGTTTCTACTTTTCCCTGTTTTTCCCCTGAGGATCTCCCGTTTGCCCGGCGGTCCGGGAAGCTTCTCAACGATGAATCCGGCCTGAGTCAGCGCCCTCCTCACCGCACCCTTTGAGGAATAGGTAACGAGGATACCACCCGGATTCATGTGCTGATGAATCCTGAAAAAGATCTCCGGCTCCCAGCATTCTGGCTGAACCTCAGGAGAAAAAGCGTCATAATAGACCAGATCATAGAAATCATGGAAATCATATTCCTCGATCCTTGCCACAATCTTAAGGAGTGAAAAATGACTGCCGATGTCAACAGGTTCCCCCCATATTGATCCCGTTATCCTTTGATAAACTTCACCAGCGTCCGGATAACCAAGGTATCCGGGATAATTCAGCTGGGATATATCATCCTGCCCAATCGGAAAAGCATCAACAGCGGTATACCGTATCTCTTTATCACCACCGATCGCATGGTAGTACGTTAAAAAAGCATTCAGCCCCGTGCCAAATCCCATTTCAAAGATGCGGACGGTATGCATTCCTGCAGGCAATGACATGAGCCCGCAGGCTATGAAGACATGACTGGATTCCCTTACCGCACCATAGATAGAGTGATAGTGTTCGTTCAGTTCCGCAACATACAGGGTTGAAGATCCGTCAGCTGTCCGGACAACATTCATTTGCATCGGATTCAATTTTTCAGGTTCATCCGGTTGCAAATGTAGAAAACACTTATCTTTGCGCCTTCTTAAAATAAAGACCATGAAGAAGAAATCATTAATTCTACTCATAGTCAGTGCGTTGATCTGGACGAATGCGGCTGAGGCCCAAAAGAAAGGTAAAGCCAGGGAAGTCAAAACAGAGCCCAGGGTAGAGCACATAGTGCTGACCACTTGGATGGACACGATAAGCTATCTGGTGGGTCATGATCTTGGGGTACGATTACCAGGATTCATGAAGGAAGTCAACCTGGATATTCTGACCTCCGCCATCCGCGATGGATTTAACGGAAGTGCAAGCTTATTCACCAGAGAGCAAACCGACTCGCTCATGACCATCTACCAGACGACGCTTTCTGCTGAAAAACAAAAGGAGGATAATGTTATCCTCGAACAGAACAAGGCTGCCACTGCCGCATTCCTGGCTGAAAACCGCAAGAATAGTGGCGTAATGGAATTACCCAGCGGCTTGCAGTACAAAATGATCCAGGAAGGTGAAGGTTCAAATCCAGTTCCCACATCCAAAGTGACGGTTCACTATAAGGGCACATTGATCGATGGCAGTGTATTCGATTCATCCTACGACAGGGGACAACCGCTGACATTTCAGCTGGATGGCGTCATACCGGGATGGACGGAAGGGCTTCAACTAATGAAACCCGGAGGAAAATGCATTCTTTATATCCCACCCCACCTTGGTTACGGAGACCAGGGTGTTGGTCCGATACCCCCTGGTTCAACTCTTATCTTCGAGATCGAGTTACTTAGTTTTGAATAACATGACCCGTCTGGTTTTTGTAACTCAAAACCATCATAAACTAACCGAGATAAGGGATCTTTTTGCAAGTACACAGCGTTATTTCCCACACCTGAACCGGTACCAGCTGCTTAGTCTGAAGGATATCGGTTACCTTGAGGATATCCCCGAAACTATGGACACCCTGGAAGGGAACGCCTCACTCAAGGCATGGACGGTTTACAGGATTGCTGGAATCCCCTGCTTTGCAGATGATACCGGCCTTGAGGTGAAGGCCCTCGGCAATCGCCCGGGCGTCATCTCTGCCCGTTATGCAGGGGAAGAAAAGAATTTTGATAAGAACATGGACAAAGTGCTCCGGGAGTTGGAAGGCTCCTTGAACCGCAGAGCCAGGTTCCGCACGGTCATATCCCTCATTATCGACAGGAAGGAGGCTCAGTTTGAAGGAGTCGCACAGGGAACGATCATCACCGAAAAAAGGGGCACGGAAGGTTTCGGATACGACCCGATCTTTTTGCCTGACGGATTCAATCAAACCTTTGCTGAAATGAACCTGGAGCAGAAGAACCAGGTCAGTCACCGGTACAGGGCTTTTCGCAAGCTGATGGACTATCTTAACGCATCTTCGATGGCCATGGTGTAAAGCTCTGTTAGCGACAATCCCATGGCGATCGCCATTTTGGGCACGATGCTGTTCCGGGTAAAACCGGGAATGGTGTTCACTTCAAGGAAATACAGATCCTCCCCGCTGACAATATAATCAAACCGGACTATTCCGCGGCAATTCAGTTGTTGATACAAATACCGCGACAGCTCCTGGCACCTGTCCCTAAGTCCGTCATCCACGGGTGCAGGTGTGATCTCCTCAGCCATACCATCCGTGTATTTTGCTTCATAGTCGAAAAAGACTTTTCGGCTGATGATCTTTGTCAGCGGAAAAACGATCAGCCGGCCTCCGGAGCGTAACATCCCGCAGGTAAGCTCAAACCCGGGAAGATACGCTTCGATCACAATCTCGCTGTCTTCATGGAAAGCCTTATGGATGGCCAGGTCCAGATCACCAGGCACCTCGACGCGGGAGATGCCCACGCTGGAGCCTCCGTTATTGGGTTTGACAAAACAGGGCAGACCTAGTGTCCGGATGATCTGCTGGTGATCAACCGGCTGTTCCGATGTAAAAAAAAGAGCATCAGGAGTCCGGACTCCTATCGCCCGGGCTATCCTGTTGGTGAAAAATTTATTGAACGTGACACTGGAAGTAGTCCGGCCGCAGGAGGTGTAGGGTATGTTTAACAGATCGAAATACCCCTGGAGCTTTCCATCTTCTCCAGGTGTGCCGTGTATGGCAATGAACACGCAATCGAATGTGTGTCGATTGCCTTCCACCGAAACAGAGAAGTCATTCCTGTCGACAGGATACCGGTCTCCGGTATCGGTGATATAAAACCAGTTTTCCTGACCAATATGGATCATGTACACATCGAACACCGACCGGTCGATATGCCTGTAAACTTCCTGCCCGCTTTTAAGTGAGATTTCTCGTTCACCCGAATAACCACCAGTAACGAGTGCAATCCGCTTTTTCATAACCTGGTTATTGCCCCGTAAAGGTAATGACATAATTTGTATCTTTGCGCCGCGAACAATATTTAACGATTTTTCAAGTTAACCAGTATATTTAACCTCTGAAAACAGGCTATTCTCAACAGATGAACTTCCTGCGGTTTTTAGCGAGCAAAACTTTTTTCAAACATTTACTCATTGCGATCCTGCTGACCATTGGCCTGGCCCTTTTGGTCTTTAAACTGCTTGACAACTATACACTGCACGGGCAAAGCATCTCCCTTCCCGATTTCACAGGAAAGACCGTTGATGAGTTGGGAACGTATGAGGACACCTATAAATTCAAGTTCACCGTTATCGACTCGGTCTACAACACCAAAAACAGTCCTGGCAGCATCCTGTTGCAGGATCCTGTTCCCAACTCCCCGGTGAAGAAAGGGAGAAACGTTTACCTGACCGTTGTGGCGAAGCTTCCGGAAAAAATCGAGATGCCTGACCTGAGGGACCTATCGCTCCGACAGGCCGCGTCACTGCTTGAGACCTACGGATTGAAGTCTGGCAAGCTGACGTTTGTAACGGATCCCGATATTGAAAGCGGTAATTTGATCAAGTACCAGATCTATGACAATGACACCCTTGAGCCGGGAACGGTTGTGCACAAGGAGTCGACCATTGACTTAATCGTCGGTAAAAGCTCAGACCAAACCGATGTTCCGGTCCCTCTGGTCACTGGAATGACACTTGATCAAGCCTCACTGACCTTGCACAAAGCCGCGTTGAATGTTGGGAGCATTC
Organism: Bacteroidales bacterium; assembly: GCA_028716265.1. Taxonomy (GTDB): domain Bacteria; phylum Bacteroidota; class Bacteroidia; order Bacteroidales; family JAGONC01; genus JAGONC01. The sequence continues at coordinate 34,945 of JAQUQD010000013.1, read as the reverse complement.
GTTTACTGGATCAGGATGAAGCGGAGTTCTACCGTGTTTACAGGCAGGCACCTGAGTTCACGGGCAGTCTGAGTGCCACTATAGGATCAGAGGTTCATCTATGGCTTCGCTCAGAGAGAAATTTCAATTTCGAGTCACTGGTCAGACGTTACCAGACAACGGATACTACCGGGAGTCAATACACCAATGACGAACTGTTACAAATGGATTCAATCGATTGATGAGAAAGATACTGGTTATATTGGGCGCGTTGATCACCTGTGCATCTGCCTTTTCGCAGGAAGTCATCACGGAGTTGCAGACCAATTCCGTCATGTTACGCAGTAAGCCTGTCATCGATGCTTCCCTGCTAAAAAATGCCAGATCCACGGTGGAGGCACCCGTCACTCTTCCATTCCTGGATGATTTCTCCGACAGGGACATCTTTCCGTCATCCGAAAGGTGGCAGGATCGGTTTGCTTTTATCAATACCGACTATCCTGTCAATCCACCGAACTTGGGAGTGGCAACTCTGGATGCCATTAACGATAAGGGAGAGATCTACCCGGATGCAGTCCCGGGACCCGCTGTATTTCAGGCAGATGCCCTTACCTCCCGGTTGATCCGGTTGGATTCTGTTTTTTCACCTGTTGCACGAAAAATTACAACCGCCGATTCGATTTATCTCAGTTTCTACTATCAGCCCCAGGGCCGCGGCAATGCCCCTGAGCTTACCGACCTGCTTGAGCTTGACTTCGGTGTCTACACAGGCGATTCGGTTTTTGTCCGGGTCGATTCAACCATTTATACCATTGATAAAAATTATTACCCCGGCGACTCCCTGCTTTTACCATGCAGCCTTCCCGGCGACCCGGTCTGGATTTCCGTGAATCCATACCTGATCCTTCACGGAGGACAGTATTCTCTGATCCCGGGAGATCAGAGCACCCTGCCCTGCGATTCTGTCTTCGAACCCGAAGTGGACTGGGATATCATCTGGGCTGCCACCGGCCAGAAACTCGACACGAATTTTTATGTAAAGGATAATCCCCTGTCCTATTTCAGACGTGTTATGATCCCGGTGGTGAACGAGAAGTGGCTGCGGTCAGATTTTCGGTTCCGGTTCAGGAACTATGTCAGCCTGGCGGATAACTCCCTTCCCAGCTGGCAAAGCAATGCCGACCATTGGAACATCGATCTTGTCTATCTGAACATCAACCGGACGGTTCATGATACAACCTTCAAGATCCTGTCGTTTGTCGACCGTCCTCCATCCATGATCAAACAGTATGAATCCATGCCATATAGCCAGTATATGAGTGATCCGACGAACATGATGAAGGATTCGATCGAAATGGTCATCACTAACCTGGACACGCTTATTCACAACACGTCTTACCGTTATGTCCTTTATGATCAGAATCTGATCCCGCTGGACACCTGCCTGCGGGGAAACTGGGATATATCTCCTGTTTATCAATCGGGGTACCTGGATTACCTTGATTTTGCCAAACCTCCGGTTTGCTTCGGATTTTTTCCAGTCGAATACAAAAAAGACAGTGCCATTTTCAGGATAGCTCATTACCTGACCACGGGGTCAGGCAGTTATGAAGGTTTGAACGACACCCTATGGGCCACGCAGTTTTTCGGGAATTATTTTGCCTATGATGATGGCACTGCAGAAGCAGGTTACGGCCTGACCCCTGAAGGATCACAGCTGGCTTACCGGTTCACCCTGAAAGAACCTGATACGCTAAGGGCCATCCAGATGTATTTCAACGAAACCCGAACCGGAGCCAACCAGGAACAGTTTTACCTGGGGGTGTGGAAAGATGACAATGGGGTTCCCGGAGAACGTAAATATCTTCAGGAGGTCAAAAAACCTGTATTTACAAAGACTATCAACCAGTTCCACACCTATGTCCTTGACACCGCCATCGCCATCGCCTCGACCTTCTACATCGGATGGATCCAGACAACCGATGACAACCTGAACATTGGATTCGACAGGCATAACCAGTCGCAGCAATATCTTTTTTACAACACGACAGGCGAATGGACCCAAAGTATTCAGAACGGAGCCGTCATGATGCGTCCTGTCGTCGGAAAGTCCTTGACTGAAAAAGAACCGGCTCCTGCGGAACAGAACCAGAAGTACCTTGTAGTTTACCCGAATCCGGCACAAACAGGGACGATCCATCTCCGTCTGCCCGTGGAGCTGAACGACCTGGCTCTGTTTGACCATCTCACTCTTCAGGTACTGAATCTGACTGGTCAGCTGGTTTTTGAAGGATCCTATTCCAGTGAACTGAACATAGATCCATTGAGCGAAGGCATGTATTTCGTAATCCTCAGGGGGACCAATCCTGCCCAGTACTTTACCGGCAAACTGATGATCATTCGTTGAGAAGATGAACTCCCTCACCTTCTTTGATCCCCGGCCTGATGACACTGACGATGTCCAGGAAGAACAAAGTGAACTTTTTGAACACTTCAGCCTTCGCGTCGACAAAGGTCAGGGGCTGCTTCGCATCGACAAGTTCCTGACTACGCGCATCGAGAATGCCTCCAGAACAAAAATACAAGCTGCCGCTAAAGCAGGCAACATCCTGGTGAATGATCAACCAGTCAAGTCAAACTACCGGATCAAACCCGGTGACCAGATCTCCATCGTCCTGAGCTTTCCACCCAGGGAGATGGAGATCATACCAGAAAACATCCCTGTTCAGATCGTATATGAGGACGACGACCTGGTGATTGTCAACAAGGAAGCAGGTATGGTTGTACATCCGGCCTTCGGTAATTATACGGGCACACTGGTGAATGCATTGACCTACTACTTTGAACATCAACACAAAATAGGGCTGAAAGCCACGCCATACCTGGTTCACCGTATCGACAAAAATACCTCCGGGATCCTGATCATAGCCAAGAATGAAGTTGCTCAGTCGCTGATAGCCAGGGAGCTGTTTTACCACCGGATCGACCGGAAATATACGGCACTGGTGTGGGGAGACCTTAAAGAAGATAAGGGTACGATTACCGGACATATCGGCAGGAGCCTGAGAGACAGGAAGACGATGTCGGTTTTTCCCGGAGGGGAACATGGAAAGCACGCTGTTACGCATTACAGGGTGCTGGAACGTTTCCGGTACACAACCCTGATCGAATGCATGCTTGAAACAGGACGGACGCACCAGATAAGGGCGCATATGAAATTTATCGGTCACCCTGTGTTCAATGACGAGACCTATGGCGGCAACCAGATCCTTAAAGGTACTACCTTCACAAAATACAGACAGTTTGTCGGCAACTGCTTCAGGATCATGCCTCGTCATGCACTGCATGCACGCTACCTTAGCTTCAGGCATCCGGCGACAGGCAGGCTGCTGGAGTTCGATACCGAACTGCCTCCCGATATGGCACAGGTAGTTGATAAATGGAGATCGTATGTTCAGTAGCCAGTAGCCCCTCCCCAAGGGGGTGGGATTTGTTTGGAATTTGGTCCTAGGGATTTGGGATTTATAGGCAGCTACGGTACCAACCAGAGCTTCCCTGTAAACGAATAGGATTCTGCCCTTATCCGGACAAGGTACATCCCGGCCGACAATCCTGCCAGATCAAGTGTAAGCGTCGATGAACCGGTGCCGCTAATCAGGAATTGAACCTTCTGGCCCAGGGTATTGAACACTTCGATCCGGTCGGGCGTGTTGCTTTTGTCTCCACAGAAGATCCGGAATTCATCATGGGAAGGATTGGGGACGACGACAGGTTCGACGCGGATGTAATCCTTTAGGAAAAGTGTATCCGAATTGACCTCATTACCGCAGATCAGCCTGACATCATATGTGCCATAGGAAGAATATACGATCCCTTCCGGATTCTGCACTGTAGATACAGACGGGCTCCCCCCTTCAAAATACCACTGCCATTGTTCGGGCTTGCCCGTTGAAAGATCCACAAAATCAGTCATTCCATTGATCGGGACCACGGTCGTATCCGATTTAAACAGCGCAACGACGATATTCTCGTAGTAAGTTCCCCCCAGTACCAGAATTCCTTCCTGGTCCGGATCCAGCCAGGGTTCAAGCTGTTCACCCAGAGTTGATCCATTGGACTTCCAGTGGTAAGAAAATTTACCGTAAAAGTCAGCACCTCCAGTATTGCCGCAGGATGACTCTCCCCCTGTCAGCGTACCCACAATCAGACCATGTTCGTTGAAAAGAGGCGAACCCGATGAACCGGACTCCGTAACGCCATGACCATGGGATGTCTCCGTCCAGTTGACCAGCCAGTGCGACTGAAGCCCGTTGTTTGACCATTGTGTGGAAATGGTGGGCTGCGTGTAGGTCGATATTTTCTTGATGTCTCCCTGCGGATGATGAATGCCCACACCTTCCGGTGATGTGACATTTTGCCGGTCCCAACCCAGGAAAAACGGCTCATATGCAGCCGGCACGATGTTATTGAGGCATACTAGATAAAAATCAGAGCCCGTATCACCGGTGCTGCCCCCGTGTGCTTTCAGGGTCGCTCCCACCAGCGTATTGTAATCCGGTTCCGATAGGGGATCAGCACAGTGGGACGACTCATAATTGAAATAAAACACCCACTGTGCCAGGTCGGAGGTGCTGGCATACTGATCATTGTAAAAAGCGCAGTGGTCAGCGGTCAGGACATAGGGAGTAAAATCCAGTTTCACATTATTAACTAACGATCCGGTGCACCAGAAAAGGGATGAACCCACCCTGCTCAGGATCCGGACCACTCCTTTCTTTTCATCCCTCCAGCTGTTCCCCTCATCACAATTGACATTCACCTCGCAAATGCCCGAATTGCCAAAGCCCCTCTCAGACAGATCACCCCCACCATGGATGCCCCGATAGAAATAGCCTATGTCAGTTATGTGCAGCTTTAAGGATTCACCAAGTCCATATGGCTCAAAATACTCCAAAGTGACTGAGTTGCCAGCGACAAACTCAGTGGCAAATGATTGGTACGGTGGATTATTGGCAGCTGTATAGGCACCAAGGATACTGGATGCCAGGTCATTATACAGATACAGTTCACCCCCGTCGGGTATGTAAAGAAGATCAAAGTAAGGTGACAATGCCTTTGCACCCTCAGCCCTCAGGGTAAGATGCCACAACCTTCCTTTTCCGGGAATAGAAATCCATTGTCCGGTATGGTCCGGATCAATATCTACAGGAATCAGGACTCCAATCCGGTATGGATACTCCCCTTCTTCCCTCGCCTGGTCATCCAGTCGGATTGACTCCAGGTCGACGGCAGCGATCCGTAATTCATGGGTATCCAGTGTCAATCCGTACCGTATGGAAGGTAGTAAGCCGGATTGTGACGGCTGGAGGTGAGCCTCTGTTCCGAGAAAAAAAAGGAATACGATATACCCGTGCGGTAAATACCCCCAAAAGATGCGGAAACGCTTGATCATTATCCTCATTAAACGCGTTCCGGATCAGCTTATTTCACAAGGGCTATCCTTTTGATGATGACATCCTCTTCCGTCTGCACCCTGAGCAGGTAAACTCCGGGAGGATTACCTTCCAGATCGATCTGCATCCGGTAAAGGGTAACGTCTTCCCTGGGTATATCCAAAACACGCCTGCCCGTTGCATTATAAAAGCTGATTTGGACTACGTCCTTCACATTGCCATTCATTTCAAGGGTAAAGGTACCGGTGGTTGGATTGGGATAAAGTTCAATCCTGTCTGAAGTAAGCGTAACATCTTCCATCCCGACATACCCCACCTCGACAAAATCATTCCTGACTTCCGTATCCTGACCGTAGGAATTGGTCACCGTTAATGTAACATCAAATTTTCCGATCTCATTGTAGGTAATAGCTGGATTTTTAACAGAGGACGTTCCCGGCGTTCCTCCCTCGAACACCCACGACCAGGTGGTGGGATTGTTGAGGGTCAGGTCAGTAAAATTGATGCTCTGTCCGGCCGCGATGAATGTTGCACTGGCCGTGAAATCGGCCTGTGGCGTGTCACCCACATGGATATAGTTGGATTTGGTAATGGTTTCCGAGCCGAAATCATTGGTTGCAGTGAGCTTCACGTCAAAATCACCCACCGAATTATAAACGATCTCACCGGGATTCTCCTGATCCGATGTAGCGGGAGTACCACCCTCGAATTCCCAGAGCCATGCAGTGGGATTGCCGGAAGTCATGTTGGTGAATGTGGTTGATGTTCCAGCCTGGATATAACGGTTGGGAGAGTTAAAGTTCGGTATAGGAGCAGACACCACCTTGATATAACCAACCATGGTGGTGTCGTCCGTGGCGATGTCGCTGGTCACCGTCAGCGACACATCGTATTCGCCTGCTTCATTATAAACAATGTTCTGCGGATTCTGTTCAGATGAGGAGGAAGGTTCACCCCCCTGGAAGCTCCATTGCCAGGAGATGGGGTCTCCTGTCGACAGATCCGTAAAGTTCACTGAACCTCCAATGGGAATCGTTGTCTCGTTGGCTGCAAAGTTGGCGCGAGGAGGTCCCAGCACCGTGATGTAGCCTTCCTTTAGTTCGGTGTCGTTACCAAAGTCATTGGTGGCAATCAATCGTACCGGATAGACACCGGCAGTATTATAATAAATCGGACCCGGATTCTTGACCAGGGAAGCACTGGGTGTACCACCTTCAAAAAGCCAGCTCCATGATGTAGGATTATTGGTCGAAGCATCCAGGAAATAGGCAGGATTTCCTGCGATGAGGGTCGTTTCCTGAGCATAGAAATCAGCGGCGGGTGGATCCCCGATCACGATGTAGGCGGTCTTGGTCTCCGTATCGGAACCGTACGGATTGGAGGCTGTCAGCTTCACGGTGTACGAGCCGTAGGAGTTATATACGATATCCTGGGGATTCTTTTCCGTGGAACTGGAAGGTTCTCCTCCGGTGAAGGTCCACGACCATTGGGTGGGATTTGCCATCGAAAGGTCGGTGAAATCGATTGGTGTGCCCGGGGGGACGGTAGGATCATTGGCCTTGAAATTAGCGATGGGAGCCACACCTGATGTTCCCGACAGGTATTCCTCTCCGGTATTGTCCGGATCGAGCCAGTATTTCAGCTGCTGGTTCGAAGCACTGCCCATTTTATCCCAGGACCAGTATACTTTTCCGTAGAAGGAAGAATATCCTCCGGGATTGTCGCAGTCCAGTGCAATATAGGATCCGGTCAATCCGCCGACGATCCTGTGTTCGCTGTCAAATAGCGCAGAGCCGGAAGAACCGCCTTCCACCACCGATGTCCCGTTCTCGGTCTGTGCCCATTTGACGATCCAATGCGAGGGTACTCCGTTATCGTTCCATTCTCCGCTTTGAAGCGTGGTGGTATACGTAGAAATCTTCTTGATATCCCCATTGGGATGATGAATGCATGCTCCGCTCTGGCTGGGTGTATTGGTACGGTTCCACCCATTCCAGAAGGGTGCGTGAGATTCAGGAGGATCCTGATTCAGAAGGTACAAAGCAAAGTCAGAGCCGGTATCAGCACTTCCTTCTGCTTTGAGTGCACAACCGTTGATGGTAAAATTGGTTGGCCCATTCGTTCCCGAACACGTGGCAGCTTCATATTTAAAATAAAAGATCCACTGGTTGAACATGGTAGGAGTGCATCCATCGCCGCAGTGCTGAGCTGAAAGCACATAAGGAAGGAGGTTCCATCCTGTGTTGTTGATCAGGGAGCCCGAGCACCAGCCGATCCATCCGTCAGGCAAGATCATATACTGCCTGACCACCCCCCTCTTCTCTTCCTGCCAGTTGTCGCCTTCCGGGCAATTGACATTGATCATGCACCATTCCGACTGATCCCTCCCGCTTCCGGGCACCGTTTCAAAGGAGACACCCCTGACAATGTATGCCATATCCGATATACTGATGATCGGTTGCAGGGCGGTCAATGCCGGCTGGAAATATTCCAGCGTCACGGATTCACCCTGGATGATCTCCATGGAAAACAACCCTGTAGGATCATTGTTGAAATCGGTAAAGGCGCCGATGACTTGGTTTTTCATGTCATTATAGGCGTAGAGTTCGCCGCCTTCAGGCAGGAAGAAATGATCGAAATAAAGGCTCACCGCGAGTGCACCTGGAGCTTGTATCTTTAAACGCCACACACTGGCTCCGTCAGCCATATCTTCCCACAGGCCTGCGTTATCACAGGTCACCCCCACTGGAAGCGTTTTCCCGATGCGGTAGGGCCCGGGGCCGTCTTTGAGGTTGTCGTCGAGGGTTGCGATCACATCGGGAGACAGCGGCTCCAGGGTAATCACAGGTACCTCGGATGACAGCCCTTCCAGCGAAAAACTGGGAGGCACTCCCTCGCGACTGATCTGAGCCTGGCTCAATGATGTCAAAAATAAGGCAGCGATGCCGATATAAATTCGTAAAAAATTGATATTCAGTCTATTCATACAATTAATTTTTAATAGGTATTGACATGCGAAGGTACATTTTTCTGCGATTTAACGGCAGACCCTCCGTCAAAAAATTAATTTGATCCGTAAAGTTGATCAAAGGTGCAGGGTTGTTGTAAGAACCGTTGCTATTTCTTCTTGTTGGGGTCTTCCAGTCCGTAATGTTTGATTCGCTCTTCCCTGCGGAGCAGGAAGCCAAGAAAAATGGCCAGTACACCGAGACCGGCAAAAACGAGCATAGGAATTGTGTAATCGTAGGTTGCAGGTTCACCTCCCTTAATTTTTTCAGCAACACCCGGATTTACCGCTTCAAGAAGATATCCTATCAGCCAGGGTATCAGCAGCAATCCGATGTTCTGGATCCAGAAAACAAGTGCGTATGCGGAGCCTAAATATTTCTCTTCCACGATTTTCGGCACCGATGGCCACATAGAAGCAGGTACGAGGGAGAATGCTATTCCCAGAACTATAATGGCAGTGATGGCAATGAACATATTCAGGGGCACGAGGGCAAAGGTCAGGTGCGCCAGGGTAAGCAAGACCGCCCCGAAGATCATCATGGTCGCTCCTTTCCCTTTGTTGTCAAGGTAGGTCCCGATCAGAGGAGTCAGAATGATGGTCCCAACCGGGAGCAGACCCGAGATCATTCCCCCGACCTCGGCTGAGACGCCCAGTTTATTCTGCATCATGTTCACGGCGTATTTCAGGAAGGGGAAGACACCGGAATAGAAAAGCACACACAGCAGGGCGATGAGCAGGAATCCCCTGTTGGTGATGATCTTGCGCAGATCTCTTACATGGAATTCATCCGTAGGATCCGCCACCGGGCCGATTTGTCCGGTCTGTTTATCCAAACGGGCATCCATGAACGTATAGGTCAAAAATGTCAGAAAGCCGATGGTCACCAGCGCAATCCCTACCCAGACAGGATTCAGGACATTTCCTTGGGGGATGCCGGCGATGGTCTTTACACCCGCCATATGTGCCGAGAAAAAGAAAGCCACGGATGCACCCATCCTGGCAGTAGCCAGCTGCATCCCCATGGCAAAGGCCAGCTCCCTGCCCTTGAACCATTTCACAATGGTCCTCGATGTGGTGATACCGGCCATTTCAACCCCTATCCCGAAAATCCCGTAACCCAGTGCAGCCAGCTTAGCTGTAGCAGGCATAGCAGTCCAGAAGGAATTGAAAAAGTCGAATCCGAAACCACCGTTGCGAAAATAGGATGTAAGGGCGTACATCTTGATCAATCCTCCTCCCAGCATGACCAGGGTGGCCAGTAGACCGGTGAAACGGATCCCCATTTTATCGAGGATGATCCCTGATATGATCAGAAAACCCAGCACGTTCAACAGGTACTCAGAACCCGAGAAGAGACCGTAGCTCCTCGGCGACCATCCATAATTGACCTCAAGAAGGGACTGCAGGGGGGCAATCATATCCACAAAATAATAGGCTGCCAGCATCGTGATGGACACCAGCGCGAGCGCTGTCCACCGTGCAGCCTTTGAGTCGCTGAGCAACTGCTTTACTTTTTCAGTCATAGAAGTGATAATTAATGATCAGTAAAAAATTGAATGTGCAAACCTAATCAATTTATTTAATGTAAAAGATCATGATATACGTCTGAATAAAAAAAACACGGTATATGAATTTAACAGTTTCATCGTTTGATTCCTGATAAATATCCATTATCTTTACATAAACAAATCACAGAGAGCATTACCTATGATCGTTGTTACAGGAGCCGCAGGTTTTATTGGCAGTTGCATGGTCAACAAGCTGAATAACAAAGGCCATAAAGAGCTGATCGTTGTGGATGATTTTTCCAGATCCCTGAAAAACAATAACATCAATCATAAAACATTCCTGGAGCAGGTCCCGCGGGATCAGTTCTTTGGATGGCTCAGGGATCATCGTACCGATGTTCAGTTTATCATACACCTTGGAGCGCGTACGGACACCACAGAGTCAGATAAGCGTATATTCCAGGAACTTAATCTGGATTATTCCAAATCGCTGTGGGATCTTTGCAGCGAGTTCCGGATACCGTTGATCTATGCTTCCTCGGCGGCTACTTACGGCCTGGGTGAACTGGGGTACGACGATGCCCATGAGTTGGTACCCAGACTCAGACCGCTTAATCCCTACGGAGAATCAAAGAATGAATTCGACAAGTGGGTTCTTCTGCAGAAAGAAAAACCGCCCTTCTGGGCAGGCCTGAAGTTTTTCAATGTCTACGGCCCGAACGAATATCACAAAGGACGGATGGCTTCGGTCATTTTCCATTCCTACAACCAGATCATTTCTACAGGCCGAACCCGCCTGTTCAGGTCGAACCACCCTGGCTATAAGGATGGCATGCAGCTCCGGGACTTCATCTACGTTAAGGATGTCATCAACGTGATCCATTCTATGATGAACCGTAGGCCCGACAACGGGATATACAATCTGGGAACAGGGAAGGCCAGGACATTCATCGACCTGGCCAGAGCTGTGTTCAGGGCGATGAACAAAGAAGAAAAGATCGATTTCATCCCCTTGCCTGATGATATCGGATCACGTTACCAGTATTTCACCGAAGCCAGGATGGATAAGCTGAGAAACACAGGTTACGACGTTGGATTTTATACCCTGGAGGAAGGAATTGACGAATACATCAAAGGGTATCTGACAGAGGGCCGGTACTTCTGAAATCCCAAATTCCAAGCACCAAATTCCAAACAAATCCCAACCTCCAAAACCTAAAGGTACTGACTGGCTACTATCGCCGACCGCCTACTGTTTCCCCTCCCCGGCCAGGATCCTGTCGATCTCCTCTAAAAATCCGCGGATACGGGAAAGGGATTGCGACACCTGTGCACGACGCTGCACTTCATCATAATTCTGGCCCAGCTGATTCCTTGCACCTTCCAGAGTGAATCCCCGCTCTTTGACAAGATGATAGATAAGGTATATGTTTTCAACATCTTCCTGGGTGAACAGCCGGTTTCCCTTTTTATTCTTCGTGGGCCGCAGGATATCGAATTCCTTTTCCCAGAAACGGATCAGAGAGGCATTGACATCAAACATCGCGGCAACCTCGCTGATAGAGTAGTAAAGTTTTTTGATCCTGTGGGGTTTGTACGGCATGGATAAACCTGGAGTCATCAATCCATCGTCTGGCTGTCACGCGACGAAAGAACAAGGATCTCCTCAAAGTCTGCTGGTGAAAGATCGTTGAAAAAGTAGAAGATCGGATTGACGGGAACACCGTTCTTGTGAACCTCGTAATGACAATGCGGTGCGGAAGATTTACCGGTACTACCAACATAACCGATGACCTGCCCGCGTTTCACCTCCTGTCCGGGTTGTACCGCAAACCTGGAAAGATGGGAATACTGTGTATGATAGCTGTACCCATGGTCGATGACGATGGTCCTGCCATAACCCCTCGCAGAACTACTAACCTCTACGACCTTGCCATTTCCCGTTGCATAAATCTCTGTACCGATGGGTGCTGAAAAATCGACACCGTAATGGAATTTTTTCACCTTGTAAAATGGATCGGTCCTGACTCCGAAATAGGAGGCGATCCTTCGCAGATCAAGGTTATGAATGGGTTGGATGGCAGGAATGGAGGCCAGCATTTTTTCTTTGTTCCTAGCAAGTTCATAGACCTGGTCGAACGAAACGGATTGAACATAGAGCTGACGCATGGTCTCGTCCAGCTTGCGCGTTGTATTGATCATGATCTCCGAGTTCTTATAACCCTCCAGCTGATCGTACCGGTGAGCCCCTCCGTAACCGGCCTTGCGGATACCCGAAGGGATCGGCTCGGATTCGAAAATCACACGGTAAATATTGTCATCCCTGTCCTGAAGGTCATTCAATACATCCGAAACAAGCTTCATCCTGTCACTGAGTACCTGATACTGAAGAGAATATTGCTCCAACTCACGCTTGAGCATTTTTTCCTCCGGTGAATCGAAAATGGAATAGGCCACCGACATGACCGCCACGGAGAAAACCAGCCCCGTGGCGAGAACGGTAAGAAAACGCTTGAGACGATCCCTGAATGACCTTCTGAACTTTTTGATCTGGAGAGAGTTTAGATCAATCAGAAATTGATTTTTGGCCATAAGCGTTCGATCTCTTATCAGTCAGGTTATGGGTAATTAAGGTATGACTGTGGTGCAAAATTAAGTAAAAAAACTAATTTTGCAACTCCAAAATTCGTGAATACTTATTAACATTTTATTTATAAGGAATGAGGTCAGCAGTTGTCAGAGAAACCTTCCTGGACTTCTTTAAATCCAAGGGGCATCATATCGTCACATCCGCACCGATGGTCATCAAGGATGATCCCACGCTCATGTTCACGAACGCCGGAATGAACCAGTTCAAGGATGTTTTCCTCGGACATGCCCAGAGCAGGTATCCCCGCGTTGCCGACACACAAAAATGCCTTCGGGTTTCAGGTAAACATAATGATCTGGAGGAGGTTGGACTCGACACCTATCACCACACCATGTTTGAAATGTTGGGTAACTGGTCTTTCGGGGACTATTTCAAGAAGGAAGCCATTCAATGGGCATGGGAACTGCTGACGGAAGTCTATCGGATCGACAAAGACAGGCTGTTTGTTTCGGTCTTCGGCGGGGATCCGGAGGAAGGTCTGCCTGAAGACAAAGAGGCCTATCAGTGCTGGCGCGGGATCATCCCGGAAGACAGGATCATCTATGGTACCAAAAAGGATAACTTCTGGGAAATGGGAGACACAGGACCCTGCGGACCATGTTCGGAGATCCATGCCGACCTTCGCGACGACCTGGAAAGAAAGGAGATCCCAGGACATACCCTGATCAACCGGGGACATCCGCTGGTCATGGAGATCTGGAACCTGGTGTTCATCGAGTTCAACAGGACCTCCGGCGGAGCACTGGTAAACCTGCCTCAGAAACACGTGGACACGGGCATGGGATTCGAACGGTTGTGCATGGTTCTCCAAAAAAAAACATCCAATTACGATACGGATGTTTTCCAGCCGCTCATCCGGGAGATCTGCCGCATAACGGGCGTCTCCTACGGACATTCCATTGAAAAGGACATCGCTATACGCGTTGTGGCTGACCATTTCAGGGCGATCGCATTTGCCATCGCTGACGGACAGCTGCCCTCCAATAAGGATGCGGGCTATGTGGTCCGCCGTATCCTGCGAAGAGCGGTAAGGTACGGGTTTACGTTCCTGGATCAGAAAGAACCTTTCATCTGTGAGCTCGTGCCGGTGCTGGTTAAGGAAATGGCGGCCGTTTTCCCGGAAATCAGTCAGCAAAAGGATCTGATCGGAAAAGTGATCGCCGAAGAAGAAACAGCATTCCTCCGAACCCTTTCCATTGGCATTAAACGTTTTGAACAATATATCCAGACCCGGCCGGTGACACAACACATCGACGGAAAGTTTGCATTTGAACTTTTCGACACCTACGGCTTCCCAATCGACCTGACCCAGCTCTTGGCAAAAGAACTCGGGAAAGAGGTGGATATGGACGGGTTTCAAAAGGGCCTCCATGACCAGAAAGAACGGTCGAGGAAGGCTACCCAGCTGGATACCGACGACTGGATCATCCTCGACGCCCGGGCACCCGGGACCTTTACTGGGTATGACCAGACCCGGACAGAGATCAGGATCGCCAGGTACCGCCAGGTCAAAGCCAAAGGATCCATAAGCTACCAGCTGGTCTTCGACACCACACCCTTCTATGCGGAAAGCGGAGGACAGATCGGCGATACCGGATTTATTTCCAATGAGAATGAGCGTATCCCCATCCTTGATACGAAAAAAGAGGGTAACCTTATCCTTCACATTACCAGTCACTTGCCCTCCGATCCAGCGGCATCATTCACGGGGACGGTCGACCTTGAAAAAAGGATGCAAACCGCCAGGAATCACTCAGCCACACACCTGTTGCATCATGCGTTGCGCGAGGTCCTGGGAAAACACGTTGAACAAAAGGGATCCTTCGTGGGATTTGACCATCTTCGGTTCGACTTCAGTCATTTTCAAAAGGTAAGCGAACAGGAGCTTGCCCGGGTGGAAGCCATTGTCAACCGGCAGATAAGGGAGAACCATACCCTGCAGGAAAACAGGCTGGTACCGATGGAAAAAGCACTGGAGATGGGCGCACTGGCATTCTTTGGCGAAAAGTACGGAGAACAGGTGAGGGTGATCCGCTTTGGCGAATCCGTTGAGCTCTGTGGCGGTACGCATGTGCACGCTACCGGACAGATCGGACTGTTCAAGATCGTCGCCGAGGAGGCCACAGCCGCCGGAGTCAGAAGGATCGAAGCTGTCACTGGAGATACGGCATTGAACTTTATCAATGGCCACATAACCACCGTAAAAGAGCTGAAAAACCTGCTCAAAAATTCGCAGAATGTGGTGAAAGCAGTGCAGGAACTGCTGGATAAGAACATCGGGATGCAGAAAAAGCTTGATGAACTCCACAGTGAAAAAATTCAACACCTGGAAGAACGCCTCCTCCTTCAGTCAGAAAAGATCGGCCCGATCACTTTTATAGCCGATACTGTCGATCTCGACGCAGAGGGTATCCGGGACCTTGCCTTCCGCCTGAGGGACAAAGTACAGGACCTGTTCCTGGTCCTGGGAGCGAAAATCGGGAACAAGGCTCACCTGGCCATCATGATTTCGGACAGCCTTGTGCAAACCAGGAACCTGCATGCAGGAAATCTGATCCGCGATCTGGCATCGGAGATACAGGGAGGTGGAGGTGGACAGCCTCACTTTGCCACTGCAGGCGGGAAAAAACCGGATGGAATAGCTGATGCCCTCAAAAAAGCAAAAGCGAACCTGCAAAAGGTTTAAGCATTCCTATTTGCATAATTCCCTCCTTTTCCGAAACATTTGTATAATTGTATTGTTTAATGGATAGAGAAAGACCATTAGACAACTTCATTGCCATGGCACAAGGAACTTACCTTATCAAAGACCTGGAAAAGCTCACGGGTATCAAGGCGCATACGATCCGTATCTGGGAAAAGCGCTACAAAGTGGTAAGACCAAAAAGAACCTCCACGAATATCCGGTATTATTGCGATAACGATCTCAAACGGCTGCTCAACATTTCGGTGCTTTTGAAGCAGGGTTTCAAGATCTCGCAGCTCAGCGAACTGTCGGATGAAGAACTGGGAGAGAAAATGATGAGCCTTTATTACCATCCCCAGGCTGAAGAGATCAGGATCGATAACCTGGTCACGGCGATGGTGGATCTGGACGAGCCCCTATTCGAAAAGACCATCAACCTATCGACACTCAACCTGGGCTTTGAACATACAGTGCTTAAGATCATCTACCCATTCCTTGAAAGAATCGGCATTCTCTGGCTTTCGGGAAGTATCAATCCCGCACAGGAACATTTCGTCACCAACCTGCTCCGGCAGAAGTTGCTCGTGGCTATTGACAGCCTGGTCGTCGGACCATCCAGGGATTCCAAACGGTTTATCCTGTTCCTCCCCGAGAACGAGCTTCATGAACTGGGACTTTTATTTTACAGCTACCTGGTGCGAAAAGCCGGCCACAGGATCATCTACCTGGGGCAGTCCGTGCCTTACAGCAATGTACTTGAGGTAGCCCGTTTCAAGGATCCCGACGTGCTGGTCACTTCCCTGGTCGCAGCTATGAATGTACCCGACGCGGAAGCCTATGTCAGACAGCTGGCAGATGACTTTCCATCCAAAATCCTTTACATCACAGGCAATCAGGCCCTCCAACTTACCGATCCCCTGCCGTCCAACGTGATCAGGATCAACGATCCCATCCATTTTAAAAACCTCATCACTCCCCACTGACATTACTCCCCATCAATAACCCCCATACCTTAATAAAAAAATTCCTTTCTCCTCTCACCTATCTCCTCTCTCTTTTCTCCTCTCGTTTAACATTTCAAAACCCATATTAAACTTTATATATAATCAATCTATTCTCACTGATTATCAATAACTCGGTAATTTATTGCATTATTTAACAATTTTTTAAGAACTTTTCTTTCATAATTATTGATTGTGCTCAATTTTTGTTTAGTTTTGTCTCGAAATTATTAAACAGTAATTAAACACTCTATGCCATGACACAGTTCGAATTCAACTATAAACTGATCAGCCTGAAGGATAACCTGAGTTACTTTGCCAATCTGCTTACCTCAAACGAGGAAGACGCAAAGGACCTGGTTCAGGATACGTTTGTCAAGGCACTTACCCACCGGGAACAGTTCCAGCCTGACACCAACCTGAAAGCCTGGGCTTACACCATCATGAAAAACACTTTTATCAACAATTACCGCAGGAATGTCCGGGCCAATACCATCGTGGATACGACCGACGACCTGTACTATATGAACAATACTAGCATTTCAGAGGCTGAATCCGCAGAAAGCCGGATAAACACCAAAGACATCCTGCAGCGTATTGCACAGCTTGAAGAAAACCATCGCAAGCCTTTTGAAATGCTTACCAATGGTTTTAAGTACAAAGAGATCGCCGAGGCGCTTGATCTGTCTATCGGAACGGTAAAAAGCCGTATCTTCTTCACACGGAAAAAACTCATGGAAGAACTGAAAGATCTGGAATACGCCAACTAATCCGAAGAACGGTTAAGGTTGAAAATGGCAAAGACCATCACTGCGGCGCTGACCCATTGGATAGCGGTGAGCAGTGTGCCGTTGAAAATATAATCGAACAGGATGGCTGAAAAAGGGAAGAAAAGCTCGCAGACGGAGGCGACGATGGCCTTGATGCGTGTCAATCCAAAGTAATAAAGGAAGATGGCCCCGGAACCCGTAGTGAAGGCGATGATCAGGAAAATCAACCAGTTCGCGGGAGTCGTTATGCTCAGTTGATTCGCTTTTCCGGTGCCAAGCACCCAGAGCAGCATGATCAATGCTGTCAATCCGTACCGGAAAAAGGTGGCTGTCCTGAAATCAAACCGCATCAGGATCTTCTTGCTCAGAACGGTCGAGCTCCCGAAAGAAGCAGCTGCAAGCAGCGAGTACAAGGCTGCGGTGAACGTCCTGGAACCTGTCGAAAAATCGGGCAAGCGCCAGCCGAAAGTCAGGAAATATCCCGACAGGATTGCAAGGGCAGACCAAAGGATAAATTTCCTTCCGATAGCTTCGCGCAGCAAAAGAGCAGAAAGGGAAATGGCAAACACTGGTTGAAGTTTCTGAAGCAACACGATCACGGTCAGGTTCTGGAAATTTACAAGGAACAGCGCCTTCACGATGGCCATCGTACCGATGACCCCGCCTGTGAGCGCCACCAGGCTGAACAGGATCCCATCCCCGGCGGTGAACCGCGACAGGTGGCGGTATTCACGGAACATGAACAGGTTCATGATCAAAAACGGGATCAAATGCAGCATGAATACCACATAACCGATATTGAGGTTATACAGTCGCGGCGTCAGCACAATTCCGTCCAACCCCCACAGCATAGCGGCGACGCTTACTGCAGCAGCGCCGATAAAAGAAGATCGTTGCTTTTCCACAGAGTTTTATACTAAGGATCCGTTATACAATGGTATCATTACCATGAACCACGGAAAATCCAAAAGTAGTGGTTTTTTTATTTCATCTCCCTGAATTCTTTCTTAAGCAAGCGGATAGCCTTTTCATAAGGGAGATCATCTTCCTTTTGGAGGTCCCCGAAAAGGACCGATGCCAGTTCATGCGACGGAGCATTTAGCTCAATCCGTGTTGCGGCTGTGTTGATCATCCGGATCAGGTCCTCCCTGGCTTTTTTGATCTGGCCCCAGGCTTCGTCGGAAAGGTACAGCTGCTGGGACAGGTTGTGATCGAATTCCTCCCGAATGGTCCGGACCATCACCGTTTGAAGTTGTTCGGCATCCATTTCCGGCTTCGACACTCTCATGATCAGATTGGCCGGCGTGATCCGTTCCAGGTAAAGGATCATCCGCTCATAGGCCTGTAAACGGAGTGAGAGAAGTGTTTTGTCCCATCCGGTACGGCGTTCCGCTTCCAAATTCCTCTGTTCATTCTCCAGGAAGGAACGTATCACAAGATAGGCTGTGACCAGTACCACAAGGGATGGCAGGATGTATTTGGCAATGTCAAGGAAAGTTTCCATAAGGTGGCTGGTATAATTTGTGCATCAAAGATAATCATTCGGAACGATTATTTTCTCTACCTTTGTTCATCCGCTAACAATGTAATTTTTTTCATAAAACTGAACTGGTAATGATACGTTTGTCTGACAGAGTGAACGGTTTATCTGAATCCGAAACCCTCGCCATGTCGAGGATGTGCAGGGAATTGGCTGCACGGGGCAATCATGTGATCAATCTGAGCATCGGGGAGCCGGATTTCTATACTCCGGATTATATCAAGCAGGCTGCTAAAAATGCCATTGACCTGAATTATACCTTCTATTCTCCCGTTCCCGGGTACAAAGATCTTCGCGATGCCATCTGCCTTAAGTTCAAACGGGATAACAACCTGGATTTTACCGCCGAGCAGATCGTGGTCTCGGCAGGGGCGAAACATTCCATTGCCAATGCGGTACTTTGCCTGGTCAATCCTGGTGATGAGGTCCTCCTGCCCGCCCCCTACTGGGTGAGCTACCGTGAGCTGGTAAAGCTGGCACAGGGCATCCCGGTGTACATCCCTGCCCTGATCGAAAATGATTTCAAGGTGACCGCACGGCAGATCGAAAATGCACTGACGGACAGGACACGGCTGATGATCTTCAGCAGCCCCTGTAATCCCACAGGTTCGGTGTATACCAAAAAAGAGCTCCAGGAGATTGCCATGGTCCTCTCTTCCAGGGAGGAGCTGTATATCATCTCGGATGAGATCTATGAGCTCATCAATTTTACAGGCACGAATGAAAGCATTGCACAGTTTGATTTCATCAGGGACAAGGTCGTTACGGTGAACGGTGTTTCCAAGGGTTTTGCCATGACGGGCTGGAGGCTGGGTTACATGGGCGCGCCTCGGGAGATCGCGGCAGCATGCGATAAGCTCCAGGGTCAGATGACCTCCGGGACGAGCAGCATCGCGCAACGGGCAGCACTCAGCGCATTACTGACCGATCCCAGAGAAAGCAGGGACCTTCGCACGATGATCCATGCCTTCAGGGAAAGGCGCGACCTGGTGATCAAAGAACTCAACACGATACCCGGATTCCGGACCAATGTACCGGAAGGAGCATTTTACGTCTTCCCGAACATCCGTCAGCTCATCGATAAAAGAGCAGGTACAACCCAGATCAGAAGCAGTGACGATCTATGCAATTACATACTCAACAAGGTGTTCGTCGCTACCGTCCCCGGGACTGCGTTCGGGGATCCTGATTGCATCAGGATATCCTACGCCACATCCGTGGAACAGCTCACAGAAGCCATGATCCGCATCCGTCAGGCAGTGACTGAACTGAGTTAACAGAATATCAAACGCCATCAATCACTTCCTATGCTTGGCAAAAAAGATATCAAAAAGTATTTCAATGAGGCAGCCAGTCTCAACGTACTGATTGTCGGTGATGTGATGATTGATTCCTACATCTGGGGAAAGGTGGACCGGATCTCACCGGAAGCTCCCGTACCCATCGTAACCGTCAACCGGAGGGTAAGCCTGTTGGGAGGTGCTGCCAATGTCGCCCTGAACATCAAAGCCATCGGCAGTCATCCCATCCTGTGCTCGGTCATCGGCAATGACCCCAAAGGGGATGAATTCCTGCAGCTACTTGAAAAAGAAGAGCTGACCACCGAAGGCATCGTTCGGAGCAGGGATCGGATCACTACCACCAAATTCCGCATCATCGGCAACAACTACCAAATGCTGAGAGTGGATGAGGAAAACGATACGGATTTGCATGCCAGGGAAACCGAAGACCTGCTCCAGCGGTTCACTCAGCTGGTTAAGACATGTCCTGTGGATATCATTATCATACAGGATTACAACAAAGGAGTGCTCACCGATAAAGTGATCCAGAAGATCACATCACGGGCAGGCGAGTTGCACATACCCGTAGCCGTCGATCCGAAAAAGCGCAACTTCAGCGAATATCGATCCGTAGCCATGTTCAAACCGAATCTGAAAGAGCTCATTGAAGGCCTGAAGATCGACTTCGATCCCGACGACACGGACCATCTTCGTGAAGCTGTTCAGGCGTTCCAGAAAAAACAAGACATCGACCACATGCTGGTCACCCTCTCGGATAAAGGTGTATTCATCAGCTCCCGGATGGGTGTACATGCCTATATCACACATTCAGTCCCCGCTTATGTCAGGAGCATCGCCGACGTTTCCGGTGCAGGAGATACGGTGATCAGCCTGGCTGCATTGTGCCTTGCGTTGAAAATGATACCCCTCGACATCGCCACGGTCTCAAACCTTGCCGGAGGACTGGTCTGCGAATCGGTTGGAGTGGTCCCCATCGACAAAGCACGCCTTCTGAATGAATTGATGCATCTGGCACCATAGTCAGGAAAATTTGCCTACCTTTGCCAGCCAGTTAAAAATAAATCTCTCCCCGAGCCGTTTTGTAAAGAAATTCAAACCGATATCATTGAAGGACATTTCAACCATATCCATCCGTTTGCTGATTGCCCTGATGCTTTACTCATTGAACGGATGGACGCAGGTAAACAAGGTACCCAACCTGCAGAAATTCGACAACGCGCCCTATCACTTCGGATTTACCCTGGCCATGAACCAGATGTTCTTTTCCCTCAAACCAGTGGACAACCTGGAGGAAATCTGGTTCAAAAAACAATACGTCCCGGATATCTTCGTGGCTGACAGCGCCCGGGTGCTTTCCCTCGACAGCAAGGCATCGTTTGGTTTTACTATCGGGATTGTTTCTAACCTCAGGCTGGGAGACTACTTTGACCTCAGGTTCGTCCCCGACCTCGCCTTTGGAGAACGTGACCTTGTCTACGAGATTGAATATGATGACCAGAACTTACCAGGCTTCTCACCCGACACGTTGGTATCTGATAAAAAAGTGTATTCAACACTTGTTGAATTTCCAATCCATATTAAATACAAAGCCATGCGGATCCAGAATACCCGCGTGTATGTCCTTGCCGGAATGAAATATTCGCTGGATCTTGCCAAGGAATCCAAAAAAATGGCCGATGAAGCTGAGAACAAGCATGTGAAGATCAGCATGAATGATCTGCTGGCCGAAGGAGGTATCGGATTTGATTTTTACACCACCTATTTCAAGTTTGGCGTGGAACTGAAAATGGGATATGGATTCAAGGACATCCTGGAAAGAGAGGACAATATTTACACCGATTCGATCGAAGAGCTCCGGTCAAAGATTTTCCAGCTTACATTCACGTTTGAATAGAGTTGCCCCGGTCTATCCGCTGCATACCGTCAATAATGATTTAATTTTCATAACCATGAAAGGAAAATACGAAGAGGTCTTCAACAGCCTGATCAAAAAAGGTTCCCTCAAACAACAGGTCTACCGAAATACCTACCGGACATTCCAGGAATTCAAGAACATCATTCGCGAAATGGCCCAGGAATATTCCCAAAGGACCGCACGCGACAAATCCAATATCCCTTTTGAGTTCACGGACAAAGGTGAATTTCAGATGGAACTGAAATTTGCCGGCGACATCCTGCTCTTTGTCATGCATACCAATGTCTTCGAGTTCTCCCGATACCATGAGGTCATGAAGACTCCATACGTCAGGGAAGATAAGGATCGGTCCTTCTGCGGAGTGATCAACATTTACAATTTCCTCTCCGATTCATTCAAATACAACCGTGTCAACGATATCGGCTACCTTATCGGACGAGTTTTTATCAACAAGGATATGCATTATTTCATCGAGGGAAAACGTGAGATCGGTTTTTTGTTCAACAACTTTGGCAATACGGTGATCAACAGGGAAGCAGCCCGACAGATCATCGAGTCTTCGATCCTTTACACCATCAATTTCGACCTGCTGACACCACCGTTCGACGCAGTGAAAGAGGTAACCGTAGATGAGATGCGGACCACACTCGACAGCATGCTCATCAAAACCGGCAAGCGGCTGGGATTCCGGTTCCAGGGAGATCATGCGGAGTTTGAGAGCGGTAGGTAGTTGGCAACTGGCAATTGGCAATTGGCAATTGGCAATTAGCAATAGAACAATTGAACAATAGAACAATTGAACAATTTATCAAGATACTCATTGCCATCGTTCCGAGCCTCTTAATATTTTTTATATAAATTTCTTTTTGTAAAAAAAATATCTCTACTTTTGCACTCCTGTTTTTACCAGCAAAAACGGCCCGTTCGTCTAGGGGTTAGGACGTCAGGTTTTCATCCTGGTAACAGGGGTTCGATTCCCCTACGGGCTACCAATCAAAAGATGTAAGGAAATGGCGAATCACAAGTCTTCACTGAAAAGAATCCGGCAGACCGAGAAAAAGAAAACCAATAACCGTTACTTTGCCAAGACCATGCGCAATGCGGTTAGGGATTTCAGGGCATTGACCGACAAAAAATCTGCCGAGGAAAAGTTGCCCGGCCTCATCAGCCTGATCGACAAAAATTCCAAGCGGCTTCTTGTGCACAAGAACAAGGCCGGCAACCTCAAATCGAGCCTTACCAGGCATCTCAACGAGCTGCAATAGCCTATTGCGATGCATTGAAGCACAAAGCCTTCATTCCTATTTCTTCTTTCCTTTCTTCATTCTCTTTCTCCTTCCAGTTCTAATTCCACTTCGAATGTTCTGTGATGGAACCTCTTTCCCACAGGGTAACATTTTGTCTGTTTCCGTATTAACAGGTAAACAGAGTTCCCATGAACCACCTACCCATCAGCAAATGGGCCGAGGATGACCGGCCACGCGAAAAGCTGCTGATCAAGGGCAAGCATTCGCTCAGCGACGCTGAATTGCTGGCCATCCTTCTGGGTACGGGATCCCGGAATCAATCGGCACTGGATCTGGCAAAAACGATCCTTATTGAATCCCGGAACAACCTGATCGAACTCTCGAAGATGCAGATCAGCGAACTGATGCATTTCCGGGGTATTGGACAGGCGAAGGCCATCACCATCATTGCCGCACTGGAGCTGGGGCGCCGCAGAAGGGGTTCTGAAGTGATCCAGCGGAAAAAGATCCAATCGAGCAAAGATGTCTTCGAGTTCTTCCAGGTCGAACTGGCTGAAAAAAAATACGAGGGATTCTGGCTGCTCCTGCTGGACAGGGCCAATAAGATCGTAGGCCAGGAAAAGATCAGCGAAGGAGGCACTGCGGGGACCGTAGCCGACCCCAAACGCATCTTCAAGGTCGCCATTGACCGGTTCGCCTCCTCGCTCATCCTGTGCCATAACCACCCCTCGGGTAACGTGGAACCCAGCCAGGCAGACATTACCCTGACCAAGAAACTGATACACGCCGGAGCACTCCTGGACATTCAAATTTTGGATCATATCATTATCGGTGAAGAGAATTATTTTAGCTTTGCAGATGAGAACATGATGGTATGATGCATCTTACAACAGTGGTCGGAGCTAGACCTCAGTTCATTAAAGCTGCAGCGGTGAGCCGTGCGGTCAGGGAAATCTTTTCCCCGGAAATAACCGAGCGCATCATCCATACAGGTCAGCATTATGACCATGAAATGTCGGAAGTGTTCTTTGAAGAGCTTCAGCTGCCCCGTCCTGAGGTAAACCTGGCCGTGGGCTCTCACAGTCATGGGAAGCAAACTGCATTGATGATCAGCCTCCTGGAAAAGGAGTTCCTGACCAATCCTCCTGATGCCGTGCTGGTATATGGCGATACCAATTCCACCCTGGCCGGCGCACTGGCCGCCTCCAAACTTCATATCCCTGTCATCCATGTCGAGGCAGGTATGCGCTCCTACGACAAGTCCATGCCGGAAGAGATCAACCGGGTACTCAGTGACCACGTTTCCACTCTTCTGTTTACACCCACCGAAACAGGGATGCGCAATCTGAAAAAGGAGGGACTTGTTCATCATCGGGGCGCTTTCCACGACCCCGATCATCCCGTGATCTATCATTGCGGAGACGTGATGTACGACAACTGCCTTCATTTCCAGGCTCTTGCCGAAGAAAGATCACGGATCCTTGAAGAGTATGGGCTGGAACCTGGCCGGTATCACCTGGCCACGCTCCACCGCGCACAAAACACAGACGATCCCGCACGGTTGACCAACCTGTTCACTGCCCTTCTCGAAATCACGCACGCGTCGGGCAAAAAAACCATCGTCCCTCTGCATCCACGGACATCCTCCCTACTCAGAAAGTCAGTGCCCGATCCATTATTGAAAGCACTTATGGCCGGAGAATGCATCCTGGCCACGCCCGTTGCGTACTTCGACATGCTGGTTCTTGAAAAAAATGCCCATCTGATATTGACCGATTCAGGCGGCGTGCAGAAGGAAGCATACTTCTTCGGCAAACCCTGCATCATCCTCAGGGCAGAAACCGAATGGAAAGAGATCACTGCCACGCGGTCGGCCATCCTGGCTGATGCAGATCCCAAAAAGATTAGGAAAGCCTACCAACGGTTTGAGTCGTCCCCTGCCCTTTCCTTCCCTCCCATCTTCGGCGACGGACACGCTGCATCGTTCATTTGCCGGACCATGCTGGATTGCCTTGGATAAAATTTCAGCACAGTTTGGCTATTAATCAAATTATTCCTACTTTTGCACTCCATTTTTAAATACCTTAATCCTTAATCTAAACTATTGAAGATGATCAACCAGTATGAAACCGTTTTCATTATGACTCCCGTTTTGTCTGAAGAACAGATGAAGGAAACGGTTCTTAAATTCAGTAGTTTTCTCAAAGAAAAGGGTGCAGAGATCATCCATGAGAACTACTGGGGATTGCGTAAACTGGCATATCCCATACAGAAAAAATCCACCGGATTTTACCATCTGATCGAGTTCAAAAGCGATGTAGCCATCGTAAAAGAGCTCGAGACCAACTTCAAACGCGATGAACGTGTCATCCGCTACCTCACGGTCAGGCTCGATAAACACGCCGTTGTGTATAATGAGAAAAGACGCAGCAAGAAAGAAGCGGAACTTCCTAAAACTGAAGAAAATGCAGAGGCGTAACATTTAATACCAGAATGCGATGACAAATCAGGGAAATACAGAAATCAAATATCTAACCCCCATTGCGGTTGATATCAAAAAAAAGAAGTACTGCCGCTTCAAGAAGAACAGGATCAAGTACATCGACTATAAAGATGCCGACTTCCTGCTGAAATTTGTCAATGAGCAGGGCAAGATACTTCCGCGTAGGATAACCGGCACCTCTACCAAGTACCAGAAGAAAGTCGCTCAGGCGATCAAAAGAGCCAGGCACCTGGCTTTACTCCCCTATGTTGCTGATCTTTTAAAATAAGGAGGATGCTATGGAAGTTATTCTGAAAAAAGACATACCCAACCTGGGTTATGAGAACGAGATCATCCACGTAAAAGATGGATATGGGCGAAACTATTTGATCCCTAAAGGTTTTGCCATTCCTGCCACCGGATCCAACAAAAAGATGGTGGCCGAAATCCAAAAACAAAAAGCCTTTAAGGAAAACAAGACACGTATGGACGCCGACACGCTGGCGAAAGCGCTCGGTAACCTTACCGTGAAGATCGGTGCCAAAGCTGCCCCCACAGGGAAAATATACGGTTCGGTAAATGCCATTCAGATCGCTGAGGCAATCAAGGAACAGTTCAACTATGAAATCGACCGGAAAAAGATTAGCATCGACGGCGATAGTATCAAAGAATTAGGGACCTATGAAGCGATGATCAACCTTCATAAGGATATCAAGGTTAAACTGAACTTTGAGGTTGTTGCCGAATAAGGGTCCTGTTAAGTAAACATTCTCCCGGTACACTGCCGTTATTCGCTCAGTTTACCGGGATTTTTTGTGATTTACGCAAAACATGCTTTCCAAATCCTCCATCCGGTTCATCCGGTCACTGAAAACCGGCAAATTCAGGGAAACGTCAGGATTGTTCATTGCAGAGGGTACCAAGACCGTTCTGGATCTCCTCGAGAGTTCACTTGCCATCCACAGCATCTATGCCACGCAGGATTGGATAGCACGCTATTCCGATCATCTCGGGAAAGCCGCTGACCGCTGGAGCACCATCACTGAAAAAGAAATGAAAGCAGTCAGTGCCCTGGTCACTCCCCAGGATGTCCTGGCATTGGTTGAAATACCCGACTCCGTGCTTGTCCCATCAGCTCTTGCCGGTGAACTTATCCTTATGCTTGACGAGATCCGTGATCCAGGAAACCTCGGAACGATCATACGTACGGCTGACTGGTTCGGTATCCGTCATCTCCTCTGCTCCACAGGCTGCGTCGATGCATATAATCCGAAGGTCGTCCAGTCATCCATGGGATCCCTTGCCCGTGTCCATGTGCATTCCATCGTGCTGAAGGATTTTCTCGACCTTCACAATCCCGGGCTGACCGTCTACGGATGCCTGCTGGATGGGATGGACATACACCAGGTACCATTGGGCAAAACGGGAATCATTCTCCTGGGAAATGAATCAACCGGGATCTCACCAGAATTGCTGCCCTATGTCCAGGTCCGGCTGACCATTCCATCCTTCCCACCCCATGCAGGAATCTCCCCTGCTGCACCTGAATCACTCAATGCTGCCCAGGCATGTTCAATCGTTTGCTATGCATTCCGCAGCTGATTTACATGAAGAAAAAATGGATCATAAAGAATTTTTATTCTTTTAACAAAAGAGTTCTTGCTTTCCGTATTCTTATTTATTATATTTGTGTCGTTTTTTAACGCAACCCAGTTTTAATCTGTACCTCCTCAAACCACATTGCTATGGCCACGACACTTACTAACTATCACATCGAGGAACTGAAAGAGTTTGCCGGATTGTCGGAACGAACCAAGAACGTTTGTATCAAAGGCTCTCTGGAAACTCTTTACAAAATTCTTTTGTATTATCTGAAGAACGAGAACTTTAAAAAGATCCGGAATTGCGGCGAAAAAACCAACCTGGAGCTTATGGCTCTGGCCAGGAAGTATATTGAGGAGTATCATGTGAGCATCGAGGATCTGGAAGTCAACGATGAAGATATTACGTTTGAAAAATTCAAATTCTTCTGTTTTGAAAATTTTGGGATCCCCTCCGCAAAAACTGAGGTGTACCGAAACGACTTTTTTGAAAAACGTTTTCCTTTCTTCAGATACTTTCTGCTGATATTCAGGGAAATATTAAACGAAAGGGAATACTTCATCTTTGAACATAATTTTGGATACTTTGGCGACAAGACCAAGATGACTCTTCAGTCCATCGGTGATCTTTATCATATCACCCGAGAACGGATCCGTCAGATCTCACAGCTGATCCCCTACAAGATCGAAGATACCATAACCCGGTTCACCAGGGAACAGGATTACCTGAAAAGCTATTTTCAGTATAAGCTCAGCAGTAAAAGCGATTTCATACTGATCGACAGTTCGGTCGCTGACAGGATCAACGCAAAGGAAGAGCTTAATCTCACACCCAAGTTCTATACCCTCGTTTTTTCAATCCTCCTGTCCAAAAGTTACAGTACCTTTCAGGATAAAGAGTTCACCTACAAGAATTATTACCTGATCAGGAACGAAAATTTTCATATTTTCGATTTCGTATCGTTTTACGATGACCTTTATCAGCGGAAGAACAAACGGATTGATCGAACCTATCGGCTAGACCTGGATCAGTTTCTGCGGCCATTTCTGAAAGAGGATGATCCTTCCCTGCTCGACCGCATCCGCCCTGTATGCATCCATATCGCCCAGGAAGAGCTTCAGATCGAGATCTCGTCCGATAACCAGCTGGTGATCGCCCGCAATACACTTGTCAAGCTTTCGGAATACATCATCGATATTTTAACAAAGCATGGCAAGCCGATGCAACTTTACGACATCCACAGGGAGCTGGCGGCCATCACACCAAAAACCCCCCATAACATCGAATCCCTCCGGTCATCCATCCTTAGCATCGACGAGATCATTGCAATCGGGAAGACCAGCACCTATTCACTGAAAAAATGGAAGGAGGTCAAAACCGGAACCATCAAGGAACTGGTGCAGGAATACCTGTCCCAATACAATGAGCCACGTCACATATCTGACGTGACCAACTATGTGGTTCAGTTCAGGGATACCAGCGATAAGAATATCCTTTCCAACCTGAAGCTGGACAGGTCTAGCAATTTTGTATTCTTCAAAAAAGGGTATATTGGCCTAAGAAATAAAAAATACAAACGTTTGTCGGGAAAATACGGACAACTGAAACTTCTGTAGGATAACAGAAGAAAATTCCAAATTCCAGGAGATAAATTCCAAACAAATTCCAATACCCAAAACTGGTAAAAGATAGTTGCACATAATGTTTAAAGTACTTCTAATAACCATCATTCTACTGGCCCTGGCCTTCGCCGGTATCGCCATCAAAATGTTCGTAAAAAAAACAGGACAGTTCGAAAAAAGCTGCAGCTCAGTTGATCCCACGACTGGGGATAGAACCGCATGCAGTTGCGGTCACGGAGATGGGGGACCTGACTGTGAGAACAAAAAGAGAGAGAACTGAATGTTTCTGCATCCTGTCACTCATTCATGCTCCTCTTCTGCAAGGATCTTTTTGAATCCTCTGGTAATCGTCGTTTGGAGTGCTCCGGAAGAGTCAGCATAGATCAGGTAAGCATCCAGGTCATCATCGGAGGCCAGATAATCCAGCGATTTGTCGAGTCCCATCACCATGAATGCAGTTGCGTATGCGTCTGCTTCCCAGCAGCTTTTCGCTCTTACAGAAACGCTCAGCAGGGAATTGCGGGCGGGGTATCCTGTTGAGGGATCGATAGTATGGGAGTACCTGATCCCGTTTTCCTCGTAAAACTTTCTATAATTGCCGGAAGTGGCTATTGCTTCATCCATCACTTCAAGGATGGCTTTCAGCTGACGGTTATCCGATGGATCCGAGGCCGGTTTTTCAATGCCTACCCGCCATTTCGATCCATCCGGTTTCAATCCGCGGGCAAGCACCTCACCTCCGATGTCGATCAGGAAGATCCTGACCTGTTGCGATTCCATGAAGGCGGCGAGCACGTCGACCGCATAGCCCTGGGCGATGGCGTTGAAATCGATGCGGATGCGGGGATCCTGCTTGACAACTTTCCCATTCTCCAGTCCGACGAGCCGATAGCCGACAAACCGGAGAATGCTGTCAACGTTTGCTGAGTCCATCGTGTGCCGGTTCTCCAACCCAAATCCCCATGCGCTGACCAGCGGTCCAACGGTCATGTCAAAAGCACCGGATGTCTTACGCGACACCTCCTGGCTCTTGTGAAACAGGTCAACAAACCAATCATCGAGAACGACGGCGGAATCGTTGTTATTCACCCTGGTGATAATGGAATGGTTGTTCCAGAGCGACACCGACTGATCGAAGGCCATCAGGATCGAGTCGATAGCGGGCCGGAAATTCCTGCCCTCATAATCATAATAGGTGACCGCATAGTATGTTCCCTGCGTCTGTCCGTTGATGGTCATTTTCTTGTAGATCTTTGAGCATCCTGCTCCAAGGATGATCAAAACAATACCTATGGTACACCACCTGATCATAAGGGGTCATTTGTATGTTTATCCGCCGAAGTCATCAAAAGCGATCATTTCCTTGGGTACCCCGTAGTCATCCAGCATCTTTAATACGGCCTGGTTCATCATGGGCGGTCCGCACAGATAATACTCGATCTCTTCGGGCTCAGGGTGACGGGAGAGGTAATTATCCAGAAGCACCTGGTGAATAAATCCAGTATATCCGTTCCAGTAATCCTCAGGTTTGGGTTCAGAGAGAGCGATAAAGAATTTGAAGTTCGGGTGGGTCCTGGCGACCTCCTCGAAATCCTCCATATAAAACAGCTCGCGTTTTGAACGGCCGCCGTACCAGAAAGTAGCTTTACGGCTGGTGTTCCGTGTCTTGAACTGGTCAAAGATGTGGGAACGCATGGGTGCCATGCCGGCTCCACCGCCGATGAACATCATTTCACGGTTGGTATTTTTGATAAAAAACTCTCCGTAGGGGCCGGAAATAGTGACCTTGTCGCCCGGTTTCCTTGAAAACACGAAAGAGGAGCAAATGCCGGGGTTGACATTCATAAAACGGCCTGTTTTGCGATCGAAGGGGGGAGTGGCAATACGTATGTTGAGAATAATGATGTTGCCTTCAGCCGGCTCGTTGGCCATGGAATAGGCACGGAAGACCGGCTCACTGTTCTTCATCTTCAGATCCCACATGTGGTACTTATCCCACTCATCCCGGTATTCCTCCTCCACGAAGATATCCTTGCCGTAATCCACCTCACACGGCGGCACGTCGATCTGAATATAACCCCCTGACCTGAACTCCAGGTGCTCGCCTTCAGGAAGCTTCACTTTGAATTCCTTGATGAAGGTGGCGACATTGCGGTTGGAGATCACCTCACACTCCCACTTCTTGATGCCGAAGATCTCCGGATTGATATGGATCTTCAGATCCTGTCTGACCTTCACCTGGCATCCCAGGCGCCATTGATCGTGTTGCTCCCTCCGGGTGAAATAATTGACCTCCGTCGGCAGGATGGAACCCCCGCCTTCCAGAACCTGGCAGCGGCACATGGCGCAGGTACCCCCTCCTCCGCAGGCAGACGGAAGGTAAATATGCTCGTTGGCCAGCGTCACCAGAAGCGAAGAGCCAGGTTCCACCTCCAGTTCCTTCTCATCGTTGATCAGAATGTTCACCTTACCCTGCGGGGTAAGCTTCTTCCTGGCAAAAAGCAGGATCCCGACAAGAAGCAGAATGACCACCAGGAACGCCACTGTCCCAGAGATGATCACTGATCCGGCACCGATCTGTAAAAGCATTGTATTGCAGATTTAGTTCTCGTTATAATTTAATTCCCAGGAAGCTCATGAAAGCGATGGCCATCAGGCCGGTCAGGATGAAAGAGATCCCAAGGCCTCGTAATGGCCCGGGAATGGCAGAATATCGGATCTTTTCCCTGATGGCGGCTATGGCAATGATCGCCAGTGCCCATCCGATGCCTGAGCCAAGCCCGAAGGCGACCGTCTGACCGAAATTTTCAAATTCCCACTCCTGCATGAAAAGAGATCCCCCAAGTATAGCACAGTTTACGGCGATTAAAGGTAGAAAAATCCCCAACGAATTGTAAAGAGCAGGGGAAAACTTCTCGATGATCATCTCCACCAGCTGTACAATAGAGGCGATGACTGCTATGAACATGATGAAACTCAGGAAATTAAGATCCACATCGGCCAATTGCGGACTGATCCATGTCAGAGCCCCTGGTGTTAGCATGTATTTGTTGAGCAAGTAATTCACCGGCACGGTGATCACTTGCACAAAAATAACAGCGATCCCGAGTCCGACAGCAGTCTTTACCGATTTGGACACAGCCAGGTATGAACACATGCCCAGGAAATAGGCAAAGATCATGTTATCGATAAAGATCGATTTGATGAATATGTTGATGGATTCTTGCATGGTCGTAATGGTTACAGTATGATCAATACTCTTCGATAAGGCTCCGGTTCCTGGAACGCTGTATCCAGATAATGGTCCCCACCAGGATCAATGCGGCCGGCGGTAAAATAAGCAGTCCGTTATTGCTATACCCTGCTTCATAAAAAGATTGAGGAATGATCCGGTATCCCCAGAGGGTTCCATTACCAAAGAGTTCCCTGAAAAAGCCAAGGGCTATCAATATCCAGCTATATCCCAGTCCGTTACCTATCCCATCCAAAAAAGCCGGCCATGGTTTGTTGGCCATGGCAAAAGCTTCCAGACGACCCATCAGGATGCAATTTGTGATGATCAGGCCGACAAAGACCGACAACTGCTTACTGACATCGTAGACGAATGCTTTCAGGACCTGGTCGACAAGAATCACCAGGGCAGCCACCACGGTCAGCT
This sequence comes from Bacteroidales bacterium, assembly GCA_028716265.1. GTDB lineage: Bacteria > Bacteroidota > Bacteroidia > Bacteroidales > JAGONC01 > JAGONC01. The sequence goes on along the minus strand of JAQUQD010000013.1, from coordinate 2,521 downwards.
GGACGATGATCCTTATTCTGGGCGGAATACCATTCCTTAAAAGGGATATGACAACATTGGCCAGTGCAACCACTACAGTGACCGACAAGGCCATGACGAATGCTGGTTTAAGCTTTGTCGTGACTGCCAGTGCAGAGCAGATACCAAGTACCTGGACAGTAATCGGATTCTCAATACTCAAAGGATTCCTGATCAGTTTGCGGTACCTCGGCGAGAAAAGCGATTCCCTCTCTTTTTGTTGCTTACTCATGGATCATAACTATTTAGTAAGATAAACGACATAAATTCCCATCACATCCTCGATCATGTTGCCAAGTCCGTTGCTGGTGATGGTACCTCCTGAGATAGCATCCACTCCATGAATCCTCTGGTTCTCCGGCAGTTTCCCAACGCCACCCTTGATCGGCCTGACTGAGATAAATTTCCCGTTCTCGTCGAAGATCTGTTTTCCCTTGAATTGGTCGCTGAACCAGTGCTGATCGATCTCTGCACCCAGGCCCGGAGTTTCCTTGTCGTGGAAGAACCTGGCTCCCCCAATGGTATTCCTGTCCGTCTTAAGTGCAATATTCCCGTAGATAGGTCCCCATAACCCCCTCCCCTGCACCGGGATGACCAGTAATGTATCATTCTGGTTGATGTACATGTACAACGGTAAGATATAATCCTCGCCGGCTGCTTTCCGCTTGAGCTGGATTTTCAGGTTGACATCGAATGCTCTTGTATTGCCTGTGATGAACTGCTTTGATTTCATGTCATAGATGCTGATCTCCTCCCCCCGGGGATCGATAACAACTTCACGGGCAATATAAGTTTCATACATCGGGACAGCATCCTCAGCAGTCGGTTGAAGATTACAGGCCTCAAGAATACCCCGCATCTTCGAAATGGCAATGTTCTTGTCCTGCAACGGCTTCAGGATCATTGCAGCTGAGGAGAGAATGACAGCCACCAGTATCACCATGATGGCTGCATATCTGAATATATACGAATTGCTCATAAACTTTTGTATTTCAGGTTACTTAACGATATGTACACGGGCGGCTTTCGCTCTCTTTACCCGATAGCGGATATTGGCCTGAATGACATAGTGGTCGATCAACGGTGCAAAAACATTCATCAGTAGGATGGCTAGCATGACTCCTTCAGGATATGCCGGATTGAAAACTCTGATGATGATGATCAGTGCACCCAGCAGAACGCCATAGATCCACTTACCCCTGTTGGTCTGGGCGGAGGTCACAGGATCCGTAGCCATAAAGACCAAACCGAATGCAAAGCCACCCATCAGGAAATGAAAATAGAAGGGCAACCTCATGTACTCATTGGCCCCGATGGCGTTGACCAGTAAACCAAGGGCCGTGGCTCCCAGCATCGTTGCCAGCATGATCCTCCAGCTGGCAATCCCCGTAAAAAGAAGAATAGCCGCTCCGATGAGGATCGCGATCACGGAGGTCTCGCCAATGGATCCGGGCTCCAGGCCGATGAACATACCCATCGGATCATTGATCTGGTCGGAATTGCCGATCATGGCATGGCCCAGGACGGTTTCACCGGAATAGGCATCGGCTTTGCCGGCAATCCAGACCTTATCGCCGGTCATGGCTGCCGGATAGGCAAAAAACAGGAATCCACGGGCCAGCAAGGCAGGATTAAGTACGTTCATCCCGGTACCACCGAACACCTCCTTGCCAAATATAACCGCAAAGGCGACAGACAACGCTACGATCCATAAAGGAATATCCGGAGGCAGGATCAAAGGAATCAGCATTCCTGTGACCAGGTATCCTTCATTGACCTCGTGACCACGATACTGGGCAAAAATAAATTCGATACCCAGTCCGACTCCGTAAGACACAACGATAAGAGGCAACACTTTCTGAAGCCCGTAGCCAACGATCTGCCAGAAACCGGGATGCTCGCCGTAAGAAATATAATGCTGGTAACCAACATTGTAAATACCAAATAACAGCGCAGGAAGGAGGGCTACAATGACAGTCGACATGGTCCGCTTAAGGTCGATGCTGTCTCGAATATGGCTGCCCTTAAATGTGACTTTATCCGGGACGAACAAAAAGGTCTCAAATGCATCAAAGGTAGAATGCAGCTTTTCAAACCTTCCCCCTTTCATGAACTGGGGCTTTATCTTATCAAGGTGCTTTCGAAGTGATTTCATTCAAAAGATACTAGGTATTATCGTCGGTTTAGTTCATTTCCTGTCTCATAAGGTCCAGCCCGTCTCTTATGATGGACTGGATCTCTGTTTTTGATGTATCGATAAATTCACACAGGGCAAAATCCTCCTCATCCACTTCATAGATCCCCAGGTTCTCCATCAGGTCAATGTCCTTGATCAGGATGGCCTTAATGAGCTGAAGCGGGTAGATGTCCATTGGGAAGACTTTCTCATACTGACCGGTCATGACGTAGGCTCTGGTGCCTCCGTGCAGGTTCGTGTCAAGACGGTAGCTCCTTCTTGGCCAAAACCAGGAGAAATATGTATGGCTGAAACTGAATTTGTCAA
>JAQUQD010000012.1 GCA_028716265.1 Bacteroidales bacterium | reverse complement strand
TCAGACCATGCAGGACTATAAAAAGAAATACAACGTCGACCAGAAAGCCAACTTTGAACCATGGCACATGAAGCAGATCGCCATGGCATACAAGCAGATCATCAGTGACAACGGGATTGTTTTCGAACAGGATCTGTTCCAGCAGCTCAAGCAGACCATTCAGTTCGTCTTTGAATCGTGGTACTCCGATAGGGCCAAGGTATACCGCGAGCATCTGCAGATCGCCGATGAGTGGGGTACTGCCGTGATCGTCCAGCGCATGATCCTTGGGAACCTCCACAAGCACGCAGGCACAGGCGTCGTATTTACCCATGATCCCAAATCAGCCCGCCCGGGGGTCAGCCTTTATGGCGATTTTACGTTCTGCAGCCAAGGTGAAGACATTGTGAGCGGACTGGTCAATACCCTGCCCATCTCTGAGAACCAGCGCAAGCTGGCCCGGCTGAAAAAACGTTCTTTGGAATCATCCATGCCGCAGATTTACAAGCGCATCCGGCAGATCGCCGAAGATATGATCGAAAACCACGGCTACAGCCCCCAGGAAATCGAATTTACCTTTGAGTCGGATAAGCCCGAGGATGTGTACATCCTTCAGACACGTGAACTGTTTGTTAAAAAGAGACACAAGGTCAATGTGTTCACCGCTCCTCCCCACCAGATGCAGCTGGTGGGAAGAGGCATCGGCATCGGGGGAGGAGCCATCAATGGCCTGCTGGCCTTCGACATGGAGGATCTGAATGCACTGGCAAGATCCAATCCCGACGAGAACCATATTCTTGTCAGACCGGATACAGTGCCTGACGACATCGGAATGATCTTCGAATGCCACGGACTGCTGACGGCAAAGGGCGGCGCCACATCCCATGCCGCAGTCACGGCAGCCCGCCTGGGAAAGGTTTGCGTGGTGAACTGCTCCGAGCTGAGGGTGAACGAAGCGAAAAAGACATGCCTGATCAATGGAGTCAGCTTCAAAACAGGGGATAAAATAGCCATTGACGGCCACCTGGGCAATATTTACAAGGGCAATTACCTCATTGAACAATCAGAGACTGTCCCGGGAACCTGAGTGCGCAAAAGATGAGTTTTATTACTATTTTTGCCGCATGGAAACCATCCGTAACTTCTGCATCATCGCTCATATTGACCACGGCAAGAGCACCCTGGCCGATCGTCTTCTCCAGTTCACAGATACCCTGTCGGACAGGGATTTCCAGGACCAGGTGCTCGACAATATGGATCTTGAGCGGGAGCGCGGCATCACCATCAAGAGCCACGCCATTCAGATGCGGCTTACGTTCGAGGGAAAAACCTACAAGCTCAACCTGATCGACACCCCCGGCCATGTGGACTTCTCCTACGAAGTCTCGCGAGCCATCGCTGCCTGCGAAGGGGCCCTGCTGGTGGTCGATGCCACCCAGGGCATACAGGCCCAGACGATCTCAAACCTCTACCAGGCATTGGACCATAACCTGGAGGTGATCCCCGTTCTCAATAAAATGGATATGGACAATGCCATGCCGGAAGAGGTAAAGGAACAGATCGTGGACCTCATCGGATGCAGGGAGGAGGATATCATCGAGGCCAGTGCCAAAACAGGATACGGGGTGGACAGGATCATCGAGGAGATCATTCACCGCATCCCCCCGCCAAAAGGGGACCCGGAGGCACCCCTGCAGGCTCTCATCTTCGATTCGGTCTTCAACTCGTTCCGGGGCATCTATGCCTATTTCCGGATCTTCAACGGGCGTATAAGAAAAGGCGATCATGTCAAATTCTTTGCCACGGGGAGTGACTATGCCGCCGATGAGATCGGCGTGCTCAAGATGAAATTTGAACCTGTCGACATGCTGGAAGCGGGCGACGTGGGGTATATCATCTCCGGCATCAAATCATCAAAAGAGGTGAAAGTGGGCGACACCATCACCGGTTATGACCATCCCTGCCCTACGGTCATCGAAGGATTCAAAAACGTGAAACCGATGGTCTTCGCCGGTGTGTACCCGGTGGATGCGGATGATTATGAAGAATTAAGGGCTTCCATCGAAAAACTGCAGCTGAACGACGCTTCACTTTTCTATGAGCCCGAATCCTCCGCAGCCCTCGGTTTTGGATTCCGTTGCGGTTTTCTCGGCCTGCTTCACATGGAGATCATCCAGGAACGCCTCGACAGGGAATTCGATATGGATGTGATCACTACGGTCCCCAATGTTTCTTTTAAGGTGATCACCCCAAAAGGGGAAACGATCGAGGTGCATAATCCCTCCGGCATGCCGGATCCAAAATACATCCATCATATCGAGGAACCGTACATCACTGCACAGGTGATCTCGAAAACGGAATACATCGGCGCGATCATGAAACTGTGCATCGACAAGCGGGGTACGTTGAAGAACCAGGTCTACCTGACCACCGACCGTGTGGAGATCACCTTCGAGATGCCGCTGAGCGAGATCGTGTTTGATTTTTACGATAAGCTCAAAAGCATTTCCAAGGGGTATGCTTCGTTCGATTACTATATGTCGGGTTATAAGCTCGCCGACCTGATCAAGCTGGATATCCTGCTCAACGGGGATCCGGTTGACGCCCTGTCGACACTGATCCATCGCGACAATGCGTACGATTTCGGCCGCCGGATGTGTGAAAAGCTGAAAGAACTCATACCCAGACAACAGTATGATGTGGCCATCCAAGCCGCCATCGGGGCAAAGATCATCGCCAGGGAAACCGTGAAGGCTTTCCGGAAGGACGTCACGGCAAAATGCTATGGAGGAGATATCACCCGCAAACGAAAGTTACTCGAGAAACAGAAAAAGGGCAAAAAACGCATGCGCCAGGTCGGGAACGTGGAAGTCCCGCAGAGCGCCTTCCTGGCCGTTCTGAAAATGGATTGACACTTCCTTACCAGGCGTGTAACATTTATCGGCTTTAACCGTCTTATGATCGGTTTTCCTCATTTTCCCTTTCGGAACACATGACCATAACAGAATACAATCGTTGCGTTGATCATTATGCGGACGGCATGTTCCGGTTCATCCTGAAAAATTACAGGGATGAGGAGAAATCAAAGGATATCGTGCAGGAATCCTTTCTCAGGTTATGGGAAAAGGTCTCCGAGGTGAGTTTTGAAAAAGCCAAGTCGTATCTTTTCACCACGGCTTACCACACGATGATCGATGCGATCAGGAAAGAGAAGTACTGGGAGGACACTAACACTACGAGGCATCAGGGTCAAACCGAGGAGATCGGTTTCAGCGACGTGAAACACGTGCTTGACCAGGCCCTCCGGCTGCTCCCTGAAATCCAGCGGTCGGTGATCCTTCTCCGGGATTATGAAGGATATTCTTACCAGGAGATCGGGGAGATCACCCGTCTGAATGAGTCACAGGTGAAAGTGTACATCTACAGGGCAAGGGTATTTCTGAAAAATTATATCGGCAAGCTGGAGAATGTGATCTAATTCATTGACAGGCAATGAGCATAAACCGTAACAACTACGAAACCTACTTCATCGATTATCTCGATGGGAAGCTCTCTCCTGACCGGGTCAGCGAGTTGTTACTGTTTCTCGACGAGAACCCGGATTTGAAGGAGGAGCTCATCGACCTGGACACCGTCCCGCTGATAGCCGGAGGAAACATCCAGTACCCCGACAAGCAACGACTCAAAAGAGATCCGATCCTTTCGGTTGGTCCCATCAACGAATTGAATTATCAGGAATACCTGATCGGATCGGTGGAAGGAGACCTTTCCGTAACGGAGAGCAGGCTTCTGGAACGCTTCGTCCTCAGGAATACGCAGGTCGCCGGGGAATGGGAACAGTTCAAACGGACAGTGCTGGTTGCGGATCCAGCGGTCGTCTTCCCGGAGAAAAGCAGGTTAAAGAAGCATACTTTATGGTCATCCTACAAAAAGCCCCTTTATTATCTTTCAGGCGCAGCGGCAGCCCTGCTTGTCGTATTGCTAGTGATGCAACCTTTCCATAAGAATGAGCCGGTCCTTGTCGAGCAGATACCCGACACCCCAGGGCCAATGACAGATACCGCGCAGCATTCTGTGAGACAGCCTGAAGTGACCTATGCGGCTTCCGTATCCAGTGAACCACCATCCGTCCCGCAGGTTCCTATCAAACCAACGGATGAGACCAGGGAAACTGAGAACAGGGCCGATATCCCCATCTCATCGATACCAACCATCCATAAGGGAGTAAGGTACCAGCTGGTCAGCACTTCCGTGAAGCCAGCCCGCCAGCTGATTTCCGACGAGAGAAACCTCTACTCCCAGGCACTCCCATACCTGACTGCATCGGACAAATATACACTTTCACCGTCCCAGGGGACGCGCAGCAAGCCCTACGGTACTTTTAGTGAACTGGCCATGGGAAAGGTCAAAGAGATTTTCTCCGGAAAGTCACCCAGCAAAAAAAGACTGCCTGACATCAACCTATGGACACTGGCGGATATCGGGGTGGCCGGCATCAACCAGCTGACCGACAGCGAGCTGCATATCCAGCGCATCCGGAATGAAGAAGGCAGGGTGATCTCCTATGCACTGATCAACGAAAAAAGGGAGCTTGCGCGCACCCGGACAAAAGACTTCCCCCAGAGCCAGTAAAATATTTCCGGTAAGTGAAAAATCCGACGGGTGTCCCTGTAACAAAATGTGTGTGCCATCCGTCCCATCCACACAACCAACGTATTATCAAAACATAACATTCCAGAACCATGAAACGCATGAACGTACTAGTAATGGCAACCGTACTCCTTGTTCTTACCGGCGGATTTCCCGTCAGGTCGCTGGCCCAGTGGCAGAAAGGGGACGGCAAGATCAGCCGTGAGACGAGAGATTTACCGGCATTTGACAAGATTGATGCCGGCGGCGTCGCAGAGATACGGCTTAGTCAAGGACCCAGCCAAATAACAGAGGTCGAGGCTGATGAAAACCTTTTACCTTTCATCAAGACAACCGTTGAAGATGAAACGCTGATGATCTCTACGGAGAAGATCCGTGATTACTCAAAACTGATCATTCACGTAACGCTGCCTGATCTTACTTATGTAGGAGCCTCCGACGCCTCTCACGTAACAGGTGTAACTCCATTTGTGATTACGAATCTCATGATCGAAGGAAGCGGTGCATCCGAGATAGAAATGGAGCTTTCGGTCCAGACGCTGGAGTCGAAGCTATCCGGAGCAGCCGAATTGAAGCTCAAAGGAACGACAGGAAGCCATCAGAGCGAGATCAGCGGTGCGGCATCCCTGGAAGCCTTCGACCTTGAGACACAAACGACGTCCATTACCGCATCCGGCGCCTCCAACGGGGAAGTAAACGCCATCACCGAACTGGGCATCGAAACCAGCGGAGCGGCAGAAGTACAGTACAGCAGGGAGCCGGAAACCCTTATCACCAATCCTGAGGTCGCATATGTCAAAGAACCTTCTTCTGAGGGCGGAGTGATCATCATCCGCGCCGACGACTGGGATGATGAAACGGAAGTAAAAGTGGGAGGGATTACCGTAAATGTCAAAGACGATGATACGGTGAGAATAAAGCTCGGGAACAAGGAACTGATCATTGATGAGGATGGACATGTCGAATTCCATCGAATGAAGGTCCGAAAGTTTAACGGACACTGGGGCGGATTCCATCTGGGTATCAATGGCTATGTAGATCCTGACTTCTCCTCACAGGTGCCTCCGGAATACAATTTCCTGGACCTGAAATATGAACAATCGATCGATGTACACATCAACGCCTATGAACAAAACTTCAACCTGGTCAAAAACCGCCTCGGCCTGATCACCGGCATCGGATTCACCTTTAACAGTTACCGCTATGGCAAGGACTGGCATTTTGTAAGCGACACAACCACCATCTATGCATTCCACGGCAACGACGTCTATCCCGACAGGGACTATGAGAAAAGCAAGCTGAAGGCGGTTTACCTCAACATTCCCCTCCTGCTTGAATATCAGACCAACTCCCATATGAAGACCAACAGTTTTCACCTGACGGCCGGAGTGATGGGAGGAGTTCGGCTGGGTACAAAATCAAAGGTGGTGTGGAACGATGATTCCAGGGAAAAAGACTGGGATGATTACCACATGAATCCATTCCGCTGGGATGCGTATGCCGGTATTGGATGGGGAGTTATCAACCTGTATGCAACCTACTCGCTCAATCCCCTTTTCCAAAAAGATGAGGGGCCGGAACTGTATCCGTTCAGTATCGGGTTAGCGCTTATAAACTGGTAATAACCGGGATAAATAGCCATTACAGAACATTCGATGGAGAATTGGAACGTAAAGTAGATGTTGATCTTTAAATTGAAGGTTGAGATGAGAATTCCGACCTCCATTCTCAGATCGCCTTTTACTTGAACTTCCACTTCTCCATCGAATGTTCTGTAATGGTAATTCATTTTTTTGCATTTCCCCTGCTAAATTCCGTCTCCTTTTGTATCTTTGCACCCTTGAAAAAGAAGGAAATCCATCAAAACAGAACTCTATGTCAGGTCATAGCAAATGGTCGACTATTAAGCGTAAAAAGGGGGCTGCTGACGCAAAACGGTCGAAGATCTTCTCCAAGATCATCAAAGAAATTACGGTAGCTGTCAAAGAAGGTGGTTCAGATCCTGACGGGAATCCAAGATTGCGGCTGGCCATTTCCAATGCAAAGGGTGCCCACATGCCCAAGGAGAATATCCTGCGGGCGATCAACAAAGGGGCCGACAAGGATGCGGCTGCTTTTATCGAGACCACCTATGAAGGGTATGCCCCTCACGGAGTTGCGGTGTTCATCGAAGCCACCACCGACAACCAGCAGCGGACCATCAGTAACATACGTTCGGTCTTCAACAAATATGGCGGAGCACTGAGCACCAACGGATCACTCAGCTTTGTCTTCGACCGGAAGGGCATCTTTGAGATCCCTCAAGGTACACTGGACCCGGATGAATTTCAGATGGAAATCATTGATGCCGGTGCCGAGGATATTGAGCTGGACGAAGAGTATTTTACCATCACAACGGCCATGGAAGATTTCGGGCCCATGATGAAAAAACTGGAAGAACTGAAGGTCCAGCCCGAAAGCGCCGAATTGCAGCGCTTGCCCCGAACGACCGTGAAGCTCGAAAAGGAGGCTGGCCAGAAAGTGTTAAAGCTCATCGAGATCTTTGAAGAGGATGATGATGTCCAGAGTGTCTATCACAACCTCGAAATGACCGACGAACTGATGGATGAAATGTAGGTCACTGCCTCCGGGCTCGCATCAGGCGAAAGGTCTCACTGGCGATGACCAGCTCTTCGTTGGTGGGTACGACCAGTACTTTTACTTTTGAATCTTTTCCTGAGATCAATCCTTCCCTACCCTTTATCCTGTTATTTTCATCCCAGTCGGGTTCTATACCAAGGAAGGTGAGCCCTGAGAGAATCCTTTCCCTTGTCTGTACGTCATTCTCGCCTATTCCGCCCGTAAAAACAAGTATGTCCAAGCCATTCATGACCGCAGTGTATGCACCAATGTATTTTTTGACACGGTAAGCGAACATCTGCAGCGCAAGCTCTGCCCTTTCGTTCCCTTCACCGGCAGCCTGTTCAATGTCGCGCATATCCGATGAGATGCCCGAGATACCCAGCATGCCGCTTTTCCTGTTGACCAGATCATTGACCTGGCTGATGGACAGATCTTCCTTCTCGGCCAATTTCAGTAATGCTCCCGGATCCAGGTCGCCGCAGCGTGTACCCATGATCAATCCTTCGGTGGGTGTCATGCCCATCGAGGTATCCACCGAGAATCCATCATCGATGGCCGTTATGGACGATCCGTTCCCGAGGTGGCAGCTGATGATCTTCATCCCGGAAATATCATTGCCCAGGATGTCGCAGGCACGACGGGAAACATACTGATGGCTGGTCCCATGGAACCCGTAGCGCCGGATACGATAGTTTTCATACGCGGCGAACGGCAGTCCGTACAGGTAGGCGTACTGTGGCATGGTCTGATGGAAGGCTGTGTCGAACACGCCAACCTGGGGCACACGGGGAAGCAGTTGTGTGATCGCTCCGATGCCCGCCAGGTTCGGCGGATTATGCAGGGGAGCCAGATCAGTGCAGTACTGCAGGGCATCGGTCACCTTGTGGTCGATCAGCACGCTCCCGCTGAAAAATTCACCGCCGTGCACCACCCGGTGCCCCACAGCATCGATCGCTTCCATCGCCGGAATAATGTGCAGGGAGGGCTGCGTGATCACTTCCAGTATGTGGCGGATCCCTTCCTGATGCGTGGTAAAATCTTTTTTGCCTTCCATCGGTTGACCCGATGACAGGGTTAATTTGAAGCCTCCTCCCTGGAGTCCAATCTTTTCTACCATACCCTTTGCTAGCACAGTGTTCCCGGGCATTTCGGAGAGCTGGAATTTGATGGAGCTGCTGCCGCAGTTCAGAACAAGGATGATCATGGTTGTAAAATTTTGACGCAAAAGTAGCTTGAAAACCGGACATGAGCCATCTCCAATCCGGGTGTTTAGATTTAATATAAATTGTCCGCATCAATCTTTAAAATACCGTATGGATAGCCGTTCATTCAAGTAAAAATTCTAAATTTGCGCTTTTTAGGAACTGCGGGTTAACGCATTAATAATCACCGATTTTCGTTAAATAATTCTTGCAGGCAATCCTATGATAAATAAGAGACTCACTGCATTCGCCGTCTTCCTTTTCCCGTTGGCGGTTTTTGCACAGGAATTCGGGATCAAATTCTCCGGCTTTATAAAGAACGACATCCTTTACGATTCACGGCAAACGGTTTCCATCCGCCAGGGGCATTACCTGCTCTACCCTGATAAAAAGGTTCCTGATGAGAACTCGGCAGACATCAATGCCAAGTCGAGCTTTCATATTCTTTCCATCCAGAGCAGGATAAAGGGCGACATCACGGCGCCGCAGGTGCTCGGGGCAAAACCGACAGGGCTGATCGAAGCAGAATTTTTTGGTAATATCGAACAGAACATCAATACGTTCCGGTTGCGCCACGCTTATATCATGCTCAGCTGGCCGAAGACCGAACTGATGATCGGTCAGTACTGGCACGCGATGTTCATCACTGAATGTTTCCCGAACGTCGTTTCCTTCAACACAGGCGCTCCGTTCCAGCCGTTTGCTCGTAATCCGCAGATCCGGCTGACGCAGAAGATCGGTCCTTTTTCCGTGATCGGGACGGCTATGTCGGAAATCGACTTTGTGGACAACGGTCCGGACGGAGCCAGTTCGAAATATATCCGTAACGCCTCCCTGCCGGAACTGAACCTGAAGCTGACTTATACATGGAAGAACGAAGCATCCGGCCATGAGTTCCTGGCCGGTGTGGGGGGAAATCATAAAAAGATCAGACCACGGCTCTCAACCACAACCAATTACAAGGACGAAGAATCCACGGTAAGTATGGCCTGGATGGGCTTTGTCAAGTATAAGATCCCCGATATCACCTTCAGTCTTGAATATGTTTACGGTGAAAATTTCTACAGCCTGACCATGCTGGGAGGTTACGCTGTAAAAGAGGTGACCGATATCGAGAAGGATTTCCGGACCTATACGCCTATCCGCACCATGTCGATCTGGGCCGACATCCAGACCAATGGCGCGAAATGGCAGGCTGGTTTGTTCGGGGGCTATTCGAGGAACATGGGATCGTCGGATATCATCGCACCCGTAGGATCATCCGGGAACTCTGATCCTAAACAGATCTATTACAGCCGCGGGGCTGACATCGATCACCTTTACCGCGTGGCACCACGGCTTCTGTTCAACACCGGCCGTTTCCGCGTGGCGGGGGAAGTGGAATACACGGTGGCAGCCTACGGAAAGCCTGACTCTAAAGGCGTAGTAAAGAATGCGGAAGAGGTGGCAAATTTCAGATTTTTATTGGGAACATATCTATTCTTTTAATTAACATCATATCACAACAATTAATCACTTAATTACTAATCATTATGACGAAGCAGATAAACAGTTTCAGGGAGTATCTTGAAACCTATGACAGGAGTGTAGCCGATCCCGAGGGTTTTTGGGCTGAACAGGCAGAAACATTTTTCTGGCGAAAAAAATGGGACAAAGTCCTGGAGTGGAATTTCAAAGACCCGGACATCAAGTTTTTCATCAACGGAAAGCTCAACATCACCGAAAACATCTTTGAAAGGCACCTGCCGGAGAGGAAAGACCAGGTTGCCCTTATCTGGGAACCCAATGATCCGTCGTCGCCCAACAAGACCATCACCTATGGGGAGCTTTATGAGAAAGTGGGCCAGTTTGCAAACGCCATGCTGAAGCTGGGCATAAGAAAAGGTGACAGGGTAGCCATCTATCTTCCGATGGTACCCGAGCTGCCCGTTGCCATGCTGGCATGCGCCCGCATCGGAGCCATCCATTCCATCGTATTTGCAGGCTTTTCTTCTTCATCCCTGGCCGACCGCATCATCGACGCCAAGTCGAACCTGGTCATCACTTCCGACGGAGCCTACCGCGGCGCCAAGGACATTAACCTGAAGAATATCGTTGACGAGGCGCTGCAATCATGTGCGACCATCGAGCATGTGGTCGTGCTGAAACATACCGGCGTCAGTATCAACATGATCCCTGGAAGGGATATCTGGTGGGATGATTTCATTGCCGGCGTTCCCAGCGAAAATACGGCTGAGGTCATGGATTCCGAAGACACGCTTTTCATCCTGTACACATCCGGATCCACTGGCAAACCCAAGGGGGTGCTGCACACCATCGGGGGCTTCATGGTCTTTGCAGAATATACGTTCCTCAATGTATTCCAGTACAAAGAGGGAGACATATTCTGGTGTACGGCGGATATCGGCTGGGTGACAGGACACACCTACATCGTATACGGTCCACTGCTTGCCGGAGCTACCTCTGTTATGTTTGAAGGAGTCCCTACCTATCCTGATGCCGGACGCTTCTGGGATGTGGTCGACAAATACAAGGTGAAACAGTTCTATACCGCTCCGACAGCCATCCGTGCGCTGCTGGCACAGGGCAACGAATACGTCACCAGCCGCAGCCTGGACTCGATCAGGGTACTGGGTTCGGTGGGTGAACCTATCAACGAGGAAGCCTGGAGATGGTACCATGATGTTGTCGGAAAAGGAAAGTGCCCTGTGGTGGATACCTGGTGGCAGACGGAGACCGGAGGGATCCTGATCACGCCGCTGGCCGGCATCACCCCAACTAAACCGTCCTTTGCCACCCTTCCGGTTCCCGGTGTCCAGCCCATCCTGGTGGACAACGAGGGGAACGTACTGGAAGGCAACAACGTACAGGGCAACCTGTGCATCAAGTTCCCCTGGCCTGGGATGATCCGCACAACCTATGGCGATCATGAACGTTGTAGGATGAACTACTTCTCCACCTACCGGGGATACTATTTCACCGGTGACGGCGCAAAACGTGACGAGGAAGGCTATTACCGGATCATGGGACGCGTCGACGACGTGATCAATGTATCCGGGCACCGTCTCGGGACTGCCGAGATTGAGGACGCCATCAACCAGCATCCCAAGGTCAATGAATCGGCTGTCGTCGGATATCCTCATAATATCAAGGGACAAGGGATCTATGCCTATGTCACCTGCGATGAGATGACGGAAGTGGAAGAAAAATCAATCGAAAAAGACATCAAGGACCTGGTGGCCAGGATCATTGGCCCGATCGCCCGCCCCGACATGGTCCAGATCGTCAGCGGATTGCCCAAGACCCGTTCCGGTAAGATCATGCGCCGTATCCTCCGCAAGATCGGGGAAGGAGACGCCACCAGCCTCGGTGATACCTCCACGCTGCTCGATCCCGGAGTGGTCGAAGAGATCATTCGCGGTGCGAAAGTGGTAGTGAAACGGTAAAATGAAATACCTATGGAAACCAAACAGTTGCATAAAAGAAGCCTGGTGGTGGTTGGAGCCATCATGATCCAACTGGCACTGGGCGCCATCTATGCATGGTCAGTGTATACCAAGCCACTGGTCGAAGCCGGATGGACCAAAGCACAGACGCAGATGGTCTTCTCGGCAGGCCTGGCCCTCTTTGCCATCGTCATGGTGATCGCCGGACGCATGATGCCCAGGGTGGGTCCACGCAAACTGGCCATGGCGGCGGGCATCGTCCTGGGTCTGGGATATATCCTTGCCGGATTGCTCGGAGCCGAGAATTTTACTACCACATTCATCTTTGTAGGTATCATCGGGGGCAGTGGGATCGGTTTGGGATATGTCGTACCGATTGCAGTGGGGATGCGCTGGTATCCGGATAAGAAAGGATTGATCACCGGCCTGGCGGTTGCCGGTTTCGGATTCGGGGCCACCCTCTGGATGGCCCTTGCGGATAAGCTGGGCTCCCTGGGCGGAGGCCAGCTCCTTCATCACATCGGTGTTTCCGGCACCTTTATCACCTATGGCATTGCCTATACGGTCATTGTCCTGATCGGAAGCATATGGATGGTCTTCCCGCCCGAAGGCTGGAAACCCGCCGGCTGGAATCCTCCTGCACCTATAGGCAAAAAAGCCGTTGTGGGTTCCACCGACTTCAACAGCAGCGAAATGCTCAGATCCTGGCAGTTCTATATGATCCTGCTGACATTCGCTTTTGGGGCAAGTGCCGGATTGATGAGCATCGGCCTAATGAAACTGTGGCCCATGCATGCCATGCAGGCAAAAGGCATTCCTGTTGAAGTGGCCAGCGCCGCTGCCACGCTTGCCATGGCGGTGTTCTTTGCCCTTTTCAATGGCCTGGGACGCATCCTGTGGGGCACGGTCAGTGACAAGATCGGCAGGAAACTCTCGATCATTATCATGATGGCTACACAAGGCGTGTTCGTGATCCTGTTCCAATGGATGGCCTGCGACCAGGCCACCCTCTACCTCTTTGCCATGCTGATCGGTTTCAACTTCGGCGGCAATTTCGCCCTGTTCCCAACCATGACAGCGGACACGTTCGGCACAAAATTCATCGGCCAGAATTACGGCTGGGTGTTCCTGGCCTATGCCATCGGTGGCATTTTCGGCCCTATCATGGGAGGTAAACTGGGAGATCTGGGAAATTTCCCGCTGGCATTTACTATATGCGGAATCTTATGTTTTATTGCAGTCATTACCATCGCTATCGTCAGGGTTCCGCGCAAAGCCGCAACCTGATAATCGAATGAAAGGAAATCAGAACTCTGTCTGATCTCTGATTTCCTTTCATCCATCTCCCTCTCCTTCCACCCCTCTTTCTATCTGGTCCATCAGCTATGGTTATTCATGAGAGGGATCACTCCCATCCCTTGTCTGCTCATTGATAAGGATGGTCGCTGTGTCATCCTTCCTATAATCCTTCAAATCGACATCGGTCAGTTTGAAGATCGCATTGGTCCTTCCTTTCTGTTTTATATCGGCAGGTTGCTCCCTGAACAAAATGAAGTTGACTGCCGGCAACCCGGTATAGACCATGGTTCTCTACTGCTAACTTTTTCACAGTAAAATCTTATAGTGAACCGTTAACTTTAATACCTTTGCACCGTCTTTTTCAAAGGCAGAATTTTCATTTCATTTAATCTGTAAATAAAATCTTATTATCATGGGAGTCAGTCATTTAAACAGCATCTTTAAACCGCAGCGAATTGCATTGATCGGGGTGAAGAATGATCCGAACAGTGTGGGTGGGATCACATTGAAGAATTTAGTGGGTGGGGGATTCAACGGGGTGGTGTATCCGGTGAATCCGAAACATGAAGCGGTACTTGGCATTCAGTGCTATCCGAATGTCAGGAGCCTGCCGAAAACCCCTGATCTTGCAGTGATTACCACCGGAGCCCAGCTGGTGCCCGGACTGGTACAGGAATGCGGTGAAGCAGGGATCAACGGCATCATCATCATGACCGCCGGATTCAAGGAAACGGGGTCTGCAGGTAAGGTCCTGGAAGAGGAATTGAAGAAGGTTGTGTCCCAATTCCCCAAGATGCGTGTCATCGGCCCTAATTGCCTCGGCATTATCGTTCCGCGTTTGAAAATGAATGTAAGCTTCGCATCGGGGATGCCCAAGGATGGGCACGTTGCCTTCATTTCCCAGTCGGGCGCCCTGTGCACCTCGATCCTCGACTGGTCCTACGAGGAAAACATCGGATTCTCTTATTTTGTTTCCATCGGGAACAGCATGGATGTCGAATTCGGCGACCTGATCGACTACTTCGGGATGGATCCCCAGACCAAGTCGATCGTGCTGTATGTAGAATCCATCAGCGAAGCCCGCAAGTTCATGACGGCTGCCCGTGCCTTCGCCCGTAAGAAGCCCATCATCGTCTATAAAGCAGGACGTTTTCCTGAATCGGCCAAAGCGGCTGCTTCGCACACAGGGGCCATGGCATCAGAGGACTCTATTTACGATGCGGTTTTCCAGCGGGCAGGCATCGCCCGGGTCTTTAACATCGGCGATATCTTTGACTTCACGGATCTGATCTCCCGCCGCCGTATCCCCAAAGGCCCCAACCTGGCCATCGTCACCAATGCCGGAGGCCCCGGGGTAATGGCCACCGATACGCTGATAGCCAGCAAGGGAGAACTGGTAAAGCTCTCCGATGATACGATGAGGAAACTCAACGACTACCTACCTCCCTTCTGGTCACACGGCAACCCGGTGGACGTCCTGGGAGATGCAACTCCTGAACGCTATGCCGTCGCAACGGAGATCGTCCTGCAGGATCCGGGCGTGGATGCTGTCCTGGCCATCCTGACACCGCAGGCCATGACCGACCCGACATCCATCGCCATCGAGATCAGTAAGCTGACGGAGAAGACCACCAAACCTATCCTCACCGCCTGGCTGGGAGGAAAAGAGATGCGTGAAGGCATCCAGATCTTCAACAAGCATAATATTGCCAATTATGCAACGCCCGAACAGGCGATCTCCGCGTTTATGACGCTGGCGGATTATTCCCATAACCTGGCCGCCCTGTTTGAGACTCCACAGGATATTCCGGTGTCGTTCCCGTATGACCGGAAGACGACCCGGGAGCAGGTCACGGCCCGCCTCCGCCATGAGCTGGAACACACCGACCTGGGCAAGAGCCGGACGATGTCGGAGGATGCATCCAAAGAGCTTCTGGAGATTTACGGCATACCCACCACACGGCCCATGCTCGCCAAAACAAAGGACGAAGCCGTAAAGATCGCCGAGGAAATGGGCTACCCTATCGTATTGAAGATCCATTCACCCGACATCACGCACAAGACCGATGTGGGCGGTGTATCGTTGAACAACCGTACTAAGGAATCCTTGCTGGGAAGCTGGGACAGGATGATGTCGCGTGTGAAGGAAAAAATGCCCCAGGCCCGCATCGATGGGATCACCATTCAACAGATGATCCAGGAAAAGGACGCAGTGGAACTCATCCTCGGGGTCAAAAAAGATCCGATCTTCGGAACCTGTATCCTGATCGGTATGGGAGGCATAGTAGCCGAGCTGTTCAAGGACAAGGCCCTGGGATTCCCGCCGCTGAACGAAGCCCTGGCCGATAACATGCTCAAATCACTTAAGATCTATCCGCTGCTTACCGGATACCGCGGAGCATCCCCGAAGAATATCGAGAAACTGATCGAGATCATGATCCGGATGTCGTACCTTTCTGCCGACTACCCCGAGATCACAGAACTGGATATCAATCCGCTCCTGGTTGGTCAAGACAATGTGATCGCACTGGATGCACGCATCGTGATCGATGAAGAGATCGTGAAGAATCCCATACCCAAGTATTCGCACCTGATCCTTCACCCATACCCGGAAGAATACGTCACTCCGCTGACACTGGCTGATGGCAACACCATTACACTGCGTCCGATCAAACCGGAAGATGAACCGTTGTGGCTGGATATGCTGGGAAGCTGCTCGAAAGAATCGATCTACTCCAGGTTCCGCTACGACTTCCACTACGCCGCCCACGAGATCGCCACTCAATTCTGTGTGATCGACTACTCCAGGGAGATCGCCATCGTTGCGGAAGTGATCGAGGATGGAGTAAAGAAACTCGTCGGTGTGGGAAGATTGATCGCTAACCTGGACCTCGATACGGTGGAATATGCCATCCTGATCAGGGATGCCTGGCAACGGAAAGACCTGGGCAACATCCTCACCAAGTATTCGATGGACGTTGCCAAACACTGGGGACTGAAGCGTATCGTAGCCGAAACCACCGTCGACAACAAGCCCATGATTGCAGTATTCAAGAAATACGGATTCAGCATCCATTTCAACTCCGACGGATCCGTCCATGTCACCAAGGATATGGCGGATTACGAGCAGACCTACTTTTTTGAATCGTAATCAAGAGGTTGTGTCACTATGCCTGAAGAGCCACAGGAAACGATCTGGAAAGACGATGTCGAACGGGCGGTTGCCGCTCTGCGAAACGCCAGGCATGGCGTCGTCTTCACAGGTGCCGGCGTTTCCGTAGAAAGTGGCATCCCGCCTTTCAGAGGTGAGAACGGGATATGGAACTATGTGGACCCCATATACCTTGAACTGGGCTTTTTCCTTAAAAAACCGCTGGTCTCCTGGCAGAAGATCAAAGAGATCTTCTATGACACCTTCGGCCGTGTGGAACCCAACTATGCCCATTATTTCATCTCCAGGCTGGAAAAACGCGGGATCATCGAAACGGTCATCACCCAGAACATCGACAATCTTCACCAGGTTGCAGGAAGCAAAAGGGTGCTGGAACTGCACGGATCTTCCAAGACGCTGGTTTGCACCGACTGCGGATCGGAGTACGACATCAGTTTCACTGACCTGAATTTTCTGCCTCCTACATGCTATATCTGCAAGGGGATCCTGAAACCGAAGATCGTTTTCTTCAACGAGGAGCCTCCCCAGAAGGAACTTGAAGAATCGTTCGAAGAGGCTGCCCGGTGCGATGTACTGCTGGTTATCGGGTCCGACGGCGAGGTATTGCCGGCCGCCCAGATACCGTTCACAGCTAAGGAGAACGGAGCCACGATCATTGAGATCAACATCACCCGGTCGAGGTATACCGATTCCATCACGGATATTTTCCTGCAAGGGACTGCAGTTGACATGTGTACTAAAATGGGCAAACTACTGATGATCGAATGAACATTGACAGCCTGCTTACACCCTTGCTGCCTGATTCGGTTCCGGTGATGCCTGTTGCCCTCAGGCCGGATGAGGTATACATCGCAAATGACTTTCAGGACCTGCTGCACTACTATCAGGAAACACTTCCTGCGGGGGATGTGCAGCCCGTAGTGAAAGAGCCTGTGTCTTTTTTTCAGATCCAACCCTTCCAGAAAAAGGAGTTCACCGCTGAGGTCCGGACGGAGATCCTCAACGACTGGATCGTACCTGTTTTGCTGATCTGCTTTACAATTTTTGCCTGGGTGAGGGTCACCTACCGCAAACGATTCACCCAGCTGTTCCAGGCAGCTTACTCCAAACAGTACATGAACCTACTGATTCGGGAGGGAGGAGGAGCGTATGACCTGATCAACCTGTCACTGGGATTCATTTTTATCTGCTCTATCGCCCTCCTCTTTTTTCAGTTCAATGAATCGCTCTCAGATCCTTCACCCTCGGATTCCCTCAACTTTATCCTCTTTCTGGCCCTTGCAGGCGGTATAGTGATCTGGCTGCTCTTCCGGCTTTTCCTCATACGCATGCTGGGATGGACGTTCAGGAACTTCGAGATCACCTCACAGTACCTGATGAGCTCCATGGTCTATCACTTCATCATCGGGATCGTTCTGCTGCCCTTCCTGGTGGTCAACGCCTATACCCGCTCGGATGTCATCCTCTACATCAGCCTCGGTTTGACCGCTATACTTTACCTTGTCAAACTGGTCAGAGGAATAGTTATCGGACTGGGAGACACAAAGTTTTCTATATTCTATTTATTTTTTTATCTTTGCACCGTCGAAATTTTACCCATATTAGCTATCATAAAAGTCGCTAAGGACAATTTTTAATCATTGATTATCAGCCTTTTTGATCATTGTCTAACTTTGATAAACGACAAAATTTGAAAGTTAAGAACATACTCGTAACGCAACCACAACCAGCAGAACTGGACAAATCACCGTACGGGCAGTTGGCAAAAAAGCACAATGTAACCATTGATTTCATAAAGTTCATACAGATCGAGGGAATCACTGCCAGAGAATTCAGACAGTCGAAGGTGCATATTCTGGACTATTCTGCGGTCATCTTCACCAGCCGCAATGCAGTGGATCATTTTTTCCGGCTGGCCAAAGATCTCCGGACTGAAATCCCCGATGACATGAAATATTTCTGCATTTCGGAAGCGACAGCCTTTTATCTGCAGAAATACATTCAGTACCGGAAAAGAAAGATTTTCTACAGCAAGCAAAACTTTAACGACCTGCTGGAGATCATCAAGAAACACAAGGAAGAGAAATACATCCTTCCATGTTCCGACGTTCAAAAGCAGGAGATCAACAAACTGATGCAGGAAAACCACATTCAGTACACTAAAGCTGTCATTTATAAAACACTCGCCAGCGACCTGAAAGACATCGACATCGAAAAGTATGACCTGCTTGTGTTCTTCAGTCCTTCCTGCGTCAAATCATTGGTCAAAAATTTTCCGGACTTCAAACAAGGAGAAAGATTGATAGGCGCTTTTGGCCCCACCACTTCCAAAGCGGTCAGGGATGCCGGACTGACCTTGAACATCAACGCTCCTACCAAGACCGCTCCGTCAATGACCATGGCCATTGAAGAATTCCTGGAAAAAAACAATAGAAAAAAATAATAGGAATTGGCCGGGATCCATCCATTCCGCAAACAGACGTTCTGCAAGCAGGAGCGCCTGTGCAACCGTAGCCTGATCAACAGCTTATTCACCCGGGGCCAGCATTTCACCATCTATCCTGTGAGGGTTTACTGGAGAAGGGCATTGACTGACCAGCCATTCCCCGCTCAGGTAGTCATTCAGGTCCAGCGCCGGCAAATCCGCCTGGCCGTCAAACGAAACCTTGTCAAAAGACGAATGAGGGAGGCCTTCCGGAAAAACAAAGGGATCCTTTATGATTACCTCGAAAAAAAGGATGGCAGGATACTGTTTGCCATGGTGTACTACGGGCATTCTATTTTACCGTCCAGGGAACTGGAAGCGATAATAATACTAATTTTACAGCGTTTAACCAGAGACTATGAAAAAAGTGCTGGGTAAGTTCATGATCCTGTTGATCCGGTTCTATCAGGCTGCCATCTCACCCTATTTCCCTCCCTCCTGCCGCTATACGCCCACATGTTCAGCCTATGGAGTGGAAGCGATCATGAAACACGGTCCCTTCAGGGGCGGGTGGCTTACCCTCAAAAGGATCCTCTCCTGCCATCCCTGGGGAGGCAGCGGTTATGATCCTGTACCCTGATGCCCCATTAATTCAATCCTATACTTGCGATGAAAACACTGAAGACTTTCGTTATTGCCTGCCTGACCATACTCCTGGTGTCGTACCCTTTCTTTATAAAAGCTCAGAACGGCAGCGATTTTGAAATATCCAAGAACCTTGATATCTACGTCACTCTCTTTAAAGAGCTGAACTCTAATTATGTGGATGAGCTTAAACCGGGCGACCTGATGCAGACCGGCATCGATGCCATGCTGCAATCGCTGGATCCGTACACGAACTATATCCCGGAATCCGATATTGAGGATTATGAGTTCATGACCACGGGGCAATATGGCGGCATCGGGGCACTGATCCACAAACAGGGGGACTACATCATCATTTCCGAACCCTATAAGAATTTCCCTGCCGATAAGGCCGGCCTGAAGGCGGGTGATAAAATACTGGAGATCAACCAGCAATCTGCCAGGGGCAAGACCACGGATGAGGTCAGTGCGATCCTGAAGGGGCAGCCCAACACTACCATCAGCGTCAAGATAGAACGGCCGGGCAGTCCCCTCCCCATGTCCTTTTCCATCACGCGGGAACAGATCACCGTGCCGAATATTCCCTATTATTCAACACTGGAGGATGGTATCGGCTATTTGAAACTCAGCGGTTTTACCCAGACTGCCGGAAGTGAAGTGCGAAAGGCTTTCGAAGAGCTGAGGAGCAAACAAAAGCTGAACGGATTTATCCTTGACCTCAGGGGAAATGGCGGGGGACTGCTCCAGGAAGCTGTCTCTATTACGAACCTGTTCGTCGGCAAAGGGGAAATGGTGGTAAGCACGAAAGGAAAGCTGCCCGACCGCAACCGTACATACAGTACGGACAACGCTCCATTGGATGTGGAGATCCCACTGGTCATCCTTGTCGACAATACCAGCGCATCTGCTTCCGAAATTGTCGCCGGGGCGATCCAAGATTTGGACCGGGGCGTGATCATCGGCCAGAGGACCTTTGGCAAAGGCCTTGTCCAGAATGTGGTCCCCCTTTCGTACAATGCCAAAATGAAAATTACCGTGGCCAAATACTATATACCGAGCGGAAGGTGCATCCAGGCCATTGACTATTCGCACAAAGACGAAAATGGTATGTTCACCAAGATACCTGATTCCCTCATATCTGAGTTCAAGACCCGCAACGGCAGGCCGGTATATGACGGGGGCGGAATAGAACCCGACATCCCTGTCGGCCTTCCACAGCTTAACAGCATCAGCTACTCTCTCTATACCAAGTTCCTCATTTTTGATTACGCCACGCACTTCTACTGGAACCATCCCAACATCCCCCCTGTGGAAGAATTTGAGATCACCGATGAAATATACCAGGATTTCCTGGACTTCCTCCATGGTAAGGACTATGCGTATACTACCCGCAGCGAGAGCGAGCTGAAGAAACTCAAGGAAATCGCCCAGAAGGAAGAAACATACGGAGACATTTCCGGCGAAATCGAAGCTCTTGATCAACGGATCCAGGAAAGTAAAATGGATGACCTGCAGGAATTTAAAAGCGAGATCAAATCCATCCTCAAGCAAGAGATCATCACCCGCTATTATTATGAAGAAGGAAGGATCATCACCTCGCTGAAAGAAGATCCCGAAGTCACCAGGGCGAAGGAGGTTCTCAAGGATGCAGACACCTACCATGCGATCCTGGCAGGCACCTGGGCGAAGAAAGATCACACCGAATAATGACCAATACAATGCATCATGACCAATGAATCTGCATGGTCACTCTTTGTAAGGTATACCTGCTACTTTGGTCTGGCCCTGATGCTGGCCGCTCTTCCCCTGTCACGGTTCTTCATGAGTGTTGCCCAGTTCATACTGGCAGGTGTTTTCATCTGCGAGGGTATTGATGAACGGGAAATTTCCACCTTATCCAGGCAAAGCTCCGGAAAGATCCGGATCCCGACTGCACTGATCCTTTCCATAAAAGAAGGATTCATGAACCTGATCAAAAAGCTTGGCCAGTTCTTCCGAAACAAGCCTGCCTGGATCTTCAGCTCCCTTCTGCTCATCGATTTCTTCGGCCTGCTGTTCACCAGCGACCTGGCATACGGGATGAAAGTCCTGCGAAATAACCTGCCCCTGCTCTTACTTCCTCTGTTCTTATCCTCCTTCGAAAAGATACCCCCCCGCCTTTTCAGGCTTTTTCTTCTCATATTTGCCACCGCCGTGGTCGCAGGTTCGCTGAATAGCACCTATCTTCTTATTATACAGGATATTACAGATACACGCCAGATATCTCCTTTTATACATCATATCCGTTTCAGCCTTATGGTCTGCATGGCCATCTTTATCCTGGCCTATTATGCATTTAAAAAGAAGGCAAGCTTCGGGATTGTCCGCGCCATCCTGATCCTGATGCTGGCCTGGCTGATCGTTTACCTGTTCATGCTCAGATCGCTCTCAGGCATCATCGCCTTTTTCGTAACGCTGGTGCCAGTCCTGATCCTGACAGGCCTCAGATCGACCTCCAGGAGGATAAAGTTCCTCCTCGGTGCACTGCTGGTCGCTCTTCCTCTGATCATCGGATGCTGGGTGTATATGACAGTAAAAAATTACACGGATGCCAGTCCCGTTGAGATGGAGCGGCTGGATGCCTATACTCCAGGTGGTGAGATGTATGTCCACGATGCGACCATGGGTGTTGAGGACGGGAAATACATTGGATTATACCTCTGCTGGCCGGAACTGGAAGAGAACTGGAACCGCAGGAGCAGGATAGCCTTCGACAGTCTCGACCATAAAGGCCAGGAGATCAGGTACACGCTGATCCGTTACCTGAACTCGAAGGATCTAAGAAAAGATTCTACGGGTGTTGCCGCTCTCACCGACCAGGATGTGAATTATGTTGAACACGGCATCGCCAACGTCCATGATCTTAAAAAATTCAGCGTAAGGAACCGCATCCATCATATGGCAATGGACTACCAGACCTACCGCAGGACCGGAGCACATACCGGATCATCTGCCATCGAGCGCCTGGAGCAGGGCAAGGCAGCTCTTTATCTCATCCGAGGCCACTGGATGACAGGCGTCGGAACGGGAGATATCCGTACCAGCTTTCATGAAGCGTTCAGGCAAATGAACTCCCCCCTTCAGTCGGCCAATGAAGGAATGTTCAGCGCCCACAACCAGTTCCTGACCGTCATGGCCAGCTATGGCATCCCGGGATTGATCTGGTTTCTCTTTGCTATTCTTTATCCCGCCCTAAAGAAAAGGTCGTTCAGCAATTATTTCTTCGTCACCTTCTTCACCATCGCACTGGTGTCATTTCTTGGGGATGATACGCTCAACAATCAGGCGGGAGTGACCTTTTTTGCCTTCTTCTATTCGTTGTTTGTCTTAAGTAAACAGGATACCGATCATGAGACGATTTGACATCATCACACATTGCATGGAGTACAACAGTCTGGAAGAGCTTGACGATGCTGACAGGGTCCTGCTCGAACAGGCGATAAAGGCAGGCAGGGATGCGTATGCCCCCTATTCCCAGTATTACGTCGGTGCAGCGGTCCGGCTGGCCAACGGCAGCGTACTGACCGGCAACAACCAGGAAAACGTGGCATATCCTTCGGGGCTTTGCGCTGAAAGGGTCGCATTGTTTGCTGCCTCCGCACTGTATCCCGGAGTGCCTGTCGAATCGCTGGCTATCACCGGCCGTGCCCTTCACTTCACCATCACGGAACCGGTGACCCCCTGCGGCGCATGCCGGCAGGTGATTGCCGAATACGAACAGCTCCACGGCAGGCCTGTACGTCTGATCATGATGGGCGAGAAAAGCAGGATATGGATAGTGGAAAGCATCCGCCATCTGCTCCCGTTGATGTTCACCGCAGACCAGTTGAGAAAACACGTTTAAGCAACTTCATCCCCGGAAGGTGAAGAAATAGTTGGCCAGAAAGTTCCAGATCATGACCACGGCCACAGCGATCAGCTTTGAGAGATAAAAACGCATTTTATACCTGCTCACCAGGATCCATAACACCAGCGTGTTGATCCCCAGTCCAACGAGCGATATGATCAAAAATTTCGAATACTGTAGAAAGATAGCCGGATCGGTGCTGTGGAACGTCCAGATCCTGTTGAGGATGTAATTGGTACTGGCAGCGGTCGTAAAACCTATGGCATTGGCAACGTATTTCTGGATCCTGAGGATCTCCTTGCAAAGATAGGTGATGCCGAAATCAACTGCGATGCCTGAAATTCCTACCGCACCAAACTTGATGAACTTCATCAGCACTTCCCATTTAAGCAGTTCAAGCATGGTAATGGTCTTTCGGTTTGGTGGAAAATTTTATTAGGAACGTTATCATTAAAGCTGGATCAGGAGGAATTGCCTTTCACCGTCACGGATGACCTCCACGGCGGCAACCTGACCCGATTCCAGTTCCTTGAGCCGGGCCATGTAGTCGTAGATATTGGTGACCATTTTCCCGTTGAGGCCAACGATGATATCTCCCTTCAGCATCCCTCCGCGGTCAGCCGGTCCGCCTTTGCGGACTGCATCCACCCTCAATCCGGTGTTTCCTGTAGAGGTGAAGTCAGGCATGATGCCAAGAGTGACCTTGAAGCCCCTCCCGTAGCGGGGAGGTTCTTTGGGACCTGCTTCCTGAAAAGTAAGGGATGCATCCCTGTTGGCGATCTCCATCACCAGCTCATAAGTAAAGGAAACGATCTGCCTGGTCCCGTCATAGCGGATCCGGTCGGCATCATCCTCAGGCATGTGGTAGTCTTCATGAGCTCCGCTGGTGATGAAAAACACGGGAACCTCACTGGAGTAAAAACTGGAATGGTCCGACGCACCAAATCCCTCGCGAGAATAGGTCAGCCTGAAATCAAGGTGGGATGCGATCGAATCCAGTAAGGTTTCTGACTCGGCGGCAGTGCCTGTTCCGCTGACCAAAAGAGGCTTTTCATCAGGATAGAACCTTCCGATCATGTCAAAGTTGATCATGGCGTCCATTTTTCCGACCAGTTCCTTCGACTGTTCAATGAAATACTTGGATCCCAGCAGGCCTGACTCTTCGGCATCGAACGCAATGAACAGAATGCTCCGCCTGATCTTCTCCCTGTTCAAAGCAATCTCTTCAGCCAGTTCCAGCATCCCGGCGACTCCCGATGCATTATCGTCGGCACCGTTATGCACGGCAAGGGTATCCAGTGCCCTGGAGTTCGATCCCGGACCTCCCATTCCCAGGTGATCATAATGGGCACCGATAACGATGTATTCCTGGTTCAGGACCGGATCCGATCCGGGGAGCAGGGCTACCACATTCTGAGTCCGGGATTTCTGATAGACGAGGTTAACCGATGCACTCACTTCCACCGGTAACTGAAAGGACCAAGCGTGCCGGTTTGCGTTCAGCCTGGTCTCCAGTTCTTCAATGGTCCTGCCCTGGGAGGCCAGCATCCTGTTGGCCATTCTACGCGACAGATGGATGACCGGGATCCCGGCACCGGAAGTGCCTCTTTCCAGCTGTAGTCCCTCCACCACGTCGCTCTTATCCATCTTTACCGGAGTGACGAAGAGTATTCCGGCAGCACCATGATCCCTGGCCTTGAGCATCTTGCCCCAGGTATCACTATAGGGGGTAAAGAAGCTTTGGGGGTTATCCGCTTCCGGGTCGCCTAGCAACATCATGACCCACTGCCGGTCAACGTCCAGCCCTTCATAATCATTCCAGGATAGTGAATCGGAAGAAAAATTGAATCCATAGCCGGCAAAGGTTACCGGTGCTGTCAGGCTTCCATTGCCGGAAAAGCTGAACGGAATATAATCCGTTCCAGGTACGCCGGAAAATTCATCAAAGCTCAGGTGATTGGAAGGCCCCAGTGCCACATCCGTAATGATCTCAAAATGTTGAAATCCGTCTTCACCCTTCAGCTCCAGGTCAAAGCT
The DNA here is from genome assembly GCA_028716265.1 of Bacteroidales bacterium. Classification (GTDB taxonomy): domain Bacteria; phylum Bacteroidota; class Bacteroidia; order Bacteroidales; family JAGONC01; genus JAGONC01. Next base: position 27,755 of record JAQUQD010000012.1, on the reverse strand, counting down.
CCTGAGCTGGTCGCGGATATAGGTCGCAGCCATGAGCCCGCCAAGCGTACCTGATTTCCTTCCCTGGAGGGAATCGGAGGCCAGATAATACACATGCTTTTGCAGCTCGGAAACTGTAATATCCTGGGCCATCCCGATAAAGGCCATGAGATACAGGACGATGGAAATTGAGGTGGATTTCATGGGGTGCAAAGGTAGCGGTTTTTATCGTTTGTATTGTTGGATCTTCAATCCTTTGAAGGAAATGCGTAATTTTGATTCCATGAACAGATAAATACGATGAATCCAAAACAAATTCCCGGGGTCATGAGGGCCGTCGTGCTTCAGGAATATAACAGCAACCTGGGCAGGATCATCCGCAGCCTTTCCGTGCAGGAAAAAGAGGTCAGGGCACCGGGGGATGACGAAGTGCTGGTACGGATGGACTGCGCTCCCTGTAATCCATCCGATATCGCTTTCCTCAGGGGGATGTACATCGTTTCACGACCGGTTCCTGTGATCCCCGGTTTTGAAGGAACAGGAAAGATTGTGGCAACTGGAACATCGCACAGTGCGCTGAGCCTTGCGGGAAAAAAAGTCAGCTGTTTTTCACAGGGTTCAGAAGAGGGCACCTGGGCAGAATATGTTACGGTCAGTGCAGGTCATTGCATCCCAGTCAGGGAAGGACTGTCCGTTGAGCAGGCAGCCTGCCTGGCAGTCAATCCGTTCACGGCTGCAGGCCTGATGGAGATCGCTGCCGCTGACAGGCACAGGGCAGTCATCCTCACGGCAGCGGGCGGCCAGGTTAGCACTTTCATACGTAAGATGGCTGCCGGCAAGGGGATCCCGGTCATCAACATTGTAAGGTCAGATCATCAGGTCCGTGCACTGTCGGAACAAGGTGAACACTACGTCCTGAACCAAAAGGATGATACCTTCGCCGACCGCCTGAAAAGCCTGTCAAAACAGCTGGAAGCAACCATCGCTTTTGATGCCATCGGAGGCGAAATGACAGGAATACTGCTCAATGCCATGCCCCATGATTCCCAGGTGATCCTCTATGGAGGACTTTCCGGTCTGCCGGCGGCGAACCTGGATATCCTGGAAGTGATCTTTCATGGAAAATCGCTCAGGGGATTCAACCTGGCCGATTGGATCAGCCAAACCGGCGTTGAAAGATTCAGCGAGATCTCAGGGCAGTTGCAGGATCAGATCATCAGCGGCAAGCTTACCACACGCATCCAGGCTACCTTTCCTTTTGAACAGGTAGTCCGCGGACTTTTGCAGTATGTCGGCAATATGTCGAAAGGCAAGGTGCTGTTTGTTCCGTAATCATGCCCAGGGTCATCCAAATACGGTTCTATGAAGAATTGAATGACTTCCTGCCCAGGGACAGGAAGAAGAAACCTTTTTTGCATTCATACTCCGGCAACCACACGATCAAAGACATCATCGAGTCGCTCGGCATACCTCATGTGGAGGTGGACCTTATCCTGGTCAACGGCGAGTCGGTTGATTTTAACTTCAAACCGTGCGACCATGACCTTGTCTCCGTTTACCCTGTGTTTGAAAGCCTGGATATCTCTTCTGTCACCAGGTTGCGACCTAAACCCCTGAGGACAATCAAGCTGATCCTCGATGTTCACCTAGGCAAATTAGCTCGTTATCTGCGCCTTCTGGGATTTGACACCATCTACGAGACCTGGCTGGAAGATGATCAGATCGTTTCCGTTGCATTCAAAGAAAACAGGATCGTCCTGACGCGGGACATCCAGCTGCTGAAGAACGGCCACGTTAGGCACGGCTACTGGATCAGGTCGCAGAAGCCTCTGGAGCAGCTCAAAGAAGTGATCCAGCGCCTTGACCTCTCGGGAAAGATCCAGCCTTTCCATCGGTGCATGGAATGCAACGGGATCATCAGAGAAGTGGAAAAAACAGCTGTCATCGGATTTCTAAAACCTAAAACGCGTGCCCATTACGAGGATTTTTACCAGTGCGAACAATGCCACCGCGTATACTGGAACGGAAGCCATTATCAACGGATGGTCTCCATGCTGAAAAATCTCGGTATCCAAATTACAAATTTCAAATAACCACTAATAACAACAAATAACTATGAATTACTATGAATGACTACGGATGCCCATTCCCCAACTCCTCCACTCTCCCCTATTATACAAACAGCAGCAGGCTCACCGCCATGACCGCCATACCAGCTACAAGGCCATAAATGGACAGATGGTGCTCCCCGTATTCCTCTGCGGCAGGCAGCAGTTCATCCAGTGAAATGAAGACCATGATGCCGGCGACCGCGGCGAAAAGTATCCCAAACAAGGTCGGGGTGAGGAATGGCATAAGGATGAGGTATCCGGCAAGGGCTCCGACAGGCTCCGAGAGTCCCGATAAGAACGAGTGCAGGAACGCTTTTCGTTTGCTTCCCGTTGCAAAATAGATGGGTACCGACACAGCAATTCCTTCCGGGATATTATGGATGGCGATGGCCACTGCGATGGCGATCCCCAGTCCGGGCTCCGTCAGCGCCGCCATGAACGTGGCCAGCCCTTCCGGGAAATTGTGGATGGCAATGGCAAGTGCCGTGAAGACCCCCATCCGCAACAGCCGCTGTTCTTTATCAGGCCTAGAGGCACCGATATCCTCGATCCTTCGCAGTTCATGCGGATTCTCATAGGAGGGGATCAGCTTGTCGATCACGGCGATCAAAAGCATCCCTGCGAAAAAGGCCAGTACGGTCAACCAGTACCCCGGGCAGAGACCTAGATCGGAAACCAGCTGCCCCTTCGCTTTTGCAAAGATCTCAACCAGCGAAACATAGATCATCACTCCCGCCGAGAAACCCAGGGCCGCAGAGAGAAATTTGGTGTTGGTACGACGCGTGAAAAAAGCTAACACACTTCCAATGCCTGTTGATAGACCTGCAAAAAGCGTCAGCCCGAAAGCAAAAAGAAATGTGTTGGTCTCCATTTAATTCTTCTAAACGATTCTCATTCTTCCCATTTCTTATTAAACCTTATCTCTCCTTTCTCCTCTCTCCTCTCTTTTTATCCTTTCCTGGTCATCGCAGCTCCGGTATTCGAACTGGACCGTCAGATGGGAGATCCTAAACTTTTCCCGGAGGATCTGCTTCATTTGTTTTCGTATGGATTCGGTTTGCTCCACCGTCAGGTTCTCGACCAGTTCCACATGGCCTTCAAAATGGACCTGCTGGTCCGTCAGGTTCCAGATATGGACATGATGTATGTTATCAATGCCAGGTACCGATTCCAGTTCACGGCACAGATCGTCAAGACGGATATCCCTTGGGCTGGACTGCATGAGGATGTCCACGGCTTCACGCAGGATCATCCATGCATGTTTCAGGATATAAAGACCGATGACGATGGTGACGACCGGATCGATCCAGTAAAGTTTAAAGAAATAAATAAGGATACTGCCTGCGATGACTGCCACCGACGAAAGAGAATCTCCGAGCAGGTGCAGGTACGCTGCCCTGATGTTGATATTCTCCCCGGCATCCTTCCTCAGTAAAAAGACAGCCGCCACGTTGGCCAGCAATCCAATGACAGCAGTGAGGAACATCACCGATCCCGTCACAGGCTCCGGCTCCCGGAGCCGCTGGTAGGACGCATAAAAAAGGTAAACGGTCACAACGATCAGGATCACCGCATTCAACAATGCCGCAAGGATCTCGGCGCGCTTAAAACCAAAGGTCATCCGGTGGTCAGGTTGCCTGGCCCCGATCTTGCCTGCCACATAGGCGATCAGTACCGCAAAGGCATCGCCCAGGTTGTGAAGGGCATCGGAAAAAAGCGCCAGGCTGCCCGATAACCAACCACCGGCTATTTCGACAGCCGAGATGATAAAATTCAAAAGCGTGGCAATCAGCAGGTTGCGCTGTCTGCGATCCGCCTGTTTATGAATTTCTGCCGACATACATGCATTTTCTTCCGGTAAAAGTACAAAAGCAGCCGTTAAGATTTCAGATTAATACTTACAGATGTTTGATTTCTGTTTTTTTTGCTTTTTGATATTTGGTTTTGGCTTTTTGCTTTTATAAAAGGTTGTTCGATTGTGTACAGAAATGTAGAAAAGTGAACACCTGTTTCACAGAAATGCCTTTCTGCAAATACTCATAACTATTTGATTAAAAACATATTATGATTTATGGCATACTATTGGCAAAGTCGAGAATGCATTTCGATGCATTCCCCGGTAAAAGCTGAATGCCATGAAAACGACGAAAATCCTCCTCTTAGTTACCCTGTTCATGACAGGAATGATGGTAAGGGCTGACATACAGCCTGCAAAATATACCCTGGCGGATGAGCCATATATAGACGACATTCCATTTGACACGGAAGAAATTGCAGGAACAGTCCAGCCTTCTTCCGACCTGGCACAGTTCACACTGGAGGAAGAACCGTACATTGATGACATTCCATTTGATACGGAGGCCATTGCAAAGGCCGCGCAGGAAAAAGCGGATTTTGAAAAAGCCATGGCCGAAGTGTTCACCCTGAAAGAAGAAAAATACATCAATGACATTCCCTTTGCCACCGACAGGATCGCTCCTGAGGCAACACCGGTGAATGAAAACAGCAATCCGGCGGTCACAAGAGCATCCGTTGAACCGCTGATGGCCATCGAGAAACCAGTCATCAACATACTGGAGATCCTGATACCGATCATCATCATCCTTGGTACACTCTCTTACGCAGTATATGAATACATATTGAACTAAGAGAGTCGTTTGTTCATAGTTTTAGGTTAGTACAACGAAAAGCACGCAGGTCGGCGTGCTTTTTTATTTGGTGATTTTATTACCTTTGAGCCCATTTTCAAAAGTATAGACATGAAAACCATCCTCTTTTTCCTGATGATACACTGTATATGGCTCCTGCCTCTTTCTGCCCAGCAGCGTAACCGGGTCATCACAGATACGACGCTTCATACCCAGGTCCTGGTCGACACCTGCACCAAGGATGGCCTTACAGGTGAGGTATTCGGTGCTTTCTACCAGCAGGAATATGCATCCTATTCACCTGATGCAGAGATCCTCCGGCTCATCGGCCAGAAGCTGGACGACTGCCAACTGACTGTGGTCATGGGCACATGGTGCGGCGACAGCCAGGAGCAGGTGCCCAGGTTCTATAAGATACTTGATCAACTGCGTTTCCCTGAAGATCAGCTGACGCTCATCTGCGTGGACAGAAAAAAGAAGACCATTCATGCCGATATTCAACCACTGAATATACAGCTTGTTCCGACATTTATCCTTTACCGGAATGGAGCAGAGGCAGGCCGCATCGTTGAAACGCCATCCGAAACCCTCGAAAAAGATATCCTCAACATCCTCCGCCCCCAGGACAAATAAAAGATAACCACGAATAACCATGAACAACTATAAATGACCACGAATGACAATGAACGACCTAAAGCACCCCATCCTGTCATGATCATCCTGCGCACCATCACTGAAACAAAACAGCATCTTCTGCCAGTCCGCTCGAAAGGAGCCACCATCGGATTCGTCCCCACCATGGGAGCCCTGCATGAAGGGCATCTGACGTTGATCCGTAAAGCCAGGAACGCTACAGATCATGTGGTGGCCAGCATCTTTGTCAATCCCATCCAGTTCAACAATCCGGAAGATCTGCTGAAATACCCGAGGGAGGAGGAATCGGACATCCACAAGCTGAAAGAGGCCGGATGTGATATGGTATTCCTCCCATCCGTGGAAGAGATGTATCCGGTACCGGATTCAACAGTTTTCGATTTCGGGCAACTGGACAAGGTCATGGAAGGGAAATTCCGTCCCGGACATTTCAACGGGGTTGCCATTGTTGTGAAAAAACTCTTTGAGATCATCGAGCCCGACCAGGCCTTTTTTGGAGAAAAGGATTTTCAGCAGGTGACCATCATTCAGGACATGGTCAGACAACTCCATATGGCTGTCAGGATCGTTGCCTGTGAAACCGTCAGGGAGGCCGACGGACTGGCGATGAGTTCAAGGAACAAGCGCCTCACACCGGAAGAAAGGGCCATCGCTCCGGCCATCCACAGGATTCTTTCCGGGGCGGTCAGGCTGAGAAGATCCCGAAGTGTACGTCAGGTCAAAGAGTGGGTGCAGAAGGAATTTCAAAAGGTTCCAGCCTTCACACTGGAATATTTTGAAATTGTGAACGCCGACACCCTGGTCCCGGTTGAAAAATGGACCGCCGGTGACCGGATCGTCGGGTGTGTGGCGGCATATCTCGGGAAGATAAGGCTCATCGATAATATTGAATTTATTTAGTACTTTTACGGCCACTATGCAGATACACGTTTTAAAATCCAAAATTCACCGTGCGACGATCACAGATTCCAACCTGAACTATATGGGCAGTGTGGCCATCGATGAGGATCTGATGGATGCGGCCCGTATCCTGGAGAACGAGCAGGTTCATATCTATAATGTCAATAACGGTGAGCGGTTTGTCACCTATGCGATCAAGGGAAGACGCGGTTCAGGCGAAGTGGTGATGAACGGCGCCGCTGCCCGGAGAGTCGAGATCGGGGATGTTATACTGATTGTTACATATGCGGTGATGGATCCGGAAGAAGCAAGACGCCACCACCCCATTATACTTTTTCCGGATAAGGATAATAAATTAAAATAACCGTTGAAGAGGACACTGGCAACGATCGGGAAACTGGTTTTTTTCCTGGGTCTGGGAATATTTTTCATCTGGCTCTTCGTACGTCATCTTACCCCTGTTGAAAAAAGGGAGATATGGGATTCCCTCAGGCAGGCCAACTACATTTGGATCCTTCTTTCCCTTTTCCTGGGATTATTCAGTCATATCAGCCGTTCGATACGCTGGAAAATGCTGATGGAGCCCATGGGTTACCATCCCAGGTTCACTAACGTTTTCCTGGCGGTTTTTATCGGCTATTTCGCCAACCTGGCTCTGCCGCGACTGGGGGAGGTCAGCCGCTGCGGGGTACTGGCCAAATACGAAAAGATACCTTTCCAGAAAAGCTTCGGCACAGTTGTCACCGAAAGGGCCATTGATATCCTGACCTTTGGATTGCTGTTTCTGCTGAACCTGGCATTGCAGTTCGGCAGGGTTTCACATTACATATCCCAGAAGATCATCCTGCCTGTCAGGGAAAAAATGACCGCTTTTGACGGTGGCGGATACCTGATCTATATCCTCGCAGCAGGGATGGTCCTAACCATTTTACTCTTCCTTTACCTGCGTAGGCGGTTTAATAATACACGCCTCTTCAGACGGATCAATGAAGTGGCACAGGGCTTCCTCGAAGGATTGAAATCCCTTACCCGGATAAAAAAACCCGGCTGGTTCATTTTCCACTCCATTATGATTTGGGTTCTTTATTATATCATGACCTACGTGGTATTCAACTGCCTCCCCGAAACGAAGGGATTATCCTTATCCGCCGGATTTGCCGTTTTTGTCTTTGCAACCATCGGAGTTATGATCGTCCAGGGTGGTATCGGGATCTATCCTGCCATCGTTGCCGAGACGCTGCTGCTTTACCATATACCGGAAACCAAAGGATATGCAATGGGCTGGCTGCTGTGGACCGGGCAAACTGTAATGCTTATATTGGCAGGTATAATTTCATTAATTTTGCTTCCGCTGGTAAACAAGAAAATGAATGGGAAAGATCGATCATATTCAGTCCAGGATAGTTGATCTGACATCTCTTGAAAGAATGCTGGCCATCTGGAGGTTCCGTGGTGATACGATCGTTTTCACCAATGGTTGTTTTGATGTGCTTCACCTGGGGCACATCGATTACCTTTCGAAGGCAGCCGATATGGGAGATGTCCTGATCATCGGGCTGAACAGTGATGAATCGGTCAGGCGACTCAAGGGTGAGAGCCGTCCGGTGAACGATGAGAACGCCCGCTCACTGGTGCTGGCATCGCTCCGTTTTGTCACTGCCGTGGTCTTGTTCGATGAGGATACGCCCTATGAACTCATCCGCCTGGTGCAACCCGATGTGCTGGTCAAAGGAAGTGATTACCGAACGGATGAGATCATTGGTCACGACATCGTCACGGCCAGAGGGGGACGGGTGGTCACCATTGACTTCCTGCCGGGGTATTCAACATCGCATCTGATCCAAAAGATCAGGGATCATTAAACTGTCACTGATTAACAATACGGAACACTTTGCCGAAAGCTAAAACAGTTTTTTTCTGCCAGAATTGCGGTGCACAGTCGGTCAAATGGATCGGCCGCTGTCCTTCCTGCGGGGAGTGGAACACCTATATGGAGGAGGTCATCCAGCAGGAACGCCGGGATGACCGTGCCAGGAACGTCAAGCCGCAGGAGCCCAGGCTGATCAGTGATATTGACTGGTCGGATCAGCATCGTATCAGTATGGTCGACCGGGAGCTGGACAGGGTCCTGGGAGGGGGGCTGGTTCCGGGATCGCTGGTGCTGATCGGCGGAGAACCTGGCATCGGGAAATCCACCCTGATGATGCAGGTGGCCCTGCGCATGGAAGGTAAACGGATCCTGTACGTCTCCGGCGAAGAAAGCGATCAGCAGTTGCGCATGCGGGCCGACCGGCTCGGGATCCGGAACAGGGATCTCTATATCCTCACTGAAACCTCCGTGCAATCCATTCTCCATCAGATCGGGAAGATCAAACCCGACCTGGTGGTTGTTGACTCTGTTCAAACACTGCAAACCGATGCGGTGGACTCATCGCCGGGTTCGGTATCCCAGGTGCGGGAATGCACTTCGGAACTTCAGAAGCTGGCCAAGACTTCAGGAATACCTGTTTTTCTCATCGGCCACATCACCAAGGAAGGCTACCTGGCAGGCCCGAAAGTGCTGGAGCACATGGTGGATACGGTCCTGCAGTTCGAGGGTGACCGCCATCACATGTACCGCATCCTTCGCGCGACGAAGAACAGGTTTGGTTCGGTTTCCGAACTGGGCATCTATGAGATGCAAAGCAGCGGCCTGCGGGAGGTGGCCAATCCTTCGGAGATACTCCTGTCGCAACGGGATGAGCAGCTCAGCGGAGTGGTGATCGCCGCCACCATCGAAGGATTGCGTCCTATGCTCATCGAGACGCAGGCACTGGTGAGTTCGGCTGCCTATGGTACACCCCAGCGTTCGGCAACCGGTTTTGACGTCAGGCGCATGAACATGCTGCTGGCAGTGCTGGAAAAAAGGTGCGGATTCCGGCTTGGGATGAAGGACGTGTTCCTGAATATTGCTGGAGGAATAAGAGTGGATGATCCGGCCATCGACCTGGCAGTCATTTGCGCTGTATTGTCTTCCAATGCCGATATCCCGGTGGATAAAAATGTTTGCTTCGCGGCCGAGGTGGGCCTCTCAGGCGAGATCCGGGCAGTGAACCGGATCGAAGCCCGTATCCTGGAAGCTGAGAAACTGGGATTCGGGAAAATTGTCGTTTCCGGTTACAACATCAGGAACCTCCATATTAAAAAATTCTCGATACAGGTAATACCCTTCAGGAGGATAGAAGAGGTCTATACTTTCCTGTTTGGTTAGAGGACTTTTCCCTTATAAACAAAAAGGAAGATAAGAGGGATCAGTATCCCTGCAAGTGTGATCCATGCTCCACGCCGGGTGATGCCGTTTTTTCCCCTCAGAACAAATAAACCGGTGATCGCCAGCAGAGCCAACGCTCCTGCAAAGATGTCCGAAAACCAGGTCCACCAATTTGAAGGATTGTAATGAAGAAAATTGACCTGGTAGAACATCGGCCTGCGCCTGATGGTTTCAACGTATACGGCCGAGGTTTCGAGATCGATCATGGCTGAGCCATGGTCAAGAAACACTTTGATGGTTTGTGGATTTGGGTAATAATGTTTTTTGTACTCCTGTTTCATCCCGATCTGCCTGAGTACATCAACAACCTGATCTTCAGATAGATACGTGGGCACTTCCGGCAGGTTTACTGTAGTTTCCCAGTTGCGGATGATATAATTGGGATTCCAGTCTTCGATATGATTCAGTGCAATACCGGAAAGAGCATAAATGATGGTCATTCCGAAAAAGAAATACCCGAAATCACGATGGATGGCATTATTCCACCTTCTCCATTTAAATTTCGCCATCGCGTTCTGATTAATTTTCCTTCTTTTTGAACTCCGAACAGATGATTGAATAGAAAGAAAGGTATCCTTTTTCGCTGGCAGCTATCTGAGCCCTGTATCCGGATATCTGGTCCCAGGCTGCGTCATGGGTCCCCTGGTCGGCCTGTTCACCCAGGCCGGTATGAGAACCTTCAGCATACTCTTGGGCCCCGGCGGTTTCAGACTCAGCAGCTTCCTGATCTGTAAGTTCCTTTTCCCATTCAGCAAGGTATTGTTCATCCACTCTTAATTCATCGACAATCCCAATGACAATGACCTCATGGCCCTCCAGTTCGACATCAAAGGCGGGGATCGTTTCGCCAGTGACCACCTTCACACGGCCCTCACCCTCCGTCTGAACAAGGAACATCCGTTTGCCTCCATGGCGGCAAACGTGATCTACCAGCCCTTCAATTTGTACTTCCTTGCCGATAAAGTCTCCTGCCTGTGCGTCAAAATTGTCTACTGTCAGCACAGCCATACCGGCAGAATCGGCCTGCTGTGATTTGTCCGACCGCGTGCCGCAGGATAGCAGTAGTAAGGAAAGAACGATAAAAAACATAAAACGAGTATGCATATTACCTCCGTGATTAAAATGATCAGAAGTATCCCTACCGGGTACCTGGATAAGTTTTGCAAAAATAGAAAATCCTTTCGTTCATCTGACCCTTTCCATTAAAAGAAGATTCGGTGCAGGCTGTCTTTTCTTTGTATTTTTGGAGATCCAAGCATCAATAAAACCGGTCGATGGTAAAGCCTGTTCTCCTCGAACGAATTCTGATCTGGCGCGCCCGACGCATCAGCGACCAGCAGTTCATCCTGATACTGAGCGTGGTGGTCGGAGTGCTGGGAGGATTAAGCGCAGTGATCATTAAGAACGGCGTAGCTTTTATCCATAACTGGCTGACGGCAGGTATCTCTCCCACCAGCCATCATTCTCTATATCTTCTTTACCCAATGGCCGGGATACTGCTAACGGTCGTTTTCATCCGGTATATCCTTCGGCGGCCCCTCAGCCATGGTATACCCACGGTTCTTCATGCCATCTCGAAAAAAAAGGGAATCCTGGCTCCTTTTCAAACGTATGCCTCTATCATTGCCAGTGTGGTAACGGTGGGATTTGGAGGATCGGTTGGTCTTGAAGGACCAACCATCGGTACCGGAGCTGCAATCGGGTCGAACCTGGGCAGGATGCTGAACCTGAACTATAAGCAGGTCACGCTGATGATCGGCGTGGCAAGCACCGCGGCCATGGCCTCCATTTTTCAGGCACCCATTGCGGCCATGCTGTTTGCCGTTGAGGTGATCATGATCGACCTGACAACGTTTTCCATCATACCGCTATTGATCGCATCAGCCACGGCAGTCCTTACCTCCTATTTCTTATTGGGCCAGGCTGTGCTGTATCCCTTTGAGATCCAGGGTCATTTCATGATTTCGGATGTACCCTATTACGTGGTGTTAGGGATCCTGGCAGGTATTGTATCTACCTATTTTACAAAGACTTACATATATATTGAGCGGCTTTTTCAACGTATCGGGCCCTGGTATGTCCGGTGGCTGGTGGGTAGCGGCATACTGGGGCTGCTGATATTTCTCTTTCCGGCGCTTTATGGGGAGGGGTACGAAGCGGTCAATGCTGCTTTGAGCGGTAACTATGGGCCAATACTGGATAACAGCATATTAGGTCAGTATCAGTCGGAACCTCAAACCATATTTGTGCTATTTCTCCTCATGATCCTGCTGAAGGCGGTCACTACGGTTGTAACCTTCGGAGCGGGGGGCATTGGTGGTATCTTCGCGCCTGCACTTTTTACCGGTGTTTTTACCGGATTGCTGTTCGCAGGGCTTGTCAACCATTTGGGACTGGGACCCGTCCCCGCAGGGAACTATGCCCTGGCAGGCATGGGAGGGGTTATTGCAGGCGTCCTGCACGCACCGCTGACCAGTATCTTCATGATCGCGGAGATCACGGGGGGATACCAGCTGTTCCTTCCCCTGATGATCACATCAGCCATCACCTACGTAACGGTCAGGATCTTCGTCTCCAATTCGGTTTATACTCACCTGCTCGCCCAGCGGGGCGAACTGATCACCCATGATAAAGACAAGGCGGTCCTGACACTCATGAAGGTAGAGGACCTGATCGAGAAGAATTTTTTACCCCTGCAACCGAATGAATACCTGGGTGACCTGGTGAGGCTGGTTTCCAGATCATCGCGGAACCTCTTCCCTGTGGTGGATGACGGAGGTTTCTTCAAAGGCCTGATCACCCTGGACGATGTCCGGAAAATCATGTTCAAGCCTGAGCTCTATGGCACCACATACGTCAGCGATCTGATGGTCATCCCTCCTGTGACGGTCGATCTGGATGATACCATGGAAGAAGTGACCGAGAAGTTCCAGCGTTCGGGACAATTCGTTCTGGTTGTGTTGCACGAAGGCAAATATGTCGGATTTGTTTCGAAGGCAAATGTTTTCTCGGAGTACCGGAAAATGATGAGGACGATCTCGGATGAATAATAATGCTGTTGAATGCACGTTGGTCATTAGTGAATACCTTTGCATCATGCGGAAGCCTTTCAGATACCGGTACGCAGTACCTTCCGGAGCCGGATGGCTGATTCTGTTACTGATCATGGCCAGTCAGGCTTTTGGCCAGGACACAGCGCTGATCCGGTTGATCCAGGCCGACGAGATCAGTTACGACAAGCGTGCCAATGCGCAGGTACAGGTGCTGACAGGCAATATCATCCTTGAGCACGACGGAGTGTATCTGTATTGTGATACAGCGTACCTTAACGATGTCGAGAACCGGGTGGAAGCCATGGGAGACATCCACGTGGAATCCAGCGACACCATTCATCTGTATGGCAAACACATCTGGTACGACGGGAATACCAAGATCGGGGAGATCGAAAGGGAAGTGGTGCTGATCGACAACCAGACCACCCTCTATACCGATTTCCTGATTTACAACCGGAACACTCAGGTGACCGAGTACCACCAGGGAGGAAGGATCATATCCCAGGACAACGAGTTGTTGAGCGAAACAGGGTATTATTACATCCGGGAAAAGACGTTTGCCTTCAGCAGGGACGTAATCCTGAACGATACTGACTACACCGTGCGGGCGGATACGATGCGTTATGCCACGGAAACCGAAATTGCCTATTTCATCGGACCGACACACATCGAATCGGATGATTTCTATATTTATTGCCTTACCGGATGGTTTGACACACGCAACGACCGCTCATACCTGGGAAAAGGTTCATTGATACGCACCGGCGACCAGATACTGACAGCCGACAGCATCTATTATGAGCAAAAGTCAGGACTGGGAAGGGCTTACCGCAATGTGACGGTCACCGACACCGTCCAGGATATCGTTCTCAAAGGGAACTACTCCCTCTACAGCAAAGAGCAGCGGTTCTCCATGATGACCGACAGCGCCCTGGCCATCATGGCCGACCGGGAAGACTCCCTCTTCATGCATGCAGACACCCTCATCGCTTACTTCGATTCGGCCCAGAAAGCACAGGACCTCTATGCCTATCATAAAGTCAAATTTTACCGTACGGATATTCAGGGCATGTGCGACTCCCTGTATAATAACATCGCCGACTCCGTACTGACCTTATACAACGATCCGGTGCTCTGGTCGGATGAAAACCAGCTCACTGCGGATTCCATCAGGATCTGGTTCCGCAACAAACAGATCGACCGGATGCAGCTGCACAACACATCCCTGATCATCTCAATGGATGATTCTGTTCGGTTCAACCAGATCCGGGGGCTGAACATGATGGGATATTTCGTTGATAATGAGCTTAACAGGATCCGAGTGGAATCCAACTCGGAGACCATCTATTATGTCCGTGACGACGACGAGTCCCTGATCGGGATCAATAAGGCAGTATCAGGTTCCATGTGGATTTTCGTTTCGGACAATACGATTGAGCGCATTGTTTACATAGATCGCCCCACAGCCATCCTGTACCCTGAGAAGGATATACCGGAACAGGAGAAGATGCTGAGGGGATTCAGCTGGAAGGCCGATCAACGGCCCCTGGACAAGAACGGGATTTTTCAGTGATAAGAGAGGTGCAGCCTTACTTTTTTTCGCCGGATTCCATTTCTGCGGGTGGTATATAGGGCTGTTTACCGGGTTTTTTACCAAAGACGGAAACAGAGATATACCGCTGCGGATTCAACCTGAGGTCCTCAAGCAATAAATTCAACTCTGTGGAAGAGGTCACCAGGTTATTGTACAACTCCTGGTCATTGATCAACAATCCCATGGAACCATCCCCCTGGTTGATCTTTTCAACGATCATGGCAATATCGGAAAGGGTCTGGTTGAGGTCCGAGAGCGTCCTGGATATTTTTATCTGAGCGATCGTATCGCTGATCGCTGAAAAGTTGGCCAGGACATTGGTGATCTCCGCATTGCTGTTTTGCAGGTTGTGGGTGATGGATTCGATGTGGCCGATGATGTCGACAAGCTTTCGTTGTTGGGTGATGACCAGCGTATCGATGGCAGAGGTCGTGTTGGCCAGGTTTCCGAACGTGCTTTTCAGGCTGGCGACGCTGGCGATCAGATCATCCCTCATGTTCTCATTGAACACCATCTGGATGATGGTGACCATGGAATCGATGGAAGAGATCAGGTTCTCAGCCTTGCGCCGGATGGGTTCTACCTGCCGGTTCACTTCCTCGCGAAGCGATTGCTCGATGGCTGAAGCAAGCGTGTCTCCAGGTTCGCAGTATTCCGGGGAATCCCCAAGGATCAGATCGATGGATTTGCCCCCCAGCAGGTCCTCTGAATAGATCCGTGCAACCGTATTCTTCGGGATTTTGATCTTCTTGTCCAACATGAATTCCACGACGATACGCGGAGAGGTCTCGCTTTCAAATTCAATCTTCATCACCTGTCCAACGGCAAAACCATTGATATTGACCGGATTGGCGACAATCAGTCCGTCGATGCGTTCATATATGGCAAAAAAATTCCGCTCCGGCTTGAGAAGGGTCTTGCCTTTTAAAAAATTCAGCCCCCAGACCAAAAGGATAAGGGCGAAGATGAAGACAAGGCCAATTTTTGATTCACGGGATAATATCACTGGTCATCTTTTAGAAATGCAAATATAACAAAATTTGACGATCCGGCCGATGATTCTTTATGGATAATGGAATCCTCCTCCCGGGGATTCACAGTCAGGGGCGGACAGCCTGTTTTGCCTGGTCGAGTGTTATACGCATTTCATTTTGAAAGGCTACAACAAAGGCATCATTAAATCCCTTTGAACGAATGGTTTTACACAACGAGGAGGCTTTCTCCAGGGTGCTTTCATTCCCCGCAGTATACTTATACAATCCTCCGTGGCTATATTCCCTGACATCTTGAATTCCCTTGAAGAGCTTGGAATTCAGCGGAAGTTTTTTCGATGAACTGTAAAACTGGACCCGGAAAAAGACGTTATCGCGGGAGGCAGCCTGTGCGTCTGATGTCTTGGCCGCTTGTTTATCCGAAGGGGCTGGATTTAACGATTTATCCGGTTTACCGGTGGTCTTTTCAGATGGCGCTTTTGGCAGATCGGTTGTTTCACGGTTTTTCCCTGCGCCGCTCAACAGGTCGGAAACGGAGCTCTCCATTTTGTTTTTATAATCCCTGAAGGCCCTGTATATCGCTGATGCCAGATAAACCTGGCCTTCTTCCGACATCAGGTAGTGCTCTTCCTCGGCATTGCTCAGAAAACCTGTCTCCACCAGCACACCTGGCATCGTCGTCCGGTACAGCACCAGAAAACCCGCCTGCTTCACTCCCCTGTCGTTTCTTCCCACCCGTTCCCTGAACTGATCCTGGACGTTCACAGCCATGGCCAGGCTCTGTTCAAGGAAGATATTCTGGTACATGTTAAAGACGATGTAGGCTTCGTCGGAGTTGGGGTCAAAGCCTTCATAGTTGGCAGTGTAGTCGCTTTCGAGCAGGATCGCCGCATTCTCCAGTTTAGCCACCTCCAGGTTGTCTTCGCTCTTGTGCAGGCCCATGACATAGGTCTCTGCGCCGTAGGGCGTGGTTCGGGGATTCGCGTTGCAATGGATGGATATAAAAAGGTCGGCGTGACTCTCATTGGCGATCTGCGCCCGCTTATACAATTCGATGAATACGTCCGATTTACGGGTGTAAATGACGTTGACGTCAGGCATGTTCTTTTCGATATATTCGCCTGTTTTCATGGCGATGGCCAGGACGATGTCCTTTTCCCGGCAATGTTTGCCGAGAGCGCCCGGATCTTCTCCGCCGTGACCGGCGTCGATCACCACCCTGTCGATCCGGGTGAGGTTGTTCTGAGCGAAGGCGGCCGGATAGATGAAGAGGATGAGACAGAGTATACCAAAATTAAGACCTGATCGTTTCACCTATGGCAGATTTTATTTAGTTTTGGTCTGTAGTAAGTGCAAAAATAGTTTATTTTCATCTTGTCGGGATTCAACGCATTGCGTGACTTATCAACAAATAAACGGTGGGTAATCCATTCTATTACACTCTTGACCGTTTTTGCAGGCCTCACACACCTCCATGCGCAGGATACCATTACCTTTGAGCCTCCGCCCGACTCCCTGTACACGATCCGGTTCGATAAGAGTGGCAATGACACACTCCGGGCTTCCGTCAACCGCTACCAGCTCGAAGGGAAGATCGATTACAAGTCGACTGACTCGCTGATCTTTGACCTGAAACAGGAAAAAGCATATCTTTTCAGGGATTCAGAGCTGAATTACCTGAAGACGAACCTGAAGGCGGGTTATGTGGAAATAGATTTCAACAAAAGCGAGCTTTATGCAACGTTTCAGGTCGATTCGCTGAACCAGCCCGTGGGTAAACCGGTTTTCACCGAGGGTGAACAGAGCTTTACGGCGGAGGAGATGCGTTATAATTTTGAGACGGAAAAGGGATTGATCAAGGGAGTGGTCACCCAGGAAGGGGACGGGTACATCCACGGGACAACGATCAAACGGATGGAAGGCAACATCATTAATGTCGAGTCGGGGAATTATACCACCTGCAGTGCGGAGCATCCCCATTTTTCAATGAAATTCAAAAAAGCCAAGGTCATCCCGGACAACAAGATCGTAACAGGACCGGCTTATCTGGTGGTTGCCGACGTACCGCTGCCCTTAGCCGTTCCTTTTGGATTATTTCCCATTTTCAAGGGAAGGACCTCCGGCATCATCTTCCCTACCTACGGGGAATCGAAGGACAGGGGCTTTTTTCTGGAGAACGGCGGGTATTACTGGGGAATCAGTGATTACTTCGACCTGACCGTCAAAGGGGATGTCTATACCCGGGGAAGCTGGGCCATTAAGCCATCGGTGGGCTATAAGAAACGGTATAAATTCGGGGGATCGTTTGCCTTCAGCTATGCGATCAACCGGATCGGTGAAGAGGGCACCCCGGAGTTCCAGCGTAACAAGGACTTCTCGGTTCGGTGGATCCATACACAGGACCCCAAGGCAAGACCCGGCAGCACTTTCAGCGCCAACGTCAATTTTGTGACGAGAAGCTACAACCGTTACAATCCTGTTTCCCTTAACGACTATCAGTCGAACACGTTCCAGTCCAGCATCTCCTACCAGAAAAACTGGGTGGGTAAATATTTCCTTGCTCTTAACCTGAATCATTCCCAGAACACCCTGCAGAAGACCGTGGATTTTTATCTCCCCAAGATCTCATTTTCAGTGTACAGGTTCTTCCCCTTCCGCAAAAAGGAGCGGGCGGGAGAGTTGAAGTGGTATGAAAACATCAGCATGAATTATTCCATGAACGCTGAGAACAGGATCAGTACGTATGATTCGCTTCTTCTGGAAGGCAAGTTCCTGGACGATATGCGCAACGGCGTCAGGCACAGCATACCCATCACCAGTACCATGAAGCTTTTCAAATACTTCAACATGTCGAACAGCATCAACTATACGGAACGCTGGTATTTCCAGAAGATCATGATGGAATGGACGAACGATACCATCATCAGGGGAGGCGACACAATCGTGGGTTATGTCAGGAACGATACAGTGAAAGGGTGGGCAGGTGTCCGGGATTTTAACATCTCCTCCTCCATTTCCACTAAGCTTTACGGCATTCTGCAGTTCAAAGGGGGCCCGCTGAGGGCCGTGCGCCATGTGATGACTCCCTCCGTCGGATTTTCCATCCGTCCGGATTTCGGCAATCCCAAATTCGGATACTGGGATTATTACTATTCAGATGAGGAGCATTCCGACAGTGTCCGATACTCACCTTTTCAGAGCAGCATTTACGGTACCGCACCTTACGGAAAGTCAGGTAACCTCTCACTCAGCCTTCAGAACAACCTCGAGATCAAAGTGCGGTCAAAAAAAGACACCATCACCGGCGTGAAAAAGCTGGTTCTGATTGAGAACTTTTCCATCGCAACCGGTTACGACATCGCCAGGGATTCCCTCAAGTGGTCACCCATCTCCATGTCGGGCCGAACCCGGATCATTAAGAACCTTAACCTGCAGTTCAACGGCACGTGGGACCTGTATGCCCTGGATGACTCCACCGGACGGCGGATCAACCAGTTCCAGTGGGAAAAGAACCGGAAGCTGTTACGGTTTGAGAACTCCACCTGGAACCTGAGCTTCAGCTACCGGCTCGGGCCAAAGAAAAAGCCCCTTGCCGCCAAACCCGGGACCGGTACGCAGGAAGAGCTTCAGGAGATCGTCGATCAGCCCGAACGTTACTTTGACTGGAACAATCCCTGGAGCCTGAACCTCTCCTATAATTTCAGGTTCAACCACCGGTATGATGTTTCCAAAATGGACAATACCAACGACCTGGTGCAGACACTTTCCTTTTCGGGGGATGTGAGCCTCACAAAAAAATGGAAGGTGACGTTCTCATCGGGCATCGACCTTGACAATCTCAAGTTCTCCACTACTTCCATCAGCGTCTACCGCGATCTGCACTGCTGGGAAATGCGGTTCAACTGGATACCCATCGGCGGGATGCAAAGCTGGAACTTTGCCATCAATGCCAAATCGCCCATGCTGCAGGATCTGAAGTTACAAAAAAAGAAGGATTTCCGGGACAACTTTTAGATATCCGATGTAACGATTGTTCGATATTTGATTTGGGATATAAATCTGAAATTACATCCTGAATCAACGATGAATTTGGAGGCCAGGTTTTAACCGGGTTCCGTCGAACAGGGACGTTGGAAAAGAAGTTGACGTACAGATGATGTCTGCTTCAAGTAGTTGCGCGGATGCCGCCGAAAGATCGAAGACGAGGTCCCCTGAAAGCTTTTTCAACAATGACCAGCAGGTAAAACAACCCGTTTAATGAAAATGATTACTTTTGCTCAAATACATCAAATTATGAAAAAATCCATCAGCATCAGCGGGGCTCCCAAGCCCCTGGCCCCTTACAGCCAGGCAATTCTAATTGATAATACCCTATATGTCTCCGGGCAAATTGGTATCGACCCGTTCACGGGTGCTTTTGCAGAAGGTGGCCCTGAAGCCCAGGTCAGACAGATCATGCAAAATATCCAGGCGATTCTGAAAGAGGCGGAAATGGACCTCACATCAATCGTTAAAGTGACCATCTTCCTCTCTGACATTAAACTCTATGACGCCATGAATACGGTTTATGCAACCTATTTTCACCAGGATCCGCCAGCCAGGGAAGCCATTGCAGTCAAAGGCCTGCCCAAAAACGCCGACGTGGAGATCTCCTGCATCGCCGTCCGGTTCCCAGAGAAAGAGATTTTATCAATGCACTGAGGAGTATGATGAAGAATGAAATAGTAAATATTTAGATAATGGTTAACACGATGAGGAGAGGATGGTTCATTGTCCTGTTGGCTGCTGCCAGCTGGACGGTAAAGGCAGAGGAGGGCATGTGGATCCCGATGCTGCTGGGCGACCTGAACGAGGAAGAGATGATCGCCATGGGTATGAGGATCTCTGCCGAAGATATCTACAGTGTCAACCATTCCTCGCTGAAGGATGCTGTAGTGGTATTCGGCGGGGGATGCACGGCTGAGATCGTATCAACTCAGGGACTGATCCTTACTAACCATCACTGCGGTTATGGATCTATCCAGCGCCACAGCTCCCTCGAGTACGATTACCTAACCGAAGGTTACTGGGCGTTCAGCCAGGCTGAAGAGTTACCCTGCCCGGGCCTGACCTGTACACTTCTGATCCGCATGGAAGATGTGACGGAAAGGATCCTTGACCGGATCCCTGCGGAGATATCAGAGGTTGAAAGGCAAAAGGTGATTGGGGAACGGATGGAACAGATCAAAAAGGAAGCCACCGGGAGTACCCATTACACGGCAGACATCGAACCCTTCTTTTACGGAAACGCCTATTATCTTTTTGTAAATGAAATCTTTAAAGACATCCGCCTGGTCGGCGCACCTCCTTCTTCCATCGGGAAATTCGGAGGGGACACCGACAACTGGATGTGGCCACGTCATACGGGCGATTTCTCTATGTTCCGGATATATGTCGATTCAGCCAACCTGCCGGCTTCCTATTCTCCGGATAACGTACCCTATACGCCTAAAAATCACCTGAAAATATCCCTGGAAGGATACCAGGAAGGGGACTTTACCTTCGTGTTCGGTTATCCGGGCCGGACGACCGAATACCTTCCTTCCAACGCCATCAGAATGATCACTGGTGAGGAAAATCCCATCCGTATCCATATGCGGGATATAGCCCTCGGGATCATCGACAGGGCGATGCAAAGCGATGACGCGACCCGGATCCAATACGCAGCAAAACAGGCAGGGATAGCCAATGGCTGGAAAAAATGGATCGGTGAGAACAAAGGGATCAGACGCCTGGAAGCCCTGGATAAAAAAGAAAATTTTGAGGAAAGATTCCAGCACTGGGCCACGAAGAACCCACCGGTCAGAGAGCAGTACGGACAGCTGCTGCCCGCTTTTGAAAAACTATTCGCAGAACTGACACTGTATGCCAGAGCTGAAACGTACCTGTGGGAGTCGGCATTCCGCACCGACCTTCTCCGTATCGCAGGTGCATGCCGGACACTGGTTGATAAATGCAGGGAGAAAGAGTCTGACCGTGCATTGATCGACAAAGAGCTGACATCCCTGAAAAACTCACTGGCAGGGCAATATAAGAACTATCGCCAGGATGTCGACCGGGAGCTGTTCCTTCAGCTG
Organism: Bacteroidales bacterium; assembly: GCA_028716265.1. Taxonomy (GTDB): domain Bacteria; phylum Bacteroidota; class Bacteroidia; order Bacteroidales; family JAGONC01; genus JAGONC01. The sequence continues at coordinate 6,398 of JAQUQD010000012.1, read as the reverse complement.
ATGCAGGCCTACTATGAAAACCTGGATCCGGCTTTCAGCCCTCCCTTCTTCACCGAGATCAAACTAAAATACAAGGGAGATATCGAACGGTTCACACAGGATATGTTTGCATCAAGCATCTTTGACTCAGAAAAAACCGTCATGGATCTACTGGGTCACTACAAACCGTCGGACTATAAAAAAATAGCCAGGGATCCGGCCTATAAACTGGCCATCGAGCTGCGGGATTATTATTTCAACCGGCTGGTACCAGCCATGCAGATCATGGAGGCACGTTCCGACAGCCTGATGAGGATCTACATGAAAGCCCAGATGGAGCTGCTTCCCGACAAGCGTTTCTACCCGGATGCCAATTCCACCCTCCGTGTTGCGTATGGAAGGGTGGCAGGCTATACTCCTGCAGACGCCGTTCGTTATGACAGTCATACCACCCTTGCAGGCATCATCATGAAAGAAGACTCTGACATTTATGATTATGCAGTGAATGACAGGCTGAAGGAACTCTATTCCAAAGCGGATTACGGCCGTTATGCCGACCAGGATGGCACCATCCATACCTGCTTTATCGCCACCAACCATACTTCCGGCGGAAATTCAGGCAGCCCGGTCCTGAACGCACAAGGACACCTGATCGGCATCAACTTTGACCGCTGCTGGGAGGGGACCATGAGCGATCTGATGTACGACCCTGATATGTGCCGCAATATCAGCCTGGATATCCGGTATTGCCTTTTCATTATTGATAAATTTGCAGGCGCCACCCACCTGATCAACGAAATGACACTGGTCGAATAATATCACCAAAAAATAAACCTGAAACTGTAACCAGTACCAATTAATCCCTAAAACCCCCACATCATGTCACACTGGTTGGAAGACGAAATCAACAAGCTGAAAGAGAAGGAACTCAACCTCAGTGCAGCACTTGTCAAACAGAACTATGAACAAAATACCGCCCTGATCAATGACTTCTTTAACCTTCTAAAAAAATCATTCGATGACCTGAAAAGGATTCTGGGCAAAGATTATAAATTCACCTACCGGACCCTGTCCGTCCTTAATGTTTGCGATAATGAATTCATCGAATTCTCCGCGATCAATTTCAGCCAGAAACCTGCTTTCCTGAGAAGGCTGCAATTCATCCTTTCCGATGTTCCTGGCAACATGCAGATCATTCTTTACCGGGGTAAACACGATCATCCGGATGATGCATGGAGGTTTCACGACAGGCAGGAATACATCTTTCCTATCGAAAAAATGAACCAGCACCTGGTCAATGAGCTGGTTGACTGGTTTGCATGGAAAAGTTATTCTCCACGGGGCATTCGGGAGTGAAATGATGAGACTGCTGGCTGTCCTTATAGCTTTACTTGGCTGTAATCCACTGTTTTCCCAATCAGTTCTCCATCCTTCGGTTCACCAGGAGCAATCCAATGATTATACAAGGTATGAGTTCTACAGTGATGCACAGTTCGATTCATTGCACGGATTCACCTTTTCCGCCGTGCATCCCCGTTCAGGTCAGGCAGCGACGCTGAACCGCATCGTTTTTGGCTATCATCCATACTGGATGGGCAGCACATACCTTGATTACCGGTGGGATCTGCTATCGGACCTTTGTTATTTCTCCTTTGAGGTGGATCCGTATTCCGGGATGCCGCTCACGCTTCATAACTGGTTGAATGCGCCGGTGATTGATTCAGCACAGGCCCACGGGGTCAACGTCCATCTTTGCCTCACCCTGTTTCAGGCGCATATGGCACTTTTCAGCAATCCCTCTTCCCAGCAGGCCCTCATTGATACGTCGGTCGCACTGGTCCTTGCGAGGGATGCCAGTGGAGTGAACCTGGATATTGAGGCGGTGCCATCGTCCCTGAGCAGCGAGCTGAACCAGTTCCTGATCCATTTCGCAACGCAGTTTCACGAGCAATTACCGGGTAAGATGGTCAGCCTGGCCGTTCCGGGAATTGACTCTTACGGGACCTTCAACCTGCAGGCCCTTGAACCGTTCATCGACCTGTTCATGATCATGGGGTACGATTATTACTGGAATGGGAGCTCCACAGCCGGCCCCGTCGATCCCTTACATTCCATGTCAGCTGGTTTTGATTACAATCTTTCGAGGACCGTTTCCTATTACCAGAGCAGCGGGATACCCGAGGATAAGCTGGTGCTGGGATTGCCCTATTACGGTCGCCAATGGCCTGTGAAAGAACCCCTTGCCCCCTCTCCTGTCACAGGATGGGGCACAGCGCTTACCTATGCAAGCATCAGGAACAATGGATCCGGGAATTACTCCTGGGGTAACCGCAGGTGGGAATCCAACAGCCTGTCACCTTATTTCTCGTTTCAGTCCAACGGATGGAACCACTGTTTCGTGAACGACGTCAGCAGCCTTGGCAAACGGTTCGACCTGGTCAGACAGAGGAACCTGGCAGGAATCGGCATCTGGGCGCTTGGATACGATCAAGGGTATCCTGACTTCTGGCAGCTGATCAGTGATAAATTCACGGACATGACGCCTCCGGTCTACCAGGACACGGTCTATGATTCAGGAGGACCTGAATTTTCCTACTATGCCGGGGAAAATTACCTGATGACCATTGATCTTACTTTTTGTGATGATCTTCATCTGACCTTTCTGGAGTTCGATCTTGAAAACAATAGGGATTATCTCCTTGTCTACGACGGAAGGGATACCGCCAGCCCGCTTCTGGCAAGTCTCACCGGGGATATGGTACCGCCTCCGTTCACTGCCAGTCAGGGATCGTTCACCCTCCATTTCATCTCCGATGAGGCAGTGAACAACACGGGATGGAAGGCAATATGGCATTGCGGGGCGATGCAGGTGGAAGAACCACAGGCATCCCCCATCAGCCTGGTGCGTTTTTATCCAAATCCGGCATCTGGAAAGCTGACTATAGAATTCCCTTCTGACGAACGCTGTGATGTCCTTATCGAAACATTTGACATGACAGGGAAACTCCTCCACTCGACCCAGGTCAGCCGGGATGGAACAGGAAAGACCGTCGCGGTCGTGGATCCCCTTAAGGAAGGTCTTAACGGCATGGGATGTTACATTACCCGTGTGATCCTTGGCGATGGGCGTTCACAGTCCTTTAAATGGATCTGCTCAGGGCAATAAATCACGCAGGGCTTCTTCCACCCGGGGAAACTGGAACTGAAACCCTGAGTTCACAAGCTTTTCAGGAACTATTCCCTGTCCTTCAGCGATGACCGATGCAGCTTTGCCAAACACCATCCTCAGGAAGAACACTGGTACCGGTAGGATGACTGGCCGGCGCAACACCTTGCCCAGCGCTTGCGTATATTCCACGTTCGTCACGATCCCGGGCGCAGCCATGTGAACCATCCCGGAAATGGATTCATTCTGAATGATATGGTGATACGCTTTGACCAGGTCATCACGATGTATCCAGCTGAAAACCTGGTTGCCCGATCCGATCGGGCCTGCTATTCCCAGTTTATAGGCCCACAGCATCTGATGCAGGGCTCCCTCGCGGGGATCGAGCACAACGGACAGCCGGCAGACCACCACCCTGGTAGCATCCTTGATCTCAAGGGCGGCGGTTTCCCAATCCCGGCAAAGGTCTCCGATAAAACCGTCCGCTCTTTCAGCGCCATCTTCCCCTGCCGTCGTGTTTTGCCTGACAGCTCCGCTGGCTGAGGTGGAGATGAAAAGCCGCGGCCGGTTCGGGCAACTGGTGATGGTAGCGGCAAGCTGCCGTGTCGTAAAAACGCGACTGGAATAGATCTCCTGCCGGTAAGCTTTCGTCCATCTTTTTATGATCGGGGCGCCGGCCAGGTGTATCACGGCATCGGATCCGCTGATCCTTTCTGCCAGCCTGTCAACATCCCTAAAATCATTTCTCGACAGTGTTTCCACAGTCCACTGCTCCTCAGTGAAAGAAGCAGACAGGATCCTGCCGATGAAACCGGTGCTACCGCTGATCATTATCTTCATAAATCATTGTTGTTAAGATATATATACATTGATTTCATAAGATGGGCACAAGATGACAATGCACTCTTTGAAAAAAAGATTATTTTCGCATCTACAAATGACCACATCATTAGGTTGATAAGTGAAATGATTGACTCATGAAAGATACGAATAGTTCTTCGGAGCACAAAAAATTGTTCGTGGAGTTCCCACCTGTTCCCACAAAGGACTGGGAGGAAAAGATCCATGAGGACCTGAAGGGTGCCGACTATGATAAGAAACTTGTTTGGAACACGGGGCAGGGATTTGCTGCACGTCCCTATTACAGAGAGGAAGACCTGAAGGATCTGCAGTCCCTTGATGTCCTGCCGGGCGAGTTTCCCTTCATCCGTGGCAACGGGCAGAATGACAACAGCTGGCTGATCAGGCAGGACATTCCGGTGGAAGACATCCCGGCAGCCAATGCCAGGGCGCTGGACATCCTTATGAAAGGAGTCGATTCGGTCGGGTTCATTCTGAATGAAGACCGCACCTATACGTACCAGGATATTGACAGACTATTCAGGAACATTATTGCCGAGAGCATCGAATCCAACTTCATATGCGGCAGGTCTTCCCTGAACATCCTGACGATCATCCTGGAACTGGTCAGACACTATAACCGTAATCTTGACCGGATCAGGGGCTCAGTTGATTTTGATCCGCTGGGTGAACTGATGCGGACAGGGAACTGTCTGCCTTCGTTGGAAGCAGCATTGGAAACGGGCAGGCAGTTGATCGAAAAGGCAATCTTGTTACCTCATTTTCAGGTTATTACGGTTCACGGGGACCTATTCCGCCAGGCAGGGGCATCTGTCGCCCAGGAGCTGGGATTCAGTCTGGCGGCCGGGGTGGAGTATCTTACACAGCTGACCGAAAGGGAGTTATCCATCAATAAGGTCGCACCGCACATCCGGTTCCGGTTTGCCGTTGGTACGGATCATTTCATGGAGATCGCCAAACTCAGGACGGCCCGTTTTCTATGGTCAGCCATCGTCAAGGCCTATGGCCCCTCCAATGATTCAGTGTGTAAGATGAACATCCAGACGGTCACTTCACGGTGGAACATGACCTTTTATGATCCTTACGTGAACCTGCTCCGCACCGCCACCGAATCCATGTCGTCCATCCTGGCAGGAACCGGCTCCCATATCGTCGAACCCTACAACATCACCCTCGCCGACCAGGATGAGACATCGGAAAGGATCGCGCGGAACCAGCAGCTTCTCCTGAAGGAAGAATCCTATCTCGACAAGGTCGTTGACCCGGCCGCCGGTTCCTATTATATCGAAAACCTCACCCGCCTGCTGGCAGAAAAAGCCTGGGAGCTGTTCCTTAACGTGGAGGAAAAATGCGGATTCCTGGAAGCCTTCAGGAAAGGCTTCATTCAGGAACAGATAAAGGAATCCTCACAGGAGCGGGACATGGCGATCGCCCAGCGCAAAGAGATCCTGATCGGAACAAACCAGTACCCTCACTTCCTGGAAAAAGCCGATCCGGAAGTTGAAACGCGGAACCTGCAGCCAGTATGGCAGAAAACGATCGGTGCGAAGGCCGAGCCACTGGCATCCTACCGGGGGAGCATGGCCTTCGAACAGCTTCGCTGCGCCACGGACAGGTACGCCGAGAGGGAGAGCAGGCCGAAGGTTTTTATGCTGACATGGGGCAACCTGACCATGCGTCGCGCAAGAGCACAGTTTGCATGTAATTTTTTCGCCTGCGGCGGATTCGGGATCCTGGACAATATCGGCTTCTCAACACTGGAGGAAGGCGTTGCGGAAGCAGTGAGAAGTCGTGCAGGACTTGTGGTCTTTTGCAGTTCCGATGAAGAATATGCCCAAATCGACGAACAGGCAGTCCTGACCCTTCAGCGATATGCTATCCCGGTACTTGCAGGATATCCAAAGGAACTTGTGGAGAAAATGAAAGAACGGGGAATCAGGCATTTCATTCATGTACGGTCGAACGTTCTGGAGACGTTGAAGGAGTTCCAGAAGATGCTGGGGGTTGAGAAGTAGGCAGTTGACAGTTGACATTGAACAATTAGCAGTTTGTAGTTAGCAATTAGCAGTCTTAGTGATGAAACCGAATTTTAAGAAGATCGATTTATGGGCAGTGGCGGCAGCGGGGCATCATGCGGAAAAGGGAACACGGGAGGAACATATGCCGGAATGGATGACCACGGAGCGCATACCCGTGAAGTCCATTTTTACCCGTGAAGATCTGGCCGGCATAGAGCATCTCCATTACGCTGCAGGCCTACCTCCTTTCCTGCGGGGGCCCTATTCCACCATGTATGTCACCCAGCCCTGGACGATAAGGCAATATGCGGGATTTTCGACGGCGGAGGAATCCAACGCTTTTTACCGCCGTAACCTCGCCTCCGGTCAAAAGG
>JAQUQD010000011.1 GCA_028716265.1 Bacteroidales bacterium | reverse complement strand
CAGCCAAAAGGATCTGTTTGTTCCAGAGCCTGTCGAAACGGAAATAAAGAAAATCCTTCTGCACAGGATTCTCAAACTTGCCGCGGGAGAGGGAGAAGCATGCCAGGATCGTTATGGCGCATACGATTAGGGTCACGATCTGATAACCATTGTAAATGTCAAATACCCTTCCGAAGATCCGCATCCCGTCCACCGAAGTCAGCAGTGCCCCAATCGCAAGCGGCACACCGATGTTTGAAACCGTAAAGAAAAAGGATTCAAGACCGAAAAAATAATTCCTGTTATCATCCGTGGTGGTGCTCAAGGTCATCATATAACGGTTGGTCCAGAAAAAACCAGAGGCTGCCCCGATCAGTGTGCCGGCCACAATGAGGCCCGGTAGGGCAATGCCTTTTACGAACATCATCCCAACCATCGACAGACCGCTCAACAGGATCCCGAAGCTGTAGAGGTGAGCGACCTTGAAATTTTTAAGCAAAAAACCATTGGTCAGGGAAGTGATGATGATGCCTGTGTACATCCCGACCTGAAAAATAGCAACATAGCTCGTGTCGTTAAAAGAACGCATGATATAGGCTGCCATGAAAATCTCGACAACGGGCAGCACCAGCGAGTACAACATGTTGGTGATCAACAGCACCCGCATGTTGCGCGGTTGTGACAGGAAATAGCGGTACTCTGAAGTCAGTTTCTTGATCATATAAGTATTTATAAATCCGGGCAAGCCCCGGGGGAGTTTATCCGTTTGAAGGGGCTGTGCCAAAATGAATGTTTTTTATTAAACCACGAAGATCACAGAGAAGTACAGAGAACACAGAGGACTGATAGCGAGTTATTTAAACTCTGGGATCTCCGTGAATCCTCCGTGGTTAAATTGTATTTTGACACAACCTCATCACATTAAATTAAAGGAGTGCCGTAAGTAACTCAGCCATTGAAAACCGTGCGCCGCAAATCACTTCGTCACTGGCTCCATAGTATAAATAGATGTCATCACCTTTTACATAGTGTCCATTGGTAAACACCACATTGCCGAAGAATCCGGTTTGTTCGTAGGCCTCGACAGGCTCCATGACAGGTTCGCTGCTGCGGGCGATCACCCTGGAGGGATCGTTCAAATCCAGCAGAAGCAGGCCAAGGCAATAACGGTGATCGCTGTTGGCTCCATGGTAGATCTCCAGCCATCCTTTTTCTGTCCGGATGGGGGCCCCGCCGGCGCCAACCCGTGCCGAATCCCAGCTGCCGGCCCGTGTTGTGGCAATACAGGTGTGCCTGCCCCAGTGTATCAGGTCGGGGGATTCGGCCAGCCAGATGTAGTTACCGCCCAGTTCGGGACTGCTCGGACGGTGCAGGGCGTAATACTTCCCGTTGATCTTTTCTTCGAAAATGGCACAATCCTTATTGTGGGGCGGAAAGATCATCCCTTCCCTCCTGAAGTCCTTCCAGTCAGAGGTCCTGATCAGGCCGACGCCAACCCCGCATTCGGAAACCTCGGTGAACGACAGGCAGAAACCATCCTTCATCGTGGCAACGCGGCAGTCTTCAATGCCAAAAGTCTCCAGTTTCCCCTGACCGAAAATGGGCGGATAACCCTCCGCCTCATAAAAATGAACCCCATCGTCGCTGCAGACCAGACGCAAATAGGAGAGGGTGGTGAGGTAGTCTTTCTTTTTGTAATTGATTACCCTCGGATCAGAAGCATCCAGGTCGGGATCATTTTTGCCTAAGTTCAGGATCTCAATTTTCCCCTGATCATTGTAGATGGGAAAACTGATCTTGCCTTCGATCTGTTTGGGCCTTTCAGCTACTCTCAGCAGCAGCCATATTTTCCCGTTGAATTCAAACACCCCGGGATTGAGGAGACAAACGATCTCCAAGCCTTCAATGCCGGGCTTCAAATCCGAAGGACGCAGAAGCGGATTTGAGGGGAAGCGATGTGCAATATCCATTTTGAATATGTTTATGACTTACAAATATAAAGATTCCTTGAGCACGATGCAAAACATTTCTCAATGCATGGACGACCGCAAGGTCGCTTTTAGCTGCTGCATCTCTTCATGGCAGTCTATTGCAAGCAGAAGCCTGCTGGACGAATCTGCTTGGTATTCATTGGCGGAAACCCGTAGAGTTCATCCATCAGTCTTTCCGCTTCCGAATCGCTCCCTCAGATAATACCTCATAAAATTTCTGTACTGGTACTTGTACTGCGACACCATCTCCTCCACATAGAACAGGGCAAACGAACGATGTCTCCGTATGAAATTCATGAAGTGCTTTAAGATGAAGGGATTGTAAAGGATCTTCTTCAGCAGATAGGCATCCCGCATGTTTCTCCGCATTGTTCGTACGTTCTGCAAATAGATGTCCCGGTACTTGCCATCGCCCGTTCGGATGGCTTCCTGTATGGAATCAGCCGCTTTCCTGGCCGAAAGGATGGCAAAATAAAGCCCTTCACCCGTAATGGGATCGGTATAACCGGCAGCATCGCCCACCAGCAGGATATTCTGCCTCAGTTTCTCCAGTTTTACCTTCCGTCCCGACGGGATCAACGATCCCTGAATGGAATGAACTTCCTTCCGGATGACGTCTCTGAAAAAAGTACCGGAGATTCTGTCTCCCCTGGGTTCCTTTAGCGTCCCGACCGCTGTGTGATCTTTCTTGGGAAAGTCCCACCCATAGCCTCCTCTGACATGCCCGAAGTAAATCCGTACGGTCCTTTCTGAAGAATCTTTGCCGGCTTGTCCTTCGATGCAAAAGGCATGATCCAGGTCAATGGAATGCAGTTTTGCCATCAAGCTCCGACACCCGTAAGCACCGACAAGTACACCATATTTGTATGTCCCTATGTCCAGCTTTATTGTATTGGATGCCAGATCAATATGATGGGAACGAACCGTAGTGTTTTCGTAAACAGTACCGCCCAGCTGCTGGTAAAGCTTTATCAACCTGTCATCCAAAAGGGTCCGTTCTGTTAAATAAAGCGGTATCAGTGTTTTAAATCTAATGACAGATTCACCTTTGTAATAAAATTCCACAGAATCAGTTTCCTCAACGACATATTCATCAGGTCCAATCTCCGGGCAGGAATATGTGAGCAGCTCCACCGTCTTTTTCGTCAATAAACCGCCACACAGTTTATCCCTTGGAAAGGCTGCCTTATCAAGGATGCACGTGCTGATCCCCGCCCGTTGAAGCTCAATTCCGCACACCGCCCCCGCCGGCCCCCCACCAATGATTATGACCGTATACTTATGCATTAATGATGATGAATTCCTCAGATCCGAATGTATTTTGGAATTTGTGATTTGTTTGGAATTTAGTAGTTGGGATTTGGAATTTTCAAATGACACATTTGATCCCACCCCGGTCCATCTCCGCCACACAGATATTGCAGTGGTTACACTCCGACACACTTACCCTGCCATCCATCACCTTCAGCAGGAAGTCCGGATCGTGGATCACCGCCCGCGCCAGGGCGATCAGGTCAAATCCTTCGTCCATGGCTCGTTCGATGCCCTGCCTGGAGCAGACACCCCCCAGGTAAGCCAGCGGCATGGCCACAGCCTCCCGGATCTTGAGCGCCATCGGCATGAAAAAGTTCTCCTCAAAGGCAAATCTGCGCATGATGAACTTTCCGAACAGGGCCATGGCCATCTTCTGTGCAACGTCCTTCTCGGCCCTGACCATCTCCCACAACGGCACATCCCCCCGCATCAGATAAAAGGGCGTTATGCTCGTAAACCCACCGCTCAGCACCAGCGCGTCCACGCCTTCCTTTTCCAATGCTTTAGCAACCTCCACAGAATCCCTGATCGTCAACCCGCCACGGAACCCATCCTCCAGGTTGATCTTGCAAACGATGGGGTAATCCTCTCCAACGGCATGGCGGACGGCTTCCACTACCTCCAGTGGGAATCGCAGCCTGTTGGATATCGATCCGCCATAATCGTCTTTTCTCCTGTTGATCCGTGGACTGAGAAATTGGCTTAGCAAGTAACCATGTCCCATGTGGATCTCCACGGCGTCAAAGCCTACCCTTCGGGCAAAAGACGCGGAAACGGCAAAGTTCTTCGCCATCTCCCGCATATCGTGCTCCGTCATGCTCCGCGACATGATGATCCCACCCAGTATACCATACAGGTTGATCCGTGCACTGGGCCCCAGGGACCGCTTGAAACGCAAATCCTGATTCTTGGTGAAATAGCCACAGTGTGTCAGCTGCAACATGCATTTTCCTCCCTCAGAGTGGATGGCATCCGTCAATTGATGGGCATAGGAAGCCACCCTGTCGCCAATCAACAACTGCTGCCGGTTGGTCCGTCCTTCCGGACTCACGGCACCATACGCGATCGTCGTCAGGCCTATGCCGCCCTGCGCCAGCCTTCTGTGATGCTCGATCAACAGTGGGGTAGGGTAGCCACCGTCGGTCATGCCCTCATACGTGGCGGATTTTATGAAACGGTTCCGGAGTTCCAGCCCCCGGAGACAGATAGGTGTAGTTGCTTTTTCAATAGAATTCATGGCGTAAGGGAACAAAGGTCGCAAAGTTAAAATTTTTAACAGAACACGGACAACACGGATAACGCGGATGATCACGGAATGTGTAATCCTCGACATTCAGTGTAATCCGTGTCATCCGCGTTCGATCCTTGAGCCCACGAACATTTTTTACTTATTTTTGTTAATCTGTATGGGAAAATTGAAAAAACATACTACTCAATGAAAAATCAAGCCCTCCTTCATTTATCTCTTCCCATCCTGATTTTTTTCTTTGTTTTTCCACTGATAATCCTGGGCCAGAATAGTGAACAGGTTAAAGAAAAACTTCTTACATACGATGCACGTTCACTTTTCTCCGATCATGATCTTATCGAAATGACTCTCATGACGGATTTTAAAGATATGTTCAGGGAGATAACAAGAAATGCTGATACGGTCTTCCACGACGGGATTGCCATCTATAGGCGGCCTGACGGATCCCTGGACACATTGGGCGTCAAAATAAGGCCCAGGGGCAGCTACCGCCGCGATCCCTCACATTGTGTGTCCCCGCCTTTATCTATCAAGTTCAATAAAAAGGAGTCCAAAAACACTCCTTTTGAAGACTTGAAACGACTGAAACTGGTCACCCATTGCAGCAACTCGGAGAAGGTTTTCGAGCAGTATGTGCTTCGTGAGTACCTGGTCTACAGGATCTTCAATGTGCTCACCGATACCAGCCTCCGGGTGAGACCGGCCAGCATCACTTATATTGATACGGATGGGGGGATGGACACTCTGCAACGATTTGCTTTTTTCATAGAAAATGATAACCAGATGGCTGAACGGATAGGAGGGAAGATCATTGAAATAAAAAATATCCATCAGGACCGTACGGATCAAAAACACACGGATCTGCTTGAGGTCTTTATGTATATGGTAGGCAATCCCGATTGGTCTGTCTCTGTTCAGCATAATGTCAAGATCGTCCAGACCAATCCATTCCTTGAACCCATCGCCGTTCCCTATGATTTTGACTATTGCGGTATTGTCAACACAAACTATGCGGCACCGGCCGACGAGCTGAACATCGCTTCGGTCACCCAGAGGGTATTTCTCGGCTTCTGCCGCACAAAGGAAGAATTTGAGGCATGCTTTGACCTGTTTCGGTCAAAGAAGGAGGAAATATACGCACTTTACCGGGATCTGCCATACCTGGACGAACGCAGCCTTAATTGGTCCCTGCACTATCTCGATAAGTTCTATGAGATCATTAACGATCCAAAACTGGTTAAGAAGGAGTTTTTGAAGACCTGCTGGCCGCCGCGGTAATCAGTCAGCAGTCAACAATCAGCAGTTGGTAATCAATCCCGTAGGGATGACAGTACGGTAGCAAAACGGTAGCACAAAATTCGATCATTATCAATGCCTAAATCAATCATAATAATATTATCCATTTTATTCAGATCATTGGTATCCGCCCAGCCCATTGACCTGGAAAAATCCCTCTTCAAAGCGATCCGCGATGGAGATACAACCTCCGTTAAGGCCATGATCTCCTCCGGACTCGACATCAATGCGTATTTTGGTAAAAATGCTGACAGAACCCTGCTATATAATGCCATTGATGCACAAGAGTACGAAATGGTCAGGTTTCTTGTCAGGCATGGAGCGGATATTGAAAAGCCATCGGGCGATATCACTCCCCTGATGGAAGCGGTAGTCAATAATAACCTGCTGATCGCGAGGTATTTGCTCGACCAGGGCGCATCTGTTGATCCCGTCGACCGCTACGGCAACACCGCCCTGTTCTATGCGGCAAAACATGGTACTCTTCGGTTGAACAAGCTGTTGGTCCAGAGAGGTTCGGATGTGTCACATAAGAATAACCGGAAATGGCTGCCGCACGATATGGCTTTTACCAGCAATAAAGATACGATCGTAAACTACCTCATGAGTATGGTAGTGAAAAAAGATTCGGCACTCAGGGCACCCAGCTATCAGGATGGTCCTCATGTGATCTGGGACAACCATACACGCATATTCATCGTCTACCTGCAAAGGGATAGCTCTGCCAATCAAACGCTGATGGTCGACCATATGATGGATATGGAGGACACGGCCCTGCATTTCAGGGGATTCATGTTCGACACATCCGGCTATACGGTCTACCGAAATCCTGTTCACTATCCTCATGAATTCGATCATGTCGAAAGGATCTTTGTCGTTGGCGACATTCACGGGCAATACGACTCCCTGGCCAGGGTGCTTCAGGTAAGCAATGTGATCGACAAAGACCTGAACTGGTCCTGGGGAGCAGGCCATCTCGTCTTAACGGGCGATATCTTCGACCGCGGCGACCAGGTGACCGAATGTTTATGGCTGATCTACAAACTGGAACGCCAGGCCCTGAAGGCCGGTGGTTGTGTGCACTATATTCTTGGAAATCACGAGATGATGATCCTCACCGATGATCTTTCCTATCTGCCGGAGAAAAATAACTTCTTCAGCTACTATTTTGACATTTCATATTCGCAGTTTTTTACACCATACACAGTCCTGGGACAATGGTTGAGGTCAAAAAAGACAATGCTCAGGATCAATGATTTACTTTTTACCCATGGAGGAATATCTTCCCAGGTACTGGTCGAGAACCTGGACATCGATTCGGTAAACCACATGATAAGAAAATACCTGAACCTGGAGTACGATAAAAGAAACAGCGAAACATTGAACCTACTTCTGTTCACCTATGGGCCCTTCTGGTACAGAGGTTATTTCAGGAACGGACATCTGCCTCCGGAAACGACCCAGGAACAGATCGACAGGGTACTCGATTTCTACAAGGTTTCCCATATGGTTGTAGGCCACACCGATGTGCCTTTTATCACTCCAATGTTCGACGACAAGGTTTTTCCTATTAACATCCCTTTTCATAACCCTGAATATCATCAACAATGTCTGCTGATCGAAGGCGAGCATTTTTACAGGATCTATCTGGATGGGAAGAAGGTACTTCTGAAATGAAAATTGAAATTCAATGTACCCTACCCCTGCACGGGGGAGAGGTATTAAGTAGATCCCCGGTGCATGCACTGGGTGCTGCCCTATATTAAATTGTTAAACTGTTAATTAAATTATTTATTATGAAAGCACTACGTATCATTATTCTCATTCTGTTGATCCTTGTGGCAGCTTTCTTATTGATTGCTGCTTTTCTGCCTAAGAGTGCATTCGTTGAGGAATCTGTGGTGATCAATGCCCCACAAAAACTGGTCTTCCAGGAGGTAAACAATTATGCCAGCTGGGCCTCATGGTCTCCTTTCGAGCGACTGGATACCACTATGGTGATCACCCTTGAAGGTCCGAGATCCGGTGCCGGGGCCGTCATGAAATGGACAAGCAAAAGTGGTGACGGAACCCAGATGATCCTTGAGACCACTCCATACTCATTCATTTCAAATGAGCTGAGATTGATGGCGGAAGACCAGAATCCAGCACGCAGCGACTGGAAATTCGAACCGGTTGACGATGGCACACGCGTATCATGGAACGTAGCCATGGAAAACCTCAAGTATCCCATTGAGCGTTATTTTGGATTACTGATGCCCAAAATGATGAAACCTGTTTTTCAAAAAGGACTGACCGATCTTAAAGCCCTTTGCGAATCCCTGCCATTCGTCGAGGATATTGACTTTCAGACCATTTCTGCACAGCCTGCCTTATCCATTAAAGATTCAGCCATGGTTGACATGATCGGATCCAAAATGGGTGAAATGTACGGAAAGCTTATGGGATTCATAACTGAAAGGAACATCCGGATAGCCGGGCCACCGTATACCATTTCCTATTCATGGGATTATAACAAACCCTTTGTATTTGAAGCCGGTATTCCCATACAGTCGCCAGCTGCCGGTGAAGGAGATATCATGGCTTCGGAAATCGCTGCCGGGGACGTCGTCTGCGCCCCCTATTACGGCCCGTATGATGATATGGGTGCGTTACATGAAAAGATACAGCTGTACCTTGCTGCCAAACACATTCAATATGTAGGCTATCCCTGGGAAGTTTATATGACCGATCCGCAGACTGAACCGGATTCCACCAAATGGTTGACGATGATCTATTACAGGATCAGGTGAGCCTGCTGCCATAGTCTGATATGTGTAAAAGGGATTTTAATCCTAATCGCACATACGCTATTGACTTCGCTGTTTGCATTTCGTATTTTTACCATTAAATTACCTTCAAGAGGATCATCGCTTTTTGAAGGATAAGCATCTTCTGAAATATTCATCTTAATACCCTGTTTTATGATGGCAACACTTCTTAAACTCTCGCTAACTGACTTTGACTCCAACGAGAACATCCTGCTTTACAAAAAATTTCTCAAAAATGAGGTCACCTGGTTATTCAACAAGAAGTACCCCGCGGAAGTTCTCTTTATTCCGCATGGCTACGATGGTAATTACTACAACACCTATGTTCAGCGGGTTCTGGAGATTTTCAGGGAATTGGGTATCAATGTGAGGCTGATGACCGCGGGTGATCCGGTTCAGCTGATCAGGAATGCCTATGGTATTGTCGTTGGAGGTGGTGATCTGTCGAAGTTGCTGATAGGTATTGCCGATTATCTTGACATTCTGAAAGAAAAAATTCAATCCGGCACACCTTACCTGGGATGGAATGAGGGCAGCGTAGCCGCATCCCCTTATTATGTCGTTCCCCCAATTATTCCAGTCAGCCCCAGGTGCATAGGAGCCATAGGCAAACAGTTTTATTGTCATTATGTTGATACGACAGAGAACAGGAACGAAATTGAGAATTTCCTGATAAACCATGCTAACGAAGTACCTCCGGTCACCGAGGTTGTTTGCACGAAAGTGAAACCTGGCGGATCCGGTATACGGCTGGAAGATGATGGATCCGCATTGTTGGACAGCTGCATTCCGGGAACGATTCCACCTCTCCGGTTCACTTATTCAAACGGAGTTTTGCAGGTTCAATAATTGAATACGAATGCGGATAAAATTCCTCCTGGGACTTGTTCCCGTTCTTCTTATGCCCCTGGCAGGTTTTTGCCAGGACCAACCGAATCCTGATCAGATCTATGATAAAGCCTACTCCCTGATCGATCAGCAGAATTACAGGGAAGCGATCGAACAACTCAAGCTTTTTATTGAAGAAGAAAAGAAAACGGGAGATGCTGACCAGGACAAAATTTCCGGATGTCTCAACGATATTGGCACCTGTTATCATAAATTGAATGATTTCCAGGAAGCTATACACTGGTATAACCAGGCACTGGCAGTGGACAGGGAGATGCGAAGCATCGAGAACATCTCCACCCGCTACAGCAATATTGGATTTGCTTTCCGAAAACTGGGGATCTGGGACAGCGCCCTGGTCTATTACAAAAAAGCCCTGACGATCGATATTGAAATAGGCGATGGGGCTTCCATTGCCAAAACGCTCAACAACCTTGGCACACTGTACCACCAGATGGCCAAATATGACAGTACGATACACTATTTCCAGCGCTCGCTTGAAATTAAAAAGAACATCGGCGATTCTTCCGGTATGGCAGTCACATTGAATAACATAGGCATGGTTTACAATGCCTGGCAGAAATACGACAAGGCAATTGAGTATTTCCACGAAGCCCTGCACCTCGACACCCTGCTCGGTTACGGTCAGGACTTTCCAAAACGGCTCAACAATATCGGAACATCCTATCACCTGAAAGGTGACTACAACAAGGCCATCGAATATTTCTCCAAGGCATTGCTGCTTAGCCAGGAAAGTAAGAACGAGGATATGGTTGCCAAACTCAATAACAACCTGGGCATGATTTACCTCAAAAAGAAGGATTATGTTCAGGCGAGCAATTATATGAACAAGGCGCTGGAAATCTACCGCAGATCCGACCAGAAAGCGGATATGGCGACCGTCCTTGGCAATCTGGCGGAAATAAGCTTTACACGCGGCAATTACATCTCATCTCTTGACTATCTTTCCCGGAGCACCGAACTGGCCGAAAATTACGACCTCCCTGAACTGGCCAAGAACAACTACCTGCTGTTCTCAGATATCTATTCTTCGATGGGCAATTACTCTGAGGCATTGAAATACTATAAAAAGCATATAGCAATAAAGGACACGCTTTATTCAGAGGCAATTCATAAGCAAATAACCGATTTTGAGATCAAGTATGAATCAGAAAAAAAAGATAAAGAGATCACCCTGTTAAAACAAAAGGAAGTGATCCAGGCACTGACCATTAAAAAACAGCGCATTCTAAAGAATTCGCTTTTTGGCGGCATTGCCCTTTCATTGATCCTGGCCTCGGTGATCTTCCTGAGCCTGAACAGACGCCGGAGAGATAACCGGATCATAGCCATGGAGAAGGCTAAAACGGACCGGTTGCTGTTGAACGTCCTGCCTGCCAGTATCGCTTCGGATCTTAAAGAAAAGGGCAGCACAGAACCAAAATTATATGAGAACGTGACCGTATGCTTCACGGATATGGTGGGTTTTACGGAAAAATCCAGCAAGCTGGAACCTAAGATCCTGATCGAAGAATTGAATGCTATTTTCACTGCCTTTGATAACATTATTGAAAAAAATGGTTGTGAGCGGATCAAGACCATCGGAGATTCATACATGTCGTTGTGTGGCCTTCCCGAACCAAATCCGAACCATGCGGAAAATATGATCCGGACGGCAGTGGAGATGGTTCAGTATGTTGAGAAAAGAAATCTTGAATCCTCTGTTGAATGGCAGATTCGGGTAGGAATCCATTCCGGGGATGTCATTGCTGGTGTGGTAGGAGTTAAAAAATATATCTATGACGTCTTCGGAGATACGATTAACACGGCCTCCAGAATGGAAACATCAAGCGCCCCCATGAGGATCAACGTTTCAGAAAGTACCTATCAGCTTCTAAAAGATAAATTTAAGTTTGAAGGAAGGGGAGAGGTCCAGGTCAAGGGCAAAGGAGTGATGCGAATGTATTTCATCAAGGTTTAACGCTTTGCTCTCCAAAAGATAGGAACCACATCAGAACTTACCTGCTAAATTTTTAACAGGCTTGAAGTCATTCCTGATTATTTCCCATTTATCGGGATACTTCTCAAAGAGATCTATGATTTTTTTTCTGTGCTTACCCAAAGCGTCTGTTATGGCTGCAGCAGTAATCGGACGGTCACAGAGCTCTCCAACGTTCTTTCCGGTCAGTTTTTTCTTAAGCATAACCACTTCTTTTGCAGCTGTTTCAAGCCTGTCAAGTAAATAAATGGTTTTAGTGTAACGATCTTCAGGATACGTCGAGGGTTCTTCCTTCCTCGACTCGGGAATGTATGTTTCGGCATTCAGATGAAAATCGTGGATGTAAAGTAAACCGGGTTCTTCATCCTGCTCAAGGTAACCAGCAAAGATCACTGCATTCTTAATGATGGTTTTCAGGTATTTGATCTCACCGGAATATTTCCTGATCTTTTCAATAGCCGATTCATGGAGCCGGTATCTGCGGCCGGAACCTGACTGTAGCTCTTCAAGATAATTTTCACACAGATCCACAAGGCTCTGGCCATAATACTGCCGGGTCCTGTTGAGTTCCTCATTCGATTGCATAAGCGCCGATATGATGGATTTCGTTGAATCGGCAACAGTCTGTGCGGCACTGGCATCTGCCTCGCTGGTACGGGTAAAGGTCAGTACAAAATGATATAGGAGGTATCCGATGATGCTCTTATAGTCCGTCGAAAGGGAACGGGAGGTAAGATTCATACCGAACATGCTCATCGATTCCTGTAAGTAAAGGAACATAATGTCCTGCAACCCATCATATTTATTCGGAAACCTCAGGACCAGGACAGTCTTGTGCTGTTCGTCAAAAATATCCACCTGACGGTTTTCAACAGCTTTTAGATCATAGGACAATTCCTCACGCGTTAGCCAGGCAGTAGGGGATTTGTTGACACGGGATTTCTGGATGAGAGGCTTGTTTTCATTAAGAAATACCTCTTCCACATGGCCCGGATCTATACGCGGGTGTACACAAACTGATAAAATATCCTTTTTAACCCGGTCATAGTAGACGGCGACAATTCTTTCGATACCCGGAAAGAATAGATGGGCATTCTCCATCAAACGGATGAATGGATTTTTAAGAATGGAAAGCTCCGAACTCATTGATGATTGTCTACTGCGCAAAACTAATTCATTTATTAAGCAAAATCAAGATAATTAAGTAAAATAATTAAGTAAACTTAAAAAGTAAAAATATTATTATTAAGTACGCTTAAAAAAATTCGCAAGTACTTATTCAGGACTTAATTTTATTGATATAACATAATCAATGATTTAATATTGTATCCTTAATTAGTAAACATTCATTCTTAATTAATTTCTGTCATATTTATTAAACAATCGCTTAAATGTATTTAGATCATGATTCCTGTCAAATTTTCATATTTTCGTATCATCTTCGGGAAATCAGGGCAGGGGAGATGCCTTTCAGGTTTACCTAGCAAATGCAGGGAATTGCTGTCTTACTTATCCATACATTTCTTTGCGGATAAAGAACTTCAATTTGCTACTGCTGCTCTGCAACCTGCTTTCATTCCGGCAGGAAGAACGATCATTTGGGAGTTTGACCGGAACAAGGATCAGGCAAATGATCATGAGCACTTTTCGAATACTGCAACCAATACTTTATTTAATGTCCTTAAATGTTTATCATTAAATAATATAATAAAAAATATTTATTTTACATACTATGCCGGTGAGGTCGAGATTGCAGATAAAAACGATGATAACAGCAACACCACACATGTGCTAAATCACCTGCTGAGCACCAGTGGTGATTCCTGTGGTCACCACTCTTCCAGAGATTGGTTTTTTTGTGATCCTATTCCCGAAAAGATTCATGCTGCCAGCTTACATCCGGACAGTAGTAAACCTACCAGTTTTGAAGTTGAGCAGCGGGGAAGGTTATTCAAACCTTCAATTTTACATAAAAGAGTAGACCGATGGATGTACTTTCTTTTCCATCATCAGAATGACCGGATCTCTCCTCCGGGTTATATCCATGTGTATCAACGCGACTTTACCGGGGATCCTCCGGGTTCTGTCATCCGCGCTGGACCCAGTTAGTGTAATCCTGTAAAAAGGTAGTTTACAGGATGAATGGGATGAGGGCTTTTCTGCCGGCAGGGTAATCAGGAAAGGTCTTTTTATACCATCTGTGATGATCCAGCGCACGCGGGACAAGGTTAAAGATTGTCCATAACAGGAAGGAAAGGGTAGGGAGGCACCAGGTCAACAGGGCATATCCTGTCCATTCAAGGATCTCCCCGAAGAAATTCGGGCAGGAAATATAACGGAAAAGCCCTCCATAAGGAATGTAATAACCAGTCCTGCCTCCTTTGCGCAGATCCATGAGCTTCTGATCGGAACAGAGGTTAGTGATGAAGCCTGCAAAGAACAGAATGACACCTGCGATAAACCGTGGATCATACAACCAGGAAATGCTGTACGGGGGCGAGAGATGTCCGAACCAGTAACCGATGAGAAATCCATTCATCAGGTTAAAGCACACTCCCATGAACATGACGGAAACAGGCATCTTTTTACCCTTGGTTCTGATCCTGAGCGGAAAAATGAATACACGGTGAACATAATGAAGCATAAAAAGGGCAAAGAAGATCCAGGTCACCAGGGACCTGGGATTGGAATCCAGCAGAAAAAAGAGTGTAAAGATCAACAATACCGGAGCTTCCATAAGTATCCAGGCGAGGCGGTTATTGATCAACAGTCCCCAGCCTTTTTTTGTATGCCTCCCGTAGGGTGCGGTGATACTCAAGATCGCAGGGAATATGATCAATCCGGTGAGGATCCACCCTATGACGATAAGATTGAACGTGTGTAGCGGGATCATTTGAGCCTCCATACTTCCTTTTGCCAGCTAAATGTATCCATCAGTGTTTCTTTCAGTGGACGCGGATGGTATTGGAGTTCTTGCTTTGCTTTAGTATTGCTTATCAATGGATTGCATTCCTTTAATATGTTGAGGGATTCACTGGTGTACAACGGATCCTGGGCCCGCATCCTGGCATAGAGTGAAATGAAGGGAAGGCCCAGCTTTGCTACTGCCGTGGAGACCATCACCTTCGGCGTTCTGTGCGGAGTGAACTCCTGGATCAGCAGGGAAAGTTCTTTTAACGTCATGTATGTTCCTGACAGAAGATAACTTTCACCCTTCCTACCCATGCTGATGGCATTTATAGCGGCCTGGACAACATCCCGAACATCCACCCAGTCGTATCCTCCAGGGACCAGCATGGGCAGACTGCCCTTGTACATGAGCCGCAATGCCTGTCCAAGAAAAGAGCATCTGTAATCATTCGGACCAATGATAGCGGTTGGATTCAGGATGATGGCATTCAGCGACGATCTGTGAACATGATCCACCACCAGCCGCTGGCCATCTGCTTTTGATTGATCGTACAAGCCATGCTTATTCGTAACAAGGTTCCTGGATTCGTCCAATATACGGTCTAACGGGTAGGGGTCCAGAGCGTGAATGCTGCTGAAATGGACCAGTCTTGGCACATTGTTCTCAAGGCAGGCATGGATGACATTCCGTGTACCTTCTACATTCGTTTTGTATACAAGATCCTTGTTCTTTTTGCTGATGGCAATCTGAGCAGCGAGGTGAAACACAACATCCACTTCCCTGCAAAGTTCATCCACAGCTCTGACGTCAAGAATGTCCCCTCTGACAGCAACATAGCTGATCCCCTCAAGACCTTTTTTATCCTGGTGTACAAGCAGCTTCAAGCTATGTTTCTGATGGTTCAGTTGACGGACCAGGGTTGAACCAACATGTCCACTGGCTCCGGTAATGGCTATCCGCATCAGGTTTGTTTAAAGTTGGCCGGCAATTTACAAAAAGAGATCATTACTATCCTTACCTTCGAACATTTTCATCGGTTATTTTGTTTAATGCAAAATACTAACCACATGATGCTATCAGTTCAATTATTAGTTTATATAATTCATGTAATATACTCTTTAACTTTAAGTTATAGCTTCAATAATTCAACGCATGTTAATATTATGAATATAAGTTATATGGCTGAAACTAAATTAGATACAGTTACACTTGGTGCAGGGTGTTTCTGGTGTGTGGAAACGATCTTTGCGGAATTGAAAGGGGTCACATCGGTTCAATCCGGTTATGCCGGCGGCACAACAATAAAGCCTACGTACAAGGAAGTCTGTACCGGAGAGACTGGCCATGCAGAAGCGTGCCAGATTACCTTCGATCCGCAAATCCTATCCTTTGAGGAACTTTTGGAAGTCTTTTGGAACGTTCACGATCCGACGACCCTGAACCGGCAGGGAGCGGACGTGGGGACACAGTACCGGTCCGTCATCTTTTACCACACGGATGATCAGCGAAGGATAGCGGAAACATCCAGAAAGAAATGGGATGAATCGGGAACGTTCAAACAATCCATCGTCACCGAAATAGAGCCATTTGATATGTTCTTCGAAGCCGAAGATTATCACCAGGATTATTTCAATAACAATCCGAATGTCCCATACTGTAGTTTTGTCATCTCTCCGAAAGTGGAAAAGTTCCGGAAGAATTTTGATACATACCTTAAAAAATAGTCGGATAAAATCACGGACATTATTCCTATAATAGATATTATGTTAACTAGTGGAAAAATATAAAAGGGGGAACGTATCCCCCTTCATCAAGTTCTATGCGATCTTATTCATTGTGAAGCTTGGAATCCACCTCTTTTAATTTATCGTACATTCCCAGGCGTGCGTAGATCTCTTTCAGTGAAATCAGTGCATTTTTGTCTTCCAGATTCAACGCTGAAGCTTTTTCCAGGTAAGGGATCGCCTGGAGCAACATGTTATCGGCCCTTTGCTTCATGGCATCGTACCCCTTATCGCCCAGCGGCAATGCATTGGCTTTTTCAATGATCGAAGCGACCTTGTTCACATAAAGAGCTCCCAGGTTATAATTGGCGTCGTAGTAATTTTCATCCAGGCGGATGGCATTTAGGTATGCCTTTTCGGCCATCAGGAAGGATTCTTCCCTGACAGGTTCCGGTTTTGTCGTATCATCCGCGATGATATTGTACTGTACCCCTACTGCGAAATAGATGGTCGGATTATCCTGTGTCTTCTCCAGAGCCAGTTGAAGATCCTTTATAGCCATTTCCGAGTTGCCGTTAGCCAGGTACAGGTTTGTTTCAGCTATGATGATGTTAAAGTCCTCAGGAAATTTCTGTCGTCCCAATGCACAGATTTCCAGGCCTTTATCGTACTGTTTCAGACCTTTGTAGATATTGGCCATGGATGAATACAGGTTGGGTTCGGTGAAGCCGGCATCGATCAGGGTTTGATACAATTTCATGGCACCCAGCGTATCACCACCGTATTCGGCGGAAATTCCACCATAATATGTTGATAATGTGTCAATTCCACCATAGCTTTCATTGATCTCCCGGGCTCTCAGAAAACCATCTCTTGCTTCTATATATTTTATTTCTTCGAAAGCGCCCACCGCTTTGTTGAAGAATTGCTCGGCACTGATCAGCATGTTGATCTGCAGCTCATTCTTGAACTCTTCCTTGATATCCAGTTGTTTTGTCTTCTTATAGGCATCATACGCAATCTCAAGGGCATTGGGTGCAAGATTTTTGTATTCAGGTTCCTGGGACATATAAATATTCAGATATACATTGCCATAGTAGAACCAGGTCTTGGCTTTATCCATGGTCGAGGGATTTGTCATGGCGGCGTCAATATTCTCCTTGGCTTTATCCAGCTTGCCATTTCTCAGGTAGTTGATGGCGCTCTGGACTTTCGCACTCTGGCCATCAGCAAAAAGAAATCCCATGATTGCTGCCAGCATTAATACTAATCTTTTCATTTTTTAACGGTTTTAGATTTAATTATTCTTGATCGGGTTCTTTATTTATTTCGTTGTTGTCTTCAATTTCCACTTCTTCAACATCCACAGGCACTGCGGTCACCGCTGCGATCGCGTCACCTTCCCGGATATCGATCAGTTTCACTCCCTGCGTGGCTCTGCCCATCACCCGGATCGCTCCTACAGCCAGTCTGATGATGAGCCCTGACTGGTTGATGATCATCAGGTCGTCGTTGTTGGTGACATTCTTGATCGCGATCAGCTGGCCCGTTTTTGACGTGATATTGATCGTTTTTACACCTTTGCCTCCTCTGTTGGTTACCCGGTAATCTTCAAGTTTTGATCGTTTTCCATATCCATTCTCAGAAACCACCAAAATATCGAAGGTGCCGTTTTCAACACAAATCATACCAATCACCTCATCCTCTTTTCCCGAGAGGGTAATGCCCCGTACGCCGGATGCGTTCCTTCCCATCGGTCTGACTGTTTTTTCATGAAAGCGGATCGCCCTCCCGGATTTCAGTGCAACAAGCACCTCATTGTTGCCATCGGTAAGCCTGGCTTCCAGCAGCTGATCGTCGTCCTTGATGCTGATGGCGTTGATCCCTGATGTCCTGGGCCGCGAATACGCTTCTAGGGAGGTCTTCTTTATGGTACCCTTCTTGGTTGCCAGGATGATAAAGTTATTCCTGATATACTCCGGATCTTTCAGGTCCTTAATGTTGATGAATGCCCTGATCTTGTCGTCTGGGGGGATGCTGATCAGGTTCTGGACCGCCCTGCCCTTCGAAGATTTCGCCCCTTCAGGGATTTCATAAGTTCTGAGCCAGAAACAGCGCCCTTTTTCGGTAAAGAAGAGCATGTAGTTATGTGCTGAGGCAACGAACATATATTCCAGGAAATCATCTCCTCTGAGCTCAGATCCTTTGGCCCCTTTTCCTCCCCTGTGCTGCACCCTGTACTCTGACAAGGAAGTACGCTTGATGTATCCCATCCGTGAGATGGTGATGACGAAGTCCGTATCATCGATCGTATCCTCAATGCGAAAATCCTGTGCAGAGGGCTCGATCGCGGTCAGCCTCCTGTCGCCGTACCTGGTCCTGATATCCAATAACTCTTCCTTGATGATGCTCATCCGTAGGCTGAAATCAGCCAAAATGTCTTTCAAATGCTGGATCAGTTGAAGCACTTCTTCGTATTCGTTTCTGATTTTTTCCCTTTCCAGTCCAGTAAGCCGTTGCAGCCGCATATCCAGGATTGCCTTGGCCTGGATCTCTGATAGCTGAAACTGTTCCATCAGGCTGGTTTTGGCTTCATCCGGCGTGGCAGATCCCCTGATCAGGGCGATCACTTCGTCGAGGTGATCGATGGCGATGAGCAATCCCTGGAGAATATGAGCCCTTTTTTCAGCCTCTTTCAGGTCAAATTCCGTTCTGCGGATCACCACCTGGTGTCGGTGATCGACGAAATATTTAATTAGCTGCTTTAGGTTGAGTAATTTAGGGCGGCCATTGACCAGCGCTATATTATTAACATTAAAGGAAGCTTGCAGTGCGGTAAACTGATAGAGTTTATTGAGCACGACGTTGGCGTTGGTGTCTTTTTTTAGCTCATACACGATCCGGAGGCCATTGCGGTCTGATTCATCCCGTATATCGGCAATGCCTTCAATCCTCTTTTCGTTGATCAGATCCGCTGTTTTCTTGATCATTTCCGCCTTGTTGACCATATACGGGATCGAGGTTGCGATGATGCTTTCCCGACCGTGGGTATCCTCTTCGATCGATGTTTCCCCTCTCAGGACGATCCTTCCCCTGCCTGTCTCAAAAGCGTCGAGGATCCCGTCCGTGCCATAGATGATGCCTGCAGTTGGGAAATCCGGTCCTTTGATGAACTTCATCAACTCTTGGATAGTCAGGTCATTATTGTCGATATAAGCGATGATCCCGTCTACGACCTCCGCCAGGTTGTGAGGCGGCATATTGGTAGCCATGCCTACAGCGATGCCTGAAGCTCCGTTCACCAGCAGGTTGGGAATCTTGGAAGGTAGTACTGTGGGCTCAGAGAGCGTATCGTCGAAATTGAGCTGCATATCCACCGTTTCTTTGTCGATGTCATTGAGCATCTCTTCGGCGATCTTCTTGAGCCTGGCCTCAGTGTACCGCATAGCGGCAGGACTGTCACCGTCAATAGATCCGAAGTTCCCCTGTCCGTCGACCATAGGGTAACGCAGGGACCATTCCTGGGCCATACGGACCATGGCATCATAAACAGACGAGTCCCCATGGGGGTGATATTTCCCAAGCACCTCCCCTACTATTCTGGCTGATTTTTTATAAGGACGGTTGGAAAGTACTCCCAGCTCCAGCATCCCATATAAAACTCTCCGGTGAACGGGTTTCAACCCATCCCTGACATCCGGCAACGCACGCGAAACAATGACTGACATCGAATAATCGATGTAAGCCGACTTCATCTGGTTCTCAATATTTACACTGACAATCTTCTCTCCTTCGGACATATCTTGTTTGTGGCTTTTTTGAGCTACGAAGGTACGCTTTTTTCCCATTCGCAGCGCTGCTTCCGGTTCTTTTTATACTAACACGATTGTGTTGATAATAATAGAGTTCTGTAAATTTTTACCCTCGATTTCGGAGTAATTTTGAAACTGGTAACCATCTCCCTGACAACCTTTGGGAAATCTGTTCAGGGCTGTCTGAACATAATGGGATATATGTTGTTTATTCATGAAATTCCGATGGAATGATTTTTGATCTGTAGCCTCTTTTGTTTTTTGAAAACAGGTTGGCAGAACGCATTTTAACTTTTTTTTTGTACCTTTGCACAGATGGAAGCAAAATTCTCACAACGGGTCAAAGATGTCCTGACGTATAGCAGGGAGGAAGCCATTCGTCTTGGTAATGAATACATTGGCGTTGAGCATCTCCTCCTGGGTATGATACGGGACGGGGCAGGCCTGGCCATACAAATACTGAATTATCTTGGTGCAGATATCAATGAGATCAGATACCGCATTGAGCAGGCGATCGTGAACAAGGGGAACCGTACGATCAGCAATGACAATCTGCCACTCATCAAGCAAGCGGAACGCGCCCTGAAGCTCACCTATCTGGAAGCAAGGATCTTTCAAAGTGAGACCATCGGAACTGAACATCTTCTGCTTGCAATCCTTAAGGATGAAGACAACCTGGTCAGTAAGACTCTGAAAAGATATGGTATTGACTATGAGTCGGTAAAAACTGAGGTGAAAGCCATCATCTCGGACAAGGACGCTCCCTCTCCCCTGGAAACATCAGATGAGCTTCCGGGCGGAACGGCCGATGATGACCAGGAGGAAAGCGGCCGGGGACTCACCAGCAACCTCAAAAAAACCTCCGACTCCAAATCCAAGACCCCTGTGCTTGATAACTTCGGACGCGACATCACCAAGGCGGCTGAGGAAGGCCGTCTGGATCCAATCGTCGGACGCGAAAAAGAACTGGAGCGTATAGCACAGATTCTCAGCCGCAGAAAAAAGAACAATCCGATCCTGATCGGAGAACCTGGAGTCGGCAAATCCGCCATCGCCGAAGGACTCGCACTCCGTATCGTGGAACGGAAGGTGTCAAGGGCTCTTTTTAACAAACGCATCTTCACCCTCGACCTGGCATCTCTGGTGGCCGGTACCAAGTACAGGGGACAGTTTGAGGAAAGGATGAAAGCCGTCCTCAACGAACTGGAGAAAAACAGGGACATCATCCTGTTCATTGATGAGATCCATACCATTGTCGGAGCAGGAAACGCCTCCGGCTCCCTGGATGCTTCCAACATGTTCAAACCTGCCCTTTCGCGCGGAGAGATCCAATGCATCGGCGCCACAACGCTCGACGAGTACAGACAGTACATTGAAAAGGACGGGGCACTGGAACGCCGTTTTCAGAAAATAATCGTTGATCCGACTTCACCGGAAGAAACGATCGAGATCCTGCATAATATTAAAGAAAAATACGAAGACCATCACCTGGTGAAATATACCGATGATGCTATCAAAGCCTGTGTGTCGCTGACTACCCGCTACATCACCGACCGGTATTTGCCCGACAAAGCCATCGACGCCCTGGATGAAGCCGGTTCAAGGGTCCATATCATCAACATCAACGTACCCCAGGAAATCATCGACATCGAAAATTCGATAGAAGAAAGCAGAAAGAAAAAAACAAAAGCCATTAACAGCCAGAAGTTTGAAGAGGCTGCTGAATTCAGGGATATCGAACGCAAGCTTCAGGAGCAACTGGAAGTCGCCAAGAAGAATTGGGAGGATGCGTCGAACATCAGCCGTCAGACGGTGAATGCAGAAAATGTGGCTGAGGTGGTAGCCATGATGACGGGTATCCCCGTTCAACGCATTGCACAGAATGAAAGCAACCGGTTGATCAAAATGGAGGAAGAGCTGGAACATGCGGTCATTGGACAGGGTGAGGCCATCAAGAAGGTCGTACGTGCCATCCGCAGAAACCGGGCGGGATTGAAGGATCCCAGCAAGCCGATTGGCAGTTTCATTTTCCTCGGTCCCACCGGCGTGGGAAAGACACACCTGGCTAAAGTGCTGGCCGAGTACCTTTTTGACTCCGTGGATGCCCTGGTTCGCATCGACATGAGCGAGTTCATGGAGAAATTTGCCGTGTCACGCCTCGTGGGAGCGCCTCCGGGATATGTCGGATACGAAGAAGGCGGCCAGCTGACCGAGAAGGTCAGAAGAAAGCCCTACTCCATTGTCCTGCTGGATGAGATCGAAAAAGCCCATCCTGACATCTTTCACCTGCTGCTGCAGGTGCTGGACGATGGCGTGCTCACCGACAGCTTTGGCCGGAAAGTGGACTTCAAGAACACGATCGTCATCATGACGTCCAACATCGGAAGCAGACAGCTGAAAGATTTCGGGCAGGGAGTGGGATTTTCAACGGCAGCCCGCAAGTCGGCCAGCGCTGATTTCACAAAGAGTGTCATCGAAAATGCACTGAAAAAGACCTTCGCTCCTGAGTTCCTGAACCGCATCGATGATGTGGTCATCTTCAATCCGCTGGAACGTGAGGATATCCACAAGATCATCGACATCGAGCTTGCTTTCCTGTTCAAACGGGTGGAGACACTGGGATATACCATAACTGTCACTCAGACGGCCAAGGATTTCATTGTTGAAAAAGGGTGGGATGCTCAGTTCGGTGCCCGACCGCTCAAACGCGCCATTCAAAAATACATCGAAGACCCGCTGGCTGAAGAGCTGATCAAAACCGAGTTCACCACAGGCGATTCCATACTAGTGGATCTGGACAAGACTAGTGAAGACATTAGCATCACGATCAACAGGCAGACCGAAAAAGCACCTACGGTCTGATCATATTTTCAATTTCAAACGTACTTTTCATGAACGATAAACGAAGATTATCCGGAGGTGAATTTCTTATCCATGAAACAGATGCCGGCCATATCTTTATCCCGGAGGAATTTGATGAGGAGCAGCATATGATCCGGCAGACCTGCCATGATTTTCTTGACACGGAAGTATATCCCCTGCTCGACCGGATCGACAACCAGGAAGAAGGGCTCATGCGCAGCTTGCTGCAAAAAGCCGGTGAGCTTGGCCTGCTGGGAATTTCCCTGCCTGAAAAGTATGGCGGTTTTGAACAATCGTTCGTTACCTCGATGCTGGCCAGCGAGTCGATGGGATCCGGATATTCTTTTTCGGTTGCTTACTCGGCCCACACGGGTATTGGTACCCTTCCCATCCTTTACTATGGCAACGAGTCCCAGAAGGAACATTATCTTCCAAAACTCGCTTCCGGTGAATGGGCGGCTGCATACTGCCTGACCGAACCCAATGCAGGATCGGATGCCAATGCCGGAAAGACCAGGGCGTTGTTGTCGCCCGATGGCAGACACTATATCCTCAACGGTCAGAAAATGTGGATCACCAACGGGGGGTTCGCCGACATCCTGACTGTTTTCGCCAAGGTAGGGAACGACAGGGTACACAGCGCATTTATCGTGGAACGCGACTGGCCGGGTGTCGTCATCCTGCCGGAGGAGAAGAAGATGGGAATCAAAGGCTCCTCTACCGTGCAGATCTTTTTCAACGATGTGAAGGTACCTGTTGAAAATCTTTTAGGCAGGCAGGGAGAAGGATTCCGGATCGCTCTGAACATTCTTCACATGGGAAGGATCAAGCTTGGCGGGACCGTCCTGGGTGCAGCCAAAAGAGCCATAACCCTGTCGGTCAACTACGCCAATGAAAGAAAACAGTTTGGACGTACGATCGGAACGTTCGGCGCCATCAAATACAAGCTGGCTGAACAGCTGATCAAGACGTTTGTGACGGAATCGGCCGTATACAGGGCCAGCCATGATGTAGACCAGGCCATTGGGGA
The DNA here is from genome assembly GCA_028716265.1 of Bacteroidales bacterium. Classification (GTDB taxonomy): domain Bacteria; phylum Bacteroidota; class Bacteroidia; order Bacteroidales; family JAGONC01; genus JAGONC01. Next base: position 29,874 of record JAQUQD010000011.1, on the reverse strand, counting down.
GCTGAAAGGATCCGGGATGGATAAGAATAAAGCTGCCATCGAGGGGATCGCCCAGTATGCCATTGAGGCGGCTATTTTAAAAGTATTTGGTTCTGAGGCACTTAACTACATAGTTGATGAGGCTGTGCAGATCTTTGGAGGCATGGGCTTTTCTTCAGAGACAAACGTCGACAGGGCCTACCGCGACTCGAGGATCAACCGGATCTTTGAGGGGACTAATGAAATCAATCGGTTACTGGTTGCCGACACGACCATAAAGAAAGCCCTTCGCTCAGGATTCGATGTGGTGCGCTATGCCAACCACGTAGTGAAGGAATGGAAGGAGCTACGTCAGGACGATCCCACAAAGCTCACCTACTATAAGGAGAAATATTTCTATATCAAAAATTTTAAACGCATCGCTCTCTTCCTGCTCGGAGCCATATCCAAAAAATTTGAACGCAACCTGACCGAAGAGCAGATGATCCTTTTCAATATTTCAGACATCATCATGAATGTATATGCGGTTGAATCGACCATGTTACGTGTGCAGAAACTTGAGAAGCTTTACGGGGAGGAAGGCATTGGCCTTTACAGGGACATCATGGAGGTCACCATCTATGATGCGGCTCACCTGATCAAGAAGGCAGCGACCGATGCTGTGAATTCCTTCGCGACGGGCAACGAACATCGTATCTGGTTGGAGAGGATCGGCCGTTTCACCATCGTGCCACCGGTGAATGTGAAGGAGGCCCGGCTCAGGATTGCCTGTCGGCTTTTGGAGGAGAACCGCTATTTCCTTTGATCACCCTTTCAGGATGCTTTTTGAAATAACGATCCGCTGAACCTGGTTGGTGCCTTCATAGATCTGGCAGAGTTTGGCGTCGCGCATCATCTTCTCGACCGGATATTCCCTGGAATATCCTTCCCCTCCCATCACCTGGACTGCGTCGGTAGTGACTCTCATCGCCATATCTGAGGCGTACATCTTGGACATGGCGGCCAGTTTGGAGGCGCTCCGCTGACCTGTATCGTGCGCCCAGGCAGCTTGCCATGTCAGTGCACGTGCTGCTTCGATTTCGGTGGCCATATCGGCCAGCATAAATCCGATGGCCTGGTTGGCAGCGATCGGTTTTCCAAATTGTATACGTTTCTGCGCCCATTCTTTTGATATCTCATAGGCAGAGCGCGCCACCCCGATGCTGAGCGCAGCCACGCCCGTCCGGGTCCGGTCAAACGTCTTCATCGCAATAAGGAATCCCCTGCCCTCCTCTCCAAGAACATTTGCAGCAGGAACCTCCACATCGTGGTATTTGATCTCGTTCTGGACAGAAGCCTTCTGTCCCATTTTATCCAGCCGGCTGACGATCTCTATCCCGGGAAGGTCAAGGGGTACAATGAATGCACTAAGGCTGCGGCTGCCCTTTTCAGGATCAGTGATGGCAAACACCGTATGGAACGATGCAACTTCGCCGTTGGTAATGAACCGTTTATGACCATTTAATACGTATTTATCCCCTTTTTTCGCAGCGTATGAACTGATTGCCTGCACATCCGAGCCAGCGTTTGGTTCCGTGAGGCAATAAGCAGCAACTCCTTTTTCCTCTCGTATGCGGCCAAAGAATTTCTTTTTTTGCTCGTCACTCCCTGCGATAAGCAAGGGAGTCAGCGCCAGAGTATTGGCATCGATGCAGATGCCTATCCCGATACACCCTGCGCCCAGCTCTTCGGATTGCAGGGCACTGCCAACCTGATCGAATCCATTGCCGCCATACTCTTTCGGAATGGGGCCGTTGATGATCCCTTCATCATACGAAGCTTTGATGATCTCCCATGGAAATTCTGCCAGCTCATCGTACTTCATGCGATTGGGAATGATCCACCGGTTGGTGAAATCACGGTATTTTTCGACGATAACCTGTTGTTCGGGGGATAAGGAAAAATCGATCATGGATACCTCCGGGATTTTTGTTTTGTGAAACGAATCATACTTCTGACAAATTTAATGAAATATATCGATGTCATATAACGGTAATCATAGTAAATAACAGATCGTTCGATTTTGTATCTTTGGATGGTCAAACGTTGCTGTCGTGACTAACAAGGAAAAAAATCCGGTCAGGAAGAAAAAATTTCTGGCGCTGCCAAAATATCCTGGAGGAAGCAGGGCGTTCAAGATTTTTCTGACGGACAACCAGGCTTATCCGGAGGAAGCTCTTGCGAAGGGAATTGAGGGGGATGTATACATCAAGTATCGGGTCAACGACATGGGAGACGTCACGGAAGCCCACATTGAGAAAGGGATTGGTTACGGGTGTGATGAAGAAGCATTGCGGCTGGTCCGCCTCCTGAAATATGAGCCGGTCAGGAACCGGGGATTGCGCGTGGAGTCATCCATGCGCACAAAGATCCCTTTTCGGCTGAACAGAAGCCAGCCTTCTTTCCAGATCGTGTATAATTCTTCAAAGGGAACTGTTCCGCCTCGCCAGGAAAATGACCCTCAAAAACAGCGTGATGTGTATTCCTATACGATCCGGTTTGGGCGACAGAACACACCGGATGCGGTGTCTGAAGACTAGCTAATCCACTTCAGGGGACTTCAGGAGTTCGCGGGCTGCCATGATCGCAGAATCGGTCACTTTTTGGTCGCTGAGCATCTTGGCTATTTCCTGCAGCCTCTCACTTTCCGTCAGTTTTTTAAGCAGGGTCTGCGCTGAGAAGATATCCGCCATTTTATACACCAGATAATGTGTTTGGGCTTTACCCGCAATCTGAGGAAGGTGCGTAATGACGATCACCTGCATGAACTCCGACATACGCCTGAGGATATTGCCCATTTTTCCGGCCACTTCGCCGGAAATCCCCATGTCGATCTCATCAAAAACTATGGTCGGGAGAAGGTTTTTGCGTGCAATGAGGGATTTAAGGACCAGCATCAGCCTTGAGCGCTCACCCCCCGAAGCGACCTCTGAAATCTCTTTCATCTCCCCTCCCTTGTTGGCATTGAACAGGAACATCAGCTGGTCGTTACCGTCACGCGTCAGGGAATCCATTTGTTTCTGTCCGATGGTAAAACGGGCGTCTGGCATGCCCAGGTCGCGAAGAAGAAAAAAGATCTCCCGCTCGAAGCCGGGCAGAATGGCTTTTCTTTTCGAAGATATATCTTCCGCTAAAAGGTTCAGCTCTTCCCCCAGCTGGTCTGTTTCATCTTCAAGTTGAAGGATCTTTTCAGCCAGGGACTGCCTGGACCGGATCTTCTGCTCAAGGTCGTTTTTCAGTGCAAGTAGCTCCTCTGTGGTTCCAACGTGATGTTTGTGCTCCAGCTTGTTGATCAGGTCAATCCGTTCACTAAGCGCTGCAATGCGTTGTGGATCGTAAACAACCTGATTTTCTAAGCGGCCGATCTCCAGCGCAATATCATTCATTTCGATACCGGCTTCCGTGAGCCGGTCAACCAGAACTTGAAGGTTAGGGTAAAAACGGACCGATCTCGATAGAGTAGCGATCAGTTCCCTGAGCTGGTCCAGGATGTTGGTGTCGTTGTGCAGAAGAGTCTGCGATGCTTTGTAAAGACATGATTTGATCTCTTCGGCATTTGTCAGGATCTGGAGTTCCTTTTCGATCACGTCCTGCTCTCCAGATCGCAATTGAGCCTTTTCAAGTTCATCGAAGAGGAACTGCACATATTCCTGTTCCGATTGCGACTTGTTTTCCTGTTCGCCAAGCTGGCGAAGGGTCGTCTTCATCCGGGACAGTTGATCGAACTTTTCGCGGTATGCACTGACCTGGGGGATGATCCCGGCGTAATTATCCACTACCGTCATCTGGAAACTTGCATCATTCAGCGTGAGGGTCTGGTATTGTGAATGGATGTTCACCAGTTTCTCACCCAGTTCTCTGACCAGTGCGACCGTAACGGGAGTGTCGTTGATGAACGCCCTGGACGTTCCGTTTGGACTGATTTCCCGTCTGATCAGGGTAGCATCCTGATAATCGAGGTCGTTATTCCGGAAGAAGGATTCCAGCAAGTAACCAGTTATCCTGAAAGTTCCTTCGACGATGCATTTTTTATCCTTTTCATTGAGCAGCGATGCATCGGCCCTTTGGCCTAGGATCAGCGAGAGGGCTCCAAGCAAAATGGATTTACCGGCACCCGTTTCTCCGGTAATGACTTCAAAACCGCCCGCCATTTCGATATCCAGCTCACGGATCAGTGCATAGTTCTTTATGGTAAGGTGGCTCAGCATCCCTGGGTGTCTGATCGTTGAAAAACAAAAATAACAAAGATCATCACTCGGTTGCTGCTAATTTTCGGTAGCGAACAACCGCTGATAGGTGTTTGAATTGGCAGGGTCGATTTCTGAAAGGACATTCAACGCCCTGGTCTTATCCATGGGTGATGCTTCTTTGAAAATATTCCCGATCTCTTCTCGTTTTGTGTCGAGTATGATGGATACCAGGTACAGGCCGGGTTTAACACGGTTGGCTTTTCTGAGGTCTTCCAGTGACTCGGCGATGGTTCCCCTTCCCATTTCCAGGTTACTCGACATCACATCGAGCCCTCTCCGGTGGTATTTGTATAAAAACTGCCTTGCTGATGAATAGGATGAATTCAACAGGTTTTCGACCAGCCAGTATCTGTTTCGCTGGCTTTCAAATGACTTCCATCCTTTTTCAACAGAAGACTGGGCAGAATTGACAATGTTTTGTGCTTTCTGGTAGAAGGGTGTGCCGCCATTAGGGCTGAATGAATCAAAATCCAAACCAAGTATAATGTACACATAATATGCAAAAAGCGACGTGACGCTGGATGTATAGGAGTTATCCGAATAATTCAGAGGTTCGCCCATATCGTACTTTATCCGGACATCCTTGTCAATATAATTGAACATGGGTGTTTCGTAGGATGTCTGGAACACTGGCCTTCTGAACACCACGTTCAGTCTCCCTTCGTATTCGCTGCCGCTGATCCTGTTGGAGAGGGAGAGCATGAACGAGCATTCGATACGTTCCTCAGGGGAAAAAGTATAGTTGGTCCAGGCCCGTTCATTGATGAATTCATACAGGGCCGACTGCAGCTCTTCAAATATCCTTCGGTCGGTACCTTCCAGCTCACTGGCTGAGACGCTGACGGAGGCCTTGAATTCCTGGGCATTCACTGACAGACCCAGCAGCAGGATAAAAATAGCAATAACCTGTTTGATCATTTGGTCAACGATTGATTGTTCGGGATACGGCCGGTCACCCAGTCCAGAATATCTCTTGCTACATCCTGTTTTGGTTTCGTCTCATATTCCCGGAAATTGCCAGAGTCGTCGATAAGGGTTATTTTGTTGGTTTTGAATCCGAATCCGGCACCTGTATCCTTGAGTGTATTTAGAACGATCAGGTTGAGTCTTTTATTTTGCAGCTTTGCCTTTGCATGTTCCAGTTCATGATCCGTTTCCAGTGCAAAGCCCACCAGATATTGATGTGGTTTTTTACTTTCCCCCATGGTTTTCAGGATATCCTGTGTCGGTTCCAGTGCGATGGTCAGGGAAGAACGGCTCTTTTTTATTTTTTGCTCTTCGGGATGGGATGGCGTAAAGTCGGCCACTGCGGCTGACATGATGACAAGATCGCAGAAGGGGAAATGGTTCATGCATTCATCGTACATTTCTTTTGCCGAAACCACATCTCTCCTTTCGATAGCCGGGTGATCGGCTGTCAGGGTGGTCGGACCGGTCACCAGGATCACCGCGGCGCCTCTTTCTGCAGCCTCCTTTGCCAGTGCAAAGCCCATGGTTCCGGTGGAATGGTTGGCGATATACCTGACCGGATCGATGGCTTCATGCGTGGGTCCGGCAGAGACCAGAACTTTTTTTCCTTTCATGTCGGATCGTTCAACGAAATGCCTTTTGATCGCTTCTAGGATCCGTTCAGGTTCTTCCATCCTGCCCTCTCCGCTCAGGCCGCTTGCCAGTTCACCGACCTGGGGCTCGATGAGCCGGCAGCCCATGCTGATGAGCAATTGAATATTCTGCTGTGTTGCAGGATGCTGATACATATCCACGTCCATGGCAGGCGCGATGAAAACCGGGCACCGGGCGGATAGAAAGGCCGTGCACACAAAGTTATCGGCTATGCCGTGCGCCATCTTGGCCATGGTGTTTGCCGTAAGTGGGGCCAGAAGGATCATGTCAGCCCACAATCCAATGTCGACATGGCTGTTCCATGTCCCGTCAGCGGGATCATAGGGCTCGCAAACCACGGGATTCCTGGATAAGGTGGAGAGGGTCAGCGGAGTGATAAAATCCAGGGCTGCGGGTGTCATCATCACCCTGACCTCAGCATGTTCTTTGACCAGCAACCGCACCAGGTAAGCCGACTTGTATGCGGCGATGCTCCCTGTGATCCCAACCAGGATCTTTTTCCCTGTTAACATTGTGATATCGTGAGCAAAAAACTAAATGGATTTTGGTTTCTTATCCTTTGCAGGGTTCCTGTAATAGATCTGATCATTCAGAAATTCACTGATGGCAATCAGGGTAGGTTTGGGCAGCCGTTCGTAGAATTTTGCGATCTCGATTTGTTCCCTGTTTTCAAAGACCTCTTCGAGATTGTCTGTCGGTGAAGCAAATTCAGCGATTTTCTTGCCCAATTCTTCCTTCATTTCCAGGGAGATGGAATTAGCCCTTTTGGACAAAATGGCAACCGATTCATAAATATTTCCCGTGTCTTTATCAAAATCACGCATGGTTCGTGTAACGGTGGTGGAGTCGGCTTTTGTTTTTTTATAATCCATGGATTGTCAGTTTAGTTTTTAACCTGTCTTCGTGAGTTCTTACTGAAGTTGTTGACCTGTTTCATATATTCGCTGTCAGGATAGGCTGTGACAAAAGCATCGTATGCTTCGAGCGCACTCTGGTGCCGTTCTTTTTTCTTTGCCTCGATGCTGTTCTCGGCGTACAGATAATAAGCTTTTGCGAGGTTGAACAGGATCTCTTCCTTATAATCCGTTCCCGGGAAATCTTTCAGTACATTGTTAAACGCGGTGATCGCCGCATTGTAGTTTTCCATTTTAAGATACAGGGAAGCGATCTCGAACGCTTTTTTCTCCAGCTTGCCCCTCAGGTTGTCAATGAGTGTGTTGCATTCTGTAATCCGTTCGCTGCGGGGATAAAGGTCGATGAACAGCTGCAGTTCGTTGATCGCATTCAGGGTGTTGGTCTGGTCAAGTGAATAGGTGGGAGACAATAGGTATTTGCAGTAGGCGCTCATGAACTGGCATTCTTCCGTGTATTTGCTTGCGGGGAAATTTTTGGCAAATCGCTTGAAGTAGTGACTTGCCAATTCATAATCCCTTTGATGGTAATGGCAATAGGAATAATAGAAATTCAGGTCCTCGGCCTTATCGCTGCCTCTGTAGAATGGCAGCACCGCTTCAAAGAGTTCCAGGGCCCTGTAATAATCGCCCTGGTTGTAGTAAACGACGGCCATCTCATATTTTTCACCGTAGTCAGTGCTTTTCACCAACTTCTGATAATCGCTGCATGCGCTGATTATCAATACGATGTAAATATAACAAACCGTCTTGAACCTGTTCTGGATCATGGCCGCAAAAATACAATAATTCGAAATAGGATTAACGGTTTCAGGATCGTATTATTATGGAATTTGCAGGGAGGTCACCCCGTTGCTTACTTCCCCTTCGTAAAAAGAGGGTATCAGGCCGGTTTTATTCATGTAGTGATTGTGTACCTGCTTCCGGAATGTTTCCACCTGGTCCTTTTGGAGGATGCTGACCGTACATCCGCCAAAGCCTGCACCGGTCATCCTGCTTCCCAGCACTCCAGGCACACGCCTGGCTGCCTCCACCAGTGAATCCAGCTCATGGCCGGTTACCTCGTAATCATACCGGAGGGATTCATGCGATTGATCCATCAGTCTGCCAAGCTCTGCCAGATCACCACGGCGCATGGAAGCGACTGCCCGTAAGACCCGGTCGTTCTCCGAGATAACATGCCTGGCTCTTTTTCGTATCGTTTCATCAGGGATCTTGTGCTGGTACGTTTCAAAGTCAGCCATGGACACCTGTCCCAGTTGCCTGACATCGAGGAATCGTTTCAGGATGCTCACCGCTTTTGCGCACTCCTCTACCCTTTCATTGTATTTGGAGTCGGACAGTTTGCGTTTTTTGTTGGTATTGGCGATGATCAGCCTGTAGTCTTTCAGTTCCAAAGGGATCCATTCGTGCCGGACAGCATCACAATCCAGGAAGATCGCATGGTCCTTTTTCCCGTTACCGACGGCGTACTGATCCATGATGCCGCAGTTCACCCCGACAAATTCGTTCTCTGCCTTTTTTGATGCCCGGATAAGTTCTATCATCGGCCAACCGAGCCTGTAAAGTTCGTTGATCGCGCAGGCAGTCACCATCTCGATGGAGGCAGAAGAGGACAGGCCGGCCCCGTTGGGTATATCTCCTTCATAGAGCATATCCATCCCCTTCAGTCCATTGAGATGAGGCCTGAATTGCTGGATTACGCCCAGGGGGTAATTGGCCCATTCCTGATCGATCTTTTTTGAGCTTTCAGCGACAGGTATTCGCCCTTCATAGGGAAAATTGACCGACGAAAGGCGCAGCTGGTCCAGGCCGTTAAAGCGTATCAGCAGGAGCGTACCATACTGCAGGGCAAAGGGAAGGACATATCCTCCGTTATAGTCCGTATGCTCACCGATGAGGTTGACCCGGCCTGGAGCAAAAAAAACTGAAAGTTTTTCATCGCTTTTTCCAAACCGGGCCTCAAATTTCTTTACCAGGGATTTGACTCTCTCCTTCATGGCAGTTTTCTTATTCTTTACTGACGGAAAGGAGTTCCACATCAAAAATCAGGGCCATGTTGGGTTCGATGAACTGACCTCTTTGCTGGTTTTTATAGGCAAGGTCAGAAGGAATATACAGGGTCCATTTGGAACCTGTGGGCATCAGCTGTAGTGCTTCTGTCCAACCCCTGATGACTCCATTCACCCTGAAGGTGGCCGGTTCGCCCCGTTCGATCGAACTGTCGAATACAGTCCCGTTGATAAGGGTGCCGTGATAATGTACGGTGACCATATCGGTGGGGCCTGGTTTTTCGCCACTACCCATTTTTATCACCTTATACTGAAGTCCGCTGGGCAGGGAGGTCACCCCTTCTTTTTTACTGTTTTGTTCAAGGAACCGCTGGCTTTCGATCTTGTTCTTTTCTTCCTTCATCAGGCGTGCCTGCTTGGCTTTTTCCAGTTCGGCCTGGTGCTCTTCCTTGCTTTGGATCTTCACGATCTGGACATCGTAGAGCAACGTTGAATACGGCGGGATAATATCACCCCGTCCTGCTGCACCGAAAGCGAGGCTGGAGGGAACGATCAGGGAAGCTCTGCCACCCTCACTCATCATGGAGATCGCTTCTGAGACACCCTGGTTCTCAAATATTTTACCGTACTCAAATGAGCTTGGCTCACGTTCGAACGAAGAATAGATTGGCACTTGGTCCAGGAGCGAAATAGCAAAATTTACCTTCACCCAGTCACCTTCCACAGGTTTTTTACCATTGCCTGCAGTGGTTTCAGTGAAGTAGAGACCACTGGCTGTCGGAATGATCTGCAGATTGTTGGCTTTCATGTATTCCTGAAGCTTATCGGATTCTTCTTTCGCTCTTTGTTCATTTTTTAACTGTTCGGCCCTTTGATATTCTTCCTGGGTTTGTATTTCTTTCATTTTTACATCAAAAAAGAGGACTCCATTACTGTCTATGAAATCAGGAACGTACCGGGAACCTGCTGTCACGAGAAAAAAGGAGTCGGCTGCCAGGATAAAGGTGGCGCTGTCGCCTTTTGCCATCATGGACAGGGCTTCATAGATGTCTCCTTTATATTGCGGTGGCGACTGCGGAAGGATCATTGGGCGCGGATTCAGCCTGCTGTCGAACAAGTTGCTGTCCTCGGTGCCGTAGCGCATGGTAAGGGTCATGAGTTCGTTGAGCTGCGGTTTGTTGGTGTCTCCCGAACGTTCGTGGAATTTATAATAAATGCCGCTGTCGGCCTTTTTAAATCCCCTGTAGGGTGACTGGTTACAGCCAGCCCAAAGAATCAGCATACCTGCCAGCATCACTGTGCCTGAAAATAACATTCTTTTCATGGTTTCTCTTGTTTAATTGATACGTTATAACTATTTAATATTTACTAAATCAATGAGATGTACATCATATACCAGGGTTGCTCTCTGGGGTATGGACTTCCGGTCACCGAGCAATCCGAAAGCGAGGTGCGAAGGTAATATAAATTTCGCTTTGTCACCTTCATGCATGAGTCGTATTCCCTCGTCAATCCCGGATTCGACTGTTTCTTTTCCGATGATGAATGAACGGGTGAGCGAAGGATAGCAGGTGTCGCCATTCAGCAGGACCACCGAACAGGTGATCGTTGCCTTCATGCCAGGTGCCGCAACCGGTCCCTGACCACCGAAATAGATCATGTAACGCAGTCCGGTGCCTGTTTTGTTCATATTCCATCCATACCGGTGTATGAAATCTTCGATGAGTTCATCTTCTGTTCTGACCATCGTCTTATTGACATTGATCAGCTGCTCGCTGAGGACCTCTTTCTGACGGGCATTTTCACCGGCAGGTCGTTCATGATTGCATGCGGTGAGTACAAAAACAAGCAACCAACCTGTCGTCAGCATGTTGACCAGTATTTTTCGTGTTGAAGGCATGGTGTAATCGGGATCAATAATTCAGCTGGTCTTTCAATGAGGGCAGGAGGTCATTGATCTGCTGGAGAGTCTTTTCCATTCCATCATAGGAGTTGCCGCCGGCAGCGTTCCTGTGTCCGCCTCCGCTGAAATATCTCCGGGCAAGCTCATTCACAGAGAAGTCACCCTTTGAGCGGAACGAGAGGCGGATATATTTTTCTCTTTCGATGAGTAAAATGGCCAAGTTGATCCCTTTGATGGAAAGAGCATAATTGACGATACCTTCCGTGTCACCGATGCGGTGCCTGAACCTTCTTAATTCCTGCTTAGTCAGTGAAATATAGGCCGTATGGTATTGATTCAGCACCTTGAGTTTATCACTCAGCGCATATCCCAGCAGGCGCATCCTTGATTCAGTATAGGTGTCGTAGACAAGCCGGTGAATGTGTTCCACATCAATCCCCAGGGCGATCAGGCGGGCAACGATACTGAACGTGCTCTCATAAGTGCAGGAATAACTGAAAGAGCCCGTGTCGGTCATGATACCGGCAAAAATGCACTCGGCGATACTCCGGTCAAGCAGGCCGGGCTCATTGAACGAGCTGATAAAATCATATACTAATTCTGATGTGGACGATGTTTCCACAACAGAGATCATGTGGTCAAATTCCTGCGCAGGTTTTGCATGATGGTCGATCAGCACTTTAATTCCCTTTGCGTTCCTGACAGCTTCTTCCAGATTGTCCAGCCGGTTAAGTGCGTTGAAATCCAGACAGAAGATGATCTCAGCAGATGCGATATGCTCTTTTGCCTGAAGGATCTGTTCTTTATGATGGAGGATCTGGTCGCATCCGGGCATCCATGTGAGAAATGAAGGGAACGAGTTGGGTATGACGATATGTACGTGATGACCAAGTCTTTTCAGAAACCAGAACAAACCGAGGCTGGAACCCACTGCATCCCCGTCAGGATTTACGTGGGATGTGATCACGATCTTTTTTGGCGCAGGAAGTAAATTCCTAATGTTCCCAAAAACTGTTGAATCCAAAATGAAGCTATTAAATTAGAAGCGGCAAACACCTGATTTTCCTTCTTCCCAGCCGTTTCTTTATACCTGGGCCAGCAAAGATAATGGATTTGCCTGAAAGGTAATTTGCTAATCTGGCCATAATTATCAATATATCCTTTATTTTTGCGCCTCATCAGTAAAAAACATCACAATGACAGGGAATATCACCTTAACCATGATCAAGCCCCTTGCGGTGAAGCAGGGTCACATCGGGTCCATCCTTGCCCGCATCAATGAGGCTGGCTTTCGGATCATTGCCATGAAATACATGCAATTGAGCGAGGCCCAGGCAAAGGCATTTTATTTTGTTCACAGGGAAAGGCCATTTTACAACGACCTGGTCCGTTCGATGACCTCAGGGCCGATCGTGGCGGCCATCCTGGAGAAGGAAAATGCCGTGGAGGCCTACAGAGTGCTGATTGGGCCGACCGATCCGGCGAAAGCTCCGGAAGGATCCATTCGCAAGCAGTTTGGCATATCCATCGAGGCCAATGCCGTTCATGGTTCCGACAGCAATGAAAATGCCATCATAGAGAGCAATTTCTTTTTCTCACAGCTGGAACGGTTTACCGAATGATCCCCTGACCGTTATCCGGCCTGAAGAGGCTGAAAGTCCCGTCCGAATAACAAAGGATGACCTTTTCGACAGAAGGTATTACCTTTTCATAAAATCCGGATCAAGTATTTGTTTCCATTTAGCCTTATCACCCCCGTCATAAAACTCCTATTCTGGCAGGGAGATTAAATAGGAAAGGGTAAACATTGAGCAAGTGCCAGGGCTTGCTCTTTTATTATCTTTACACATTGATAAGCTAATTATTGCCATATGATGAAAGGAAACAGGAGAAAGGAGAGAAGAGATAGGAGAAGGAAGGTAGAGAATATTCGATCTGCGACTGATTATGCTGTGTTTGGTTCAGCGTATATTGACCGGGAAACATACCAGCAAATGGAGAACGCCATGAAGATGCCTGTCGTGGTTAAAGGGGCATTGATGGCTGATGCGCATGTCGGATACGGATTGCCCATCGGTGGAGTGGTGGCTGCTTACAATGCCGTGATGCCCTATGGCGTCGGGATGGATATTGGCTGCAGGATGTGCCTTTCGGTATATGATCTGCCTCCTGCCCTGCTGGAAACCAGGAAGGATCAGCTGAAGAGCATGCTGACAGAATGCACCCGCTTCGGGTTGGCGGAATTCAGTGACATCAGCGACCACGAGCTCATGGAGCGGGATGAATTCAAAGAGATTAGCTTCATCCGTTCGCTGAAGGACATGTTTTTCTATCAGCTGGGCACCTCCGGTCACGGAAATCATTTTGTCGACGTGGGATATGTCGTGATCGAAGAGCCCACCCCTGAGTTGGGGCTTGGTGCAGGTTCCCGGTTTGCCATTTTGTCCCACTCCGGTTCCCGTAACTTTGGCGCCGAGGTGGCCAGACATTACACGGACATTGCCAAAAAGAAGCTTGGTATGACCGGTGAGGCGGGCAACCTGGCCTGGCTTGAACTTGACTCGGAGGAGGGACAGGAATACTGGAAGGCCATGGTCCTGGCGGGTGACTATTCCGCCGCCAACCATCGCATCATCCACGGACGGCTGTCGAAAGCACTTGGGGAAAAACCAGTCATGACACTGGAGAATCACCATAATTATGCATGGATGGAAGAGCTGAGTCCCTCGGAGAAGCTGGTCATCCACAGGAAAGGGGCCACACCTGCCCATGTCGGCGACAGGGGAATCATTCCCGGGAACATGATCTCCCCGGCGTATATTATTGCCGGCAAGGGGAATCCCGAATCGCTTTATTCAGCTTCCCACGGCGCCGGCAGGCAGATATCGCGGAACAGGGCCAGAGCACTGTTCAACCGTGAAATCCTGGCAAAACAGCTAAAGCAGAATGGTGTGGAGCTCATCGGCGGGGATGCCGAGGAAGCTCCGGAGGCTTACAAGGACATTGACCGGATCATGGAGGCGCAGCGGGAGCTCGTGAAAATACTCGGGAAGTTTTACCCGAGGATCGTACGGATGGAATGACGCAAATTCCAAAATTCAAGCACCAAATCCCAACTCACTGATGTTTTGGAATTTTGATTTTGTGATTTGTTTGGATTTTGGATCCTGGGATTTGGAATTTACGAAGTGTATACGAGTTCACTTGATCTCTTTAGTAGAAAGCAGCCCGCACGCCGCATCAATATCCATTCCCCTTGAGGCTCTTAATGTTGTGATGATCCCTTTGTTTTTCAGTGCCTGCTGGAAGCTTAAGATAGTACTGTCGTCGGAGCTTTCCAGCTCTACTTCCGGGATTGGGTGAAAACGGATCAGGTTGATGCGGCACCTGATCTTATTGAGGATGCGGGCCAGTTCGCTGACGTGGCGCGTGGTATCGTTCAATCCGCGGAACATGATGTATTCGAACGATATGCGGCGCTGCAGCCCGAAATCGAAGCCCCGGATCACTTCCAGCACTTCGCGCAGAGGATATTTGTTTTCAACGGGCATCAGCTTTTTGCGTTCATCCGCAAAGGGCGTATGTAGGCTGATAGCGAGGTGGCATTTGCTTTTTTCGAGAAATTCCTGCATGCCCGGGATCACACCGATCGTGGAGACGGTGATGCGCCTTGGACTCATAGCATAGCCCCACCCGGAGGTCAGTATTTCCAGGCTGACAAGGACGTTGGCCAGGTTATCGAACGGCTCCCCCATTCCCATATAGACGATGTTTGATACCTTTTCGCGTTCCGGCAGGCTCTGATACTGGTTAAGGATCTCCCCGCAGGAAAGCTGTCCCTGCAGTCCCTGCCGGGCCGTCATGCAGAACCGGCATCCCATCCCGCAGCCCACCTGTGTCGAGATGCACAGGGTGGCCCTTTCGCGGTCGGGGATCCAGGCTGTCTCAATGAACCGCCCCTCCCCTGCCGTAAACAGGTATTTTTTTGTGCCGTCGGCCGATTGCCATACCTTAACGGGCGGCTGCAGGCCAATTTCATAATTCTGCCTGAGCAGCTCCCGTGTCTTTTTGGAAAGGGATGACATCCCATCGAAAGAAGTCATCCTTTTTTTATAAAGCCATTCGGTTATCTGCCGGCCGTTGTAGGCAGGAAGTCCTTGACGTAGAGCTAATTCTACCAGCTCATCCTGCTTTTTGCCAAAAAGGGATTCCATCATATTTCAGGAATTGTTGTATCTTTGCCCCGGGTTTAAAAATTAGCAATTATCAATTAGCAGTCAGCAATTAGCAATTAGCAATCAAAAATAAATCATAAATACTGAATCATAGATACTGAATCATAAATATGTATCACCCGGTCTCGTAGCTCAGCTGGATAGAGCAGCAGCCTTCTAAGCTGCGGGTCGCAGGTTCGAATCCTGCCGGGATCACTGAGAAAGTCTTGTAAATCAATGATTTAAATAAAAATTACTTTACGGATAATTAAATTTCACATAGGAATTTTATAATTCCCTCTTCGCCCCTTTCTTTGAACCAGTAGGTAATAAAATACTTCAGAGAACTACGATCCTAAATCAATGTAATACTGATATTGGAATAACAGGAATATCTATTGATTCTTTGTTCCCCTTATAAACCGTAAGGCTGACCAAGCGACGGAACAAAGCGAAATGACTTATCTACAGAAAAAGAATACCATGAAGTTTTTATACTTCTTAATCATCATCGTTTTTTCAGCATTAGGAGCTTCTGGACAAGGTGAGTATTATTTGACAGATAGTATTATGTTTAGCGGGATAAAATTGATAGATGGAGGGGATAAGGTAAATTCAAGGTACTGTCAGGTGAAAATGAAGGACAAAGTCGTTAGATATTCACCTTATGAAGTAATGGAATTTGGATTCAGGGATGGGCGGATTTTTGTATCAAGAGAAATCCAAATAGCTGATTCCCTGAGAAGAGTCTTCCTGAGAAGATTGAATAAAGGCAATACCCATTTGTATTATTACAGGGATACAGGCATTCGGACTTACTTCATTGAGAAAGACAGTAACCTGGTTATTGAATTACCAAAACATAATATTGATAATAAATGCTATACCGAATTATTATCAGAACTCACAAATGACTGTCCCAATGTTGCTGATGCTGCTAAACTGGTTGGTTACGGAAAAAAGTCCCTATCCACATTCATCAACAGATACAATACCTGCAAGGCAAGGCCTTTTCCTCATTTCAAATACGGACTTTTTATTGGTTATGAGTTTTCCCGGTTAATTCCTTCTAATGAACTTAGTGAGGTTTACAGCTCCTTCAATTATCATTATGATGGTGGGTTGGCTATGGGATTATTTTTGGATAATCCAATCCTCGTAAGCGATTTTTCATTGCATGTGGAAGTTTACTTTACAAAACATGGATTTTCATATAACCGTTCCTCTCCTGCTGAGGATCTGGATTTAATCGTGAATGTTTCTTCTTTTCGAATACCTGTCTGGATCAAATATTCTGTGCCTGTAAACAGAATCAGGCCTTATTTCTACGCCGGGGCATTGTATTCATATAACATAAAAAACGAAAGTAATCTATATATGGCATCCATATCGGATAATATGATTTTGATCAACAGCCTGACGGAAGGATCATCGATTTCAAAAAATGAAATTGGCTACGGAGTGGGATTTGGTTTGGAGTATGATTTCGATTACAGGAAATCTATCTTTATTGAGATCCGTCATAACGATTTATATGGCATAACCGAAAATATGTCTCACAGAAATTCAATATTTCATTTAACCTCTGGAATCAATTTTTAATCATGAAAAGACTGCTGACTCTGTCTGCAATACTATCACTTGGATTAATGGCTGGCTGTAATAAAGAAGGTGAGATCAGCGTAAAGGATTACCCATATGTAATTACACATGAGGTTACGGACATCACTGGAACAAGTGTCATGTTTAATGCAGAAATAATTGGTACCGGAAAGGAAGAAATCAGTGAATATGGATTTCTGTGGGATATCAAGGAACCCACCCTGGAATCTTCCCATAGAGCAGTGATTAAGAAAACCATTGATATTGGAAGTTACCATGCAGAAATTGATTCGAATCTGTATAAGGGTACTGATCAGTTTGTCAGAGCTTATATAAAAGCGGTTGATTTGCTGGTTTATGGGAATATCATTAAGTTTTCGTGTAACGGAGGCAAAATGGCTGTAATATCGGAAATAAAACCCCTGAAAGGCTATGTAGATTCTCAGGTGGCTATAACAGGCAAATATTTTGGTTATCATAAGGATGCTGTAAAAGTATATTTCGGAGATCTCGAAGCGGTGATCGACAGTATCACTGACGGGAAAATCCTTGTCAGGGTTCCCGACTTTGATGAAGATAGTGAGGTCAGTATCACACTCAGTGTTTATAATAAACAGGTCACAGCGGAGGGCATGTTTGGTGCATTCACTTACTGGAAACGGATTGCAGATCTGCCTGGTGAAGAAAGATATGGAGCGTCCAGTTTTTCGATCAACGGCTTTGGTTATGTGGGTCTGGGCTCGAAGTCTGGTGGTATATATTTTAATGACTTCTGGAGGTATGATCCCTTGCATAACAGTTGGAAAAAGATAGCAGATTTCCCGGGTGAAGCCAGAAGATATGCGATCGGATTTTCATACAATGAGAAGGGATATATAGGTTTTGGCTATGCAAACTGGGTTCATTTTTATGATTTATGGGAATATGATCCTGCTCTGGATTTATGGAATAAAGTAACTGAAAATAAGTCCATAAGTACTTATGAAGATGCTTACTTTCTCATCGGCAGTGATTTATATATCGTATTAAGGGGTGGTGTCTATAAACTTGATCTTGATATGATGGAATTTTCAAATCTTGGTTTCTTTACGGGTAACTACAGGTTTTATACTGTTGGATTTTCTTCCGGAGACAAAGGGTATATATTTGCCGGTCAGGAACCGGGGAATAAGATCTTAAAAGATCTATGGGAGTATGACAGCAACACAAACCTCTGGCAAAAACTGGATGAGCTTCCGGGATCGGCGTACAGGGACTCTCCCGTAGGTTTTGCATTGGGTGAACGAATATTTATGGGAATGGGTTACTATGGTGAATATAATGATCTTTTTGAATATGATCTTGAGAACGGGAAATGGATGAGGTTGGAAGATCTGCCTGCAAAAGGCCGCTCACACTCAACAACTATTCTGATTGACGGTAAAGCATTTGTCGGGACAGGCTACTGGTATACTACCGAGTTTTCGGATTTTTATGAGTTCAATCCAAATAAACAATAAAATGACGCTCCTACCTGCTTCGTTTCTTTTGATTCCATTTCATGTCGATGCCATCCAGCAGTACGACTCCATTCCCCCGGGTGGCGACAGCAATCATCAATAATTCCTTTTGAGTGGGTTTGAATAGTATCCGGGTGACCGGGGCACCCACGCCGGCCCTATAAGTTCCAAGATGGGTAATGATGTAAGCCCGGCCGTTCAGATCCCCGCAAGCGTACACCCAGTCGTCTCCTCTCACATCCAGCGCAAGGATCCAGGTTGAGGACACCCTGTTGATGTACTGCTTGCTGATTTGAGCAGGATCTTCCAGATCCCAGGTAATGACCTGTCCGTCATCGCCGCACGACAGCAGCCTGGTGCCATCCCTGTTGAAGCAAATGCTCCTTACCCAGCTTTTGTGCCCGGAAAGTGAATCCACTACCTGTAATGCTTTAGTATCATAAAGATAGATCTTCCCGTCGGCCCCGGAGGATGCCAGCCATTTGCCATCAGGACTGAAAACGACCGATGTCACGTCGTCATCATGCAGGGTAAATTCACAGATTACCCGGTTCTGCATCATATCGTACAGGACAACCCTGTCATCGGTACCGCCGGAAGCCAGGTAGCTGCAATCGGGTGAAAGCTGAACGGAAGTGATGATACCGTTTTGGCTGTGAAGAGTTTCAATAATGCGTGCTGTAGTGAAATCCCAGATGACAATGGTGCCGTCCTTTCCCCCGCTGACCATCAGTGCACTGTCGAATGAGATATCCACCGACATGATACGATCCGTATGCCCGCCGGCGAACGTGTTCAGTAAGGCAAGGGTCCTAACCGAAAACACATTGATGACTTGATCATCCGCCACAGCCAGCGCTTCCCCGTTTTCTGTGAAGCTCACACCATAAACCACAGGATCTCTCGTGCGGATCCGTGTCATATCGCTTCGTTTCTGCCCAAAAGCACCGGTAACAAAGAGCAGAGCCAACAGCGATACGAGGAATATGCGCTTTATGGACATGTCAGTAGTAATAGCGTTTGTTGTTCATCAGCCGGACAATAAATCCGGCATCCAATCCAGGACTGATGATGCGATCATCGTGGTAGAGCTTCGAATCTACCTGTCGATAGTTATAAGAACAAGAGATATAAAATCCAAACGCGTTGGTGATCAGGCATTCGAATCCGGCGGCGACTCTCCCTCCTGCAAAGAGGTCGCTGCTCTCCATGGGCTGTTCAGCAGGATCATCCTTACTCTCAATATCAACCAAAGGGTGGCTGAGCGTCAGTCTGGCGGTACCCACCACGGGTGCCAGCTCTGCACAGACACTGATGCGGTTCAGGGTTCCAGCCCGGGCGAGCCTCGTACGGAATTGTGCGATAAGGGAATAGCTGTTCATCACCATCTCAGATCCTTCATAATCTATTTCCTCAAGGTATTCCCACCCCCTGGCTTTCACATGATCGAATCCGGCCCCTATCCTGAAGAATTTGTTACCTCCGACAAGGGCTTTTATCATCCAACCGTTCATGGCCCTGAAATTAGGATAAAGGGCAGGTGTGACAAACCCATCTTCATTGATCAGGCTGTCCCCCCGGTATGTTCCCATCAAATAACCTGCATACAGGTTTATCCGCCCTTCAGTGAACTGGGCATGAAGTTCAACTCCCAAAAGAAGGAATAAAACTGACAGCGCCTGTATCTTGTAAGTTTTCTTCATTACCTCGAGGGATCGTATTCCCACATTGCGTGGTTCGTACCCAGACCAACGTAAGCCTTGTTACCTATACTGAAAGCGATTCCAGTACTGACATCGGTCAGTATATCGGATCTCAGCATGTCCCACCATTTGTCCACTTCTTCATTATAAGCCCAGAAATGTTTCGAATACCTTGTTTTTAAATATGTTTTACCATTCAGGTTAAATCCTATCGGGAAATTATCATCTCCATTGTATGGATAATCACTCATCCTTTCCCAGGAGTTGGTAGAAGGAAAATATTTGAAGATCCTGGATTGATATCCAACCTGGTGTGAATTTCCAAGCCCGATGTAGGTATCCTGACCTGAGGGGAGCGCGATGCCGAACCACATACCATAGAATAAGTCGGGATCCACCGGGTAATCTGTCATCTTCAGCCAGACATCCATTTCAGTGATATAAAACCAAATATCCTTAAAATCCTGTAAGGAAAAATCGACAGACTGATATCCCGTACCCATATACCCATTGTTTCCCCACGGAAACGCTACAGCCCCGGCCCTGGGATAACCCGGAAAGTTGGCTTTCTGTCTCCAGACATTTTGATCCACATTATATTCCCACCAATCATAAAAAAAACTGTAGCTGCTCCAGCCTGTACCAAAGTATATCCTGTTTCCTACAGCGAAACCGGTTCCCATGTATCTTGGTGTACCGGGAAAGGAAGCCTTTTTTCTCCATTCGTTCGTGGCCGGGTCAAATTCCCACAGGTCAGCCGAGCCATTGAGTCCGATGTACGCTTTGTCATTCACCACAAAGCAGCTGATGGTCGGCAGCGTGCACATTTCATAGTTAAAATAGACGATGGGTGAATCCTGAAGCCTGAACCAACGGTCATTGATGGTCAGTTTCTCCGTAAATTCCTGGTGTTCTTCAAGGATCCTCACACGGACAGTGTTTTCCCGTGCACTATAATATCCAATGTCCTGCTTGGGTAAAATAACTGTCAGTTCGTTCTGCGAAGCATGCGAGATCTTACCCGGCAGCCGTCCTATCATGACGTAGTTGTTGGCCGCCACCGGTGAGAAATTTTTACCGGTGATATGGATGCTTTCTCCCGTCAGCGCTGTTTTGGGTGAAAAATCGTACAGGATGAACGATTCGAGCTTGAAAGTTTCCACTGAGGTGACAGAGAGGTTGTTCATTTCCAGGCGAAAATGCACTTCACGTTCATCCAGGCTGTCGGGGATCGCAATGACCAGCCGGTCGTCCTGATGATCCATGACGGGTACATCCATGTCTCCCACCCAGGCATGGAACGAGGCAGGATGGGATAAAAAATTCAATCCTATGATCGTTATCAGCGAACCGAAGGTTCCCGTTTTGGGACTGAAATCAGCGATCCTGGGTGTGATCAGCCGGAAAGGTTCTTCCGCAGTGCCGATGTTCCCCAGTATCGATACGGAAATTTCCGAAGCAACTGTATCGAGTTGCTTTGGGACGATCACCCATAGGGTATCCTGATTGCCGTTGATCACGGAAGCCTTTAATTCATTGAACCGTACGACATTGCCTGACAGCCTGTAGCTGAAATTCATTCCTGTGACAGCCACAGTATCCCCGATGTTGGCAGGATTCGGGTCGACAGCGTAGACTACCGGTGCCTTGCTCCCAAGACTGGTAAAGGTTACCTGCCTGCCGTAGGTGGTTGCATGCTCTGTCTTTATGTAGGCTCTGACAAAATAGAGTTCCCCATCCTTCAGCGTTGTAGCAACCTGCTGCTGAAACGTACCCTCCCGTGGTGATTGCCTGATGGTCAGTCGTTCTGCACTTTCGACCAGGGGATCCTGTCTGGCGTCCCAGACAAAACCGTATTCTTCGACGGGTTCTCTGCCCAGGTCTGTTATCTTGCCATGAAATACGGCTCCTGTACTATCAATGCCGGTCACTTCTCCGGTAAAGATCAGCGGAAATTCGTATTCCTTTTCTTTTGAACAGGCAATAACGACCAGGATCAACGACAATATCCGGATAATTATCTTTGACCACATGCAGGTGGATGATAGCATATTTTCAAATATACGCAATTACGAAATACATACTGCCGCAGACTCAGCAAAAGGGAATTCATTCTGTACTTATTTAAAAGTATTATAAATAAGTTATAGGCTATTGTTTGAAATGTTCCAGAAAATTCAGGCCCAGGTTAAAAAAGATGCCATTATAGGCCGGCACAACCTCTGCCAGTATCCCAACCGGGCCTGCTTTAATCTTTGCGCCCAGTCCGATAACAGCAAGAGGTAAGGGTATCAGATCCTTGCCGGTGCTTGAAAGGACATCCTCGTTATATGTTTCCGTTGCATCGATCACCATTCCCACGCCAATACCGAGATAGGCATAGCCTGTCACCGAGCTTGGCCTGGTTTGAAGCTTTACCCCGACCGGGATGAGATTGAAGAAGATGGTGTTATATTTGTAGGTCCTATTTCGATAAATGGTGCTTGAATCCTTTTCAGAGTGATAATTAAATGTCAGTCCCTGAATGAGGGTCAGGTTCCGGTTCTTTTCGATATTGGTTCTGTTTCTGTAGCCACTGACCCGAAAGCTCTTAATATCATATCCCTCTCCCCATGGAATGAGATTCATTCCTCCGGAAACCTCGTAGCTGATCAATTTCCTTTCGCGATACTCTCTGGTAGGGTACTTATGTTGAAAACGCTGGTTGTATTGCAGGATATTATTTTTGATTTCCTTGAGTGAGTACCTGAGATCTTCAGGTGTCAGTATGACAGGTTGGGTAGAGTCGGTCTTAATGACGGTCAGTAATCCCATGTATTTCCTGTCCTTGATTTCCACCTGTTCTCCTTTTTCATTTTCCACCTTTGTTTTTTGGGGTTGTTTCAGGTGCACCATTTTGCCGGTGCTGTTATTGCGCAAAATGATATCGGTCATGTCTCCTGTCGTTCGCAGAACGAACAGGTCGATCCGGCCGGTCAGGATTTTTTTGGCAAAGAAAGCGGACTCCACAGAATCGGCAGGGATGAAGGATGAAGAGGAAAATCGTTCGAACGTCCTTCCATAGGAAAATGCAAACTTTTTCAGTTCTGCAGGTGTGTAAACCGATGGGGATGCAGTATCATTCCCCGGATAAAAGGTGACCTCCCCTGCCAGCTTCAGATCCGAATTTTCCATCAGGCTTCCTGCGAGCGTATCGCCGTCTGAGGTGATCACCATACCCTTTTCCCATGGGCCCTTCTGGGAATAAAGCTGGGATGGGTAGGCTACCGCAAAGAAACAGATGACAGTGGCGAGCATGTACTTGATCATCATTCAGGTTGTTGATGTGACTAAAAAGAAGTTCTTTTACAAATATATTCAAAAAAAATCAATAGGTTTTCATCTGTGTTCTGTGATAAAAAATCTTGCAAGTATTACCTGATATGGATGAATTTAGTTGCAGTTCCTGCAAACATATGCCCTTTCAGTGTCTCCTTTATGTCAGGGATCCCAATAACCGGATCGTGCTGCATTCGTTTATCTCAATTAAAATGACTTGTCTGATGTAAGACAGGAAACCGTACCATTCCATTCAGGAATCTATTGATAAATTTGAAAAATGTTCTTTATGAATTGTTTTACTATTTTTACCAGTTAATCCTCTGCCATCAGCGGAGAAAGTTTCGTTCGTTGTTTTTGCTTTTTAATTTTTGCTTTTTGCTTTTTGCTTTTTGATTTTAAAACAAATCCTCCCCGCCATGAAAAAACTTTACAGTTTGCTGCTCTTTATTCCGCTCCTCCTCTCCTTTTCTTCCGCTGGCCAAACGGATAGTGTACCGACAAAAGTCAAAAAGGGGTGGAAACTGGGTGCGTTACCGGTGGTGGCCTATGATGCTGACCTGGGCTTTCAGTACGGGGCCCTGGCGCAGCTGAACGATTTCGGCGACGGCACCATTTATCCTGATTATAAACACATGATCTACGTGGAATGGTCGCGGTACACCAAGGGAACAGGTGTCAACCAGATCTTCTATGATACAAAGTCGCTACTTCCCAAACACCTGCGGATGACCGTCGATGTCAGCTATCTTACGGACAAGGCGCTGGATTTCTATGGTTTTAACGGCTATGATGCAGCTTATCATCAGGAGTACGACGACGACGAAGATCCGGACGACTATATATCACGTGTGTATTATAAGTTTGAACGGAAACAGCTCAGAACGATCCTGGATTTCCAGGGAAGGATCACCTCCCAGAAATTCCGATGGCTGGCGGGCCTGTCCTATTATAACTTCAAGATCGGGACCGTGGATATCGACCGGTTGAACAAGGGCAAGGATGATGAGGACAAGCTGCCTGATTCCACCCTGCTGCTGTACGACAAGTACGTGAATTACGGACTGATCGGAGAGGACGAAAAAGACGGGGGGAACATTTTTTACGTTAAAACGGGACTGATCTACGATACGCGCGATAATGAGCCTGCACCGAACAAGGGCCTGTGGGATGAGATCGTCTTGCTGACTGCCCCTCCCATTGGTTCTGTAAAATCCTCATTTGCCCGCTTTGAGATCACCCACCGACAATACCTGCCGCTGGTACCCGACAAGCTGACCTTCGCCTACAGGCTGGCTTACCAGGGTACGCTCTTCGGAAAGGAACCTGCTCCTTTCTATGTTCAGTCACTGCTGATCAACTCTTTTTCGACAGCCACCAACAATGACGGACTGGGAGGCGCCAAATCACTGAGAGGGATCAAACGGAACCGGGTGGTCGGCGACGGAACCTTGCTCGCCAATGTGGAGCTGAGGTACAAGATATGGCAGACCAAGCTCTTCAAACAAAATTTCTATATCGCGGCTCTCGGTTTTGCGGATTATGGAAAGATCGTTCAGTACCGGGATCTTGATCTCACTCTTATTAAGAATACCCCGGACTATGAACAGAACTTTGAACCGGATGCTGAAAAGGACAAATTTGGGCACCTGGGCTATGGTGCTGCGCTAAGGCTGGTCCTAAGCGACAATTTCATCGTGGCCGTGGACTATGGTTTTGCCGGGGATAAACGTGACGGATCCAGCGGATTGTACATCAATATCGGGCATTTGTTCTGAGATTCCCGTGCCAGATCCCAACTCTCATTTCTCCTAACTGGTAACTGCTAACTGCCAACTGATTAGCTACACCATCCTATACACCATCGCATTGATGTTCATCCCTGCTCCTACCGAGGCAAATACAGCATAGTCACCGGGGAAAAGTTGATGACCGTCCAGCTTTTTTTTCCAGAGTAGATCAATCAAGATAGGAATGGTAGCTACAGAATTGTTACCCAGGAAAGAAATGGTCATGGGCATAATATCGGCAGGAGGTTCAGCATAACCATACAGTCGGTATAAACGGTTAACGATTTCCTGATCAAGCTTCTCATTGGCCTGATGGATGAGGATTTTTTTTATCTGGGATGCATCAACTCCTGCTTTTTCAATCGTTCCTTTAACAAGTTGTGGCACATAGGAAATAGCATATTCATAAAGCCGGTGTCCGTTCATTTTGATGTAATAATCGCCGTTGCCGGAAAACGGATTATTCGATTTGCCCATCCACATCAGGTTAAAATGTGTTTTAGTATCCGATCGTGATGAATGTGCGAGGATACCAATGGGCTCTTCACTGTGAAACGATTCCAGAATGGTTGCCCCCGCTCCATCCGCATAGATCATGCTGTCCCTGTCATGTGGATCGCTTACCCTGGAAAGGGTCTCAGCCCCGATGACCAGGATCTTCTTTGCATCGCCCGACCGGATGAAATAATCAGCGGTGATCACTCCCTGAAGCCATCCCGGACAGCCAAACGGAAGATCGAATGCGACAGTAAATGGATTTTCTATGCCCAGTTTATGCTTTACTCTGGCGGCAAGGGATGGAACCATGTCTGTCCGGTTATCCCCAAACCGGATGTCTCCAAAATTGTGCGCTACGATGATGTAGTCGAAGGTTTCCTGATCCGTTCGCGAGGATTCAATGGCCTGCTTTGCAGCGAGGTATGCAATATCCGAAGCAACCAGTTCAGAAGAAACGTACCTTCTTTTGTGAATGCCGGTGATCGCCTTGAATTTTTCAATGATCTCGTGGATGGATGTTTCGAGTTTATTCCCCTTGGTATCATAGAATTCATTTTGAATGAAATCATCGTTTGATATTGGGTTACTGGGGAGATAACTGCCGGTGCCTGTGATAACGGAACAGAAAGTAGCAGAATGCATGTCAACTATAACGAAAGGTGAATTAATTTTTGCAAAGATAATTAAATATATCCATTTATGCGTATTCACCCTTTCTTCAGTGAGGATAATATTGCAAACCTGTCGAGTCAGTAATGACCGGATGAATTTAATATCTTTGCGAAACGGCTTATTTGCATCGCTTGCCATAGAATTCAAATTTTTGGTCATGACGTTATCTGTCAGAAAATCAATATGCCTGCTGTTTGTCTTTTGTTACGTGACCGTGGTGGCACAGCAATCAGATCCTCACCCATTCAACTGCTTTACGGTGATAGCAGGAAGAAATGCCACAACAGATGGTTCAGTGTTGTTTGCACACAATGAGGACGATTACGGAACCAGGATCGTGAACTGGTACAAGATTGAACATCAAACGCATGATTCTGCTGAAACCGTCATCATCAACAGTCGTGGTGCCAACATCAGTCAGGCCCCGGAGACGAGCGCGTACGTATGGCTGGACATGCCGGAAATGGAATTCTCAGATACGTACATGAACGAATACGGTGTGGTGATCGCCTCGGATCAGTGTGATTCGCGGGAGGATGACCCTGAGATCACCGATGGTGGGATCGGGTACTGGTTGCGCAGGATCATGGCCGAGAGAGCCCGGACTGCACTGGAAGGAGTCATCATCGCAGGTGAGCTGATCGAACGGTTTGGTTACATCGGCTCTGGCCGGAGCTACTTCATTGCC
Organism: Bacteroidales bacterium; assembly: GCA_028716265.1. GTDB lineage: Bacteria > Bacteroidota > Bacteroidia > Bacteroidales > JAGONC01 > JAGONC01. The sequence goes on along the minus strand of JAQUQD010000011.1, from coordinate 3,173 downwards.
GACCCGAATGAAGCCTGGATCATGAATGTCGTGCAGGGTAAACACTGGGTGGCACAGCGGGTCCCTGACGACAGGGTCGCCGTGGTTCCAAACTATTACACGATCGATCATGTGAATCTGAAAGATACTGCTAACTTCAAAGCCTGCCCTGACCTGATAGGGTATGCAACAATCCGGGGATGGTATGACCCTGCCAGGGACGGTGAGTTCAGCTTCCGAAAGGCATACGGTTCACCCGATAAGCTGGTCCATAAAAGCAACATTTCAAGGAGATGGAAAGGAATCAACGCGGTCTCGCTTTATGAATACAAACTGGAAGATGAGTTTCCCTTTGCCTGTCTGCCGAAGAAAAAAATATCCCCTGCCGACCTGATGAACTTGCTGCGTGATCATTATGAAGGAACTCCGCTTGATCTTACCCATGGTTACCGGGATGGCAATCCGCATTTCACAGAAAATGATCCCATCTGCTCCCCCACCACGCAATACGGATTTGTGGCACAGCTCCGGAACTACCTTCCGGCCGGGATGGGAACCGTCTTGTGGATCGCACCTTACCGGCCATGCGTGCACCCGTTCACTCCATGGTATTGCGGTTTGACGGAAATACCCGGGCCGTACATGAAATATCCTGCTGATGAAGCACTTGAAAATCATTTCAATCCGCCCGATGATCTCTATACCGTTAACGACACCCATGCTTACTGGTATTTTCATGAACATGCCCGGAAGGTAGACGAAGCATATGGCGAGTTATCAGGCAAAGCAAGGAAGGCAAGCGAAGCCTTTGAGAAGAAACTCCTTCGCCGGCAGGCTGCTTTCGAAAACGAGGCTCTCTTTGAATATAAAAATGATGAAGCCGCCTTAAAGCGGGAAGTCACTGACTTTACCAATCAGGCTGCCACTGATGTATTGAAACTGTTCAAATAAGGAAAACCATGAAACATTATTATATACTTCTCTTTCTGATCCTTCTCCTTTCGGCCTGTTCCCTTCAGGAAAAAGATCTGGCAAGTTATGTCAATCCTTTCATCGGGACCGGCGGCCATGGCCATACTTATCCCGGAGCCAGCATGCCTTTTGGGATGGTCCAGCTCAGCCCGGATACACGCCTTGAAGGCTGGGACGGATGCGCGGGATACCATTATGATGACAGCGTAGTATATGGCTTCAGTCATACACATTTGAACGGTACCGGAATACCGGATTACTGTGATATTCTTTTTATGCCCTCTGTGGGTGAGATCCAGATCATGAACGGACGCGATGATCCCGACAAGGGTTATGCATCCAGGTTCAGTCATGAAGACGAAGTGGCAATCCCTGGATATTATAAAACGCATCTCGATGATGAGGATGTCACTGCGGAACTGACCGTTACATACCGATCCGGGATGCACAGGTACACATTCCCCGATAGCGATTCATCACACGTCATCATCGATCTTCAGCACCGCGACAGGGTGGTGGAATCGTTTCTCAGGATTGTCAGCGATACGGAGGTGGAAGGATACAGGAGATCCTGGTCCTGGGCCGACGATCAGCGGATCTACTTTGTGGCAAGATTTTCAGCGCCGTTTACCGGCACATCCTTATTTAAGGATGACCAGACCAGTCCTGAGAATCCCGTCGGCGGGACAAATGTCAAGGCATGCCTGACATTTCATACAGTAAATGAAGAGCCGCTTCTGCTCAAGGTAGGATTGTCGGCCGTCAGTACGGAAGGCGCAAGGAAGAACCTGGATGCTGAAATACCAGGCTGGGATTTTGAAAAAGTACGCGAAGATGCACGGGAAGCATGGAACGCCGAGCTGGGAAAGATCCTGGCGGAGGGAGGCGACGACGAACAGAAAACAGTTTTCTACACGGCTTTATATCATGCTTTTCTCGCTCCCAACCTTTTCATGGATACCGACAGTAGTTATCTCGGGATGGACTTCCAGGTACATAAAGCCGGGAACCACATACATTACACTGTCTTTTCCCTGTGGGACACTTTTCGTGCAGAGCATCCTCTGCTGACGCTGGTCCAGCAGCAGCGCACACTGGATTTCATCCGGACGTTCATCGATCAGTACCAGAAGGGCGGGCGGCTGCCTGTGTGGGAACTGGCGGCCAATGAGACCGATTGCATGATCGGATATCATTCCATTCCGGTCATTGTGGACGCTTACCAGAAGGGGATCTGTGATTTTGATGCCGGTCTGGCCTATGAGGCCATGAAGCACAGCGCGATGCTGGATCACTTCGGACTGAAGTCCTACCGGGAAAACGGATACATCCCTGCCGAGGATGAAGCTGAATCCGTATCACGGACACTGGAATATGCCTACGATGACTGGTGCATCGCCCGGATGGCATCAACCCTGGGCAGGGAGAAAGACTATGAACAGTTCATGAAAAGAGCTCAATCCTGGAAAAATATCTATGATCCTTCAACAGGATTCATGAGGGCAAAAATGAACGGCCGCTGGTTCTCCCCGTTTGATCCCAGGGAGGTTAACTTCACACTGACAGAGGCCAATTCATGGCAATACAGCTTCTTTGTCCCTCATGATATTTCAGGATTGAAAGAGTATATGGGGGGTGATGAAGCATTTTCAGATAAACTTGATCTTCTTTTCAGTGAAACATCAGAGACCACCGGACGGGAACAGTCAGATATTACCGGGATGATCGGGCAATATGCCCATGGCAACGAACCCAGCCATCACATGGCATACCTGTATACATATGCCGGGAAACCCTGGAAGACGCAGGAGGTTGTCAGGAGGATCATGACGGAACTGTACTCCGCTCAGCCGGATGGATTGTGCGGCAACGAAGACTGCGGGCAGATGTCGGCGTGGTATGTACTGAGTGCCATGGGATTTTATCCCGTCTGTCCGGGAGATAATACCTACATCCTCGGGTCTCCTGTTTTCGATAAGGTCACCATCCGGCTTGAGAACAGCCGGAAATTCATTATCAAAGCCCGCAATAACTCTATTGAGAATAAATATATACGTTCTGCAACGCTGAATGGCAATAACTACACCAGGTGGTACCTCACCCATGGCGACCTGGTCAGTGGCGGCGAGCTGGTGCTGGATATGAGCGGTGAGCCACCTGTTGATCGGATGTTTACAAAGGATGACATCCCTGTTTCATCCGTTACGGATCATTTGATCGAG
>JAQUQD010000010.1 GCA_028716265.1 Bacteroidales bacterium | reverse complement strand
TCAGGCATGCCAGCAGGTAATTGGCATTCAGGATGGCATATTTCGTGGCTTCTGTCAGCCCTTCCGCACCGAGCATTTTGACATACCCATAGGAGATCGGCAGGATGAATGCGCTTCCAAAGGGAGCAGAAGCTACCGCGTGGATCGGATTTTTCCCTCCGGTCGGAGCAGTGGGGTTGGATGGCAGAAATTCGGCCAGGTGCCGGGCCACTCCGATGGGACCCGCTCCCGGACCGCCTCCTCCATGCGGGATGGCAAAGGTCTTGTGCAGGTTCAGATGACACACGTCGGCACCGATGAGCCCCGGACTGGTGAGCCCGACCTGGGCGTTCATGTTGGCTCCGTCCATGTACACCTGACCTCCGTTTTCGTGAACGATCCTTACCAGCTCCAGGATACCTTCTTCAAACACACCGTGGGTGGAAGGATAGGTCACCATGATGGCAGAGAGATTGTCACGATGGGCGGCTGCCTTTTCACGCAGGTCGGTAAGGTCGATGTTTCCCATTTCGTCGCATTTGACGACGACGATCTCCATGCCGGCCATGTGGGCGCTGGCCGGATTCGTACCGTGAGCGGAGGAGGGGATGAGACATACATTGCGATGCCCCTGGCCATTGGCACGATGATACGCCTGGATCACCATCATGCCGGTATATTCACCCGCCGCCCCCGAGTTGGGCTGGAACGACATGGCCGCAAAACCGGTGATCTCACAGAAGATCCTGTTCATCTCGCTGATCAGCAGCGTATAGCCTTCCGCCTGGTCCTGTGGAACGAAGGGGTGGATCTCAGCAAATTCCGGCCAGCTCATAAAGAACATTTCGACGGCCGCGTTCAGCTTCATCGTGCACGAACCCAGCGGGATCATGGTACGGTTCAACGCAAGATCCTTGTTCTCAAGCATTTTCAGGTAGCGCATCATGTCCGTTTCGGAATGATACGAGCTGAAAACGGGATGAGTAAGGAATTCACTTTGCCTCTCCAGCTCCTGAGGAAAGGTGCGGATCTTTCTGCATTCTTTCGGATTACAGATGAATTCATTGTAAAGAGTTGTGCTGGCTTTCGCCAGGATGTTCAGTATCAGATTGATATTTGCCAGCTCGGTGGTCTCGTCCACACTGATGCCCAGTCTGCGGTCATCAATGTACCTGAAGTTCATCGTTTGCTCCAGGGCAAGATTGCGGATAGCATCCATGCTCACGCTGGCCGGGATCTCGATCTCCAGAGTGTCGAAAAAGGATTCGTTGCATTGCCTGTAACCATACTTGACAACTTCCTGGGCCAGGACGCCTGTCAGGATATTTATATGTCGTGCAATTTCATATATACCCTCTTTGCCGTGATACACGGCATACATCCCGGCCATTGTGGCCAGCAGGGCCTGTGCAGTGCAGATGTTGGAGGTGGCGCGTTCGCGCTTGATGTGCTGTTCGCGGGTCTGCAGTGCCATCCGGAGCGCCCTGTTCCCTCTGGCATCCACCGATACTCCGATGATCCGGCCTGGCATGTGGCGCTTGTACTCGTCGGTAGTGGCCAGGAAGGCAGCGTGCGGACCGCCGTATCCCATCGGGATCCCGAAACGTTGCGACGATCCGACCACGATATCGGCTCCCCATTCGGCCGGGGGCTTAAGCAGCGCCAGGCTCATCAGGTCGGCCGTCACGCAGAGGAGGGCCCCCGCAGCGTGAACTTTTTCGGCAAAGGACCGATAGTCATAGATCATTCCCCTTTCGGCCGGGTACTGGACCAGCGCACCGAAAAAGCTTTCGTCCGGCTGTGCCGACCTGTGATCACCCTTCACCACCTCAATTCCCAAAGGCTTCGACCTGCCGGTAAGTACATCCAGGGTCTGCGGGAAGACTTCTTCCGATACGAAGAACCGGTTGGCTCCCCGTTTTACTGCTTCCCTGGGGCGGGCGTTGTATGCCATGATCATCGCCTCGGCAGCGGCCGTCCCTTCGTCGAGCAGCGAGCAGTTCGACATGGGCATGCCGGTCATGTCGGAAACCATGGTCTGAAACACCAGCAACGCCTCGAGCCTGCCCTGGGATATCTCTGCCTGATAGGGGGTATAGGATGTATACCAGCCCGGATTCTCCAGGATGTTCCGCTGGATGACACCGGGGGTGATGGTATTGTAATACCCCAGACCAATAAAGGATTTATAGATCTTGTTTTTGGCGGCGATCTCCTTCAGGTGCCGGAGGTACTGGTACTCATTCATCCCTTTGGGAAGGGCAAGGGATCTCTTGGCCCGGATTGCTTCAGGGATGGTGATATTGATTAATTCATCAAGAGAAGAAACACCGATCTTATCCAGCATTCTTATCAGTTCTTCTTTTCTGGGGCCGTTATGGCGCTTAATAAAATTATTTGTGATCATAAAATGACGTTTGAAACCACAGAGGTTACGCAGAAGGCACGGAGAACACGGAGAGGGGTTATTGAATCATTTACCCCTCCGTGTTCTCCGTTCTTCCTCCGTGTTCTCCGTGGTTAATTGAATTTCACTACAGCCTCTTATTGTTTGCAAAACAACAATGCAAAAATACAAATTAGCTGTATTCCTGACATGGCATGTTCCGGATAGTTTATTGCTTCTTGATCCTCATTCCGAAGAAGGACCGGTAGACAAAGACCAATCCGATGATGAAGAACACGACACCGATCCAAAGGGATGCTGTTCTCATTCCACCCAGGATCATCTGGATGGAGATCTCTGCGGCCAGTAATCCGAACAGCGTGGAGAATTTGATGATCGGATTCATGGCGACGGAGGAAGTGTCCTTGTAGGGATCACCCACGGTATCTCCGATGACAGTCGCTTCATGGAGAGGTGTGTTTTTCATTTTCAGGTCTACTTCAACAATCTTTTTACTATTATCCCATGCACCTCCGGTGTTGGCCATGTACAGGGCCTGGAACAATCCAAAAGTGGCGATGGAGATGAGGTAGGCAACGAAGAAGTTGGGATCGATGAACGCAAATGCTAATGTAAGGCAGAAGATGACGGCAAATATGTTCCACATACCTGACTGGGCATATTTTGTGCATATCCTGACCACGTTTTTGGAATCGTTGATGTCAGCTTCTTTTTTATTCAGGTTGATATTTTTCTTGATGAATTCAACGGCCCGGTAGGCGCCGGTTGTGACGGCCTGCATGGAAGCGCCTGTGAACCAATAGATCACCGCTCCGCCTGTGACAAATCCCAGGATGACCTGGGCGCTGGTCAGTTCAATGTTCAACAGTCCGTTTTTAGCCAGAAGCAGGATGATGGAGAAAACCATGGTGGTGGCGCCGATTACGGCAGTGCCTATCAGTACTGGCTTTGCGGTAGCCTTGAACGTGTTCCCTGCCGAATCATTTACTTCTAGATGGTACTTGGCGGTTTCAAAATTGGGTTCAAAACCAAAATCCTTCCTGATTTCCTCTTTGATCCCGGATCTGGTTTCAATCTGCGATAGTTCGTACACCGATTGGGCATTATCGGTCACCGGGCCGTAGCTGTCCACGGCGATCGTAACCGGTCCCATGCCCAGGAATCCAAAGGCAACCAGACCGAAGGCAAAGATGGTCGGATACGTCATGAATTGATCCAGTCCGAGGGTGCTCGTGATATAAGCGATGACCATCAGTGCGACGATGACCATTCCTTCCCAGAAGGCGCTGAAGTTACCCGCGACCATTCCTGACAGGATGGTAAGAGAAGGTCCGCCTTCCTTTGATGCGGTAACGATTTCCTTGACGTGCCGTGATTTGGTGCTTGTGAATGCCTTGGTGAACTCCGGGATCAGGGCGGCTGCCAGGGTTCCGCAGCTGATGATCGTGGCGAGCTTCCACCAGAGGGAGGTGACCACGGTCGTTCCGATAGTAATCTCACCGATCAGCAGGTAGCTGACGATGTAGGTTACGATGATTGAAAGGATGGAGGTGATCCAGACCAGGTTGGAAAGAGGTGTCTCGAAGTTGAATTTATCGGCTTTGCCCCACCGCATCTTTGCCAGACCCAGGTTGATGTAATATGCGGTCAGTGATGTCACGATCATTAGGATACGCATGGCGAAGATCCACACGATCAGGTGGCTCTGGAACAGCAACGCTGCTTCCTGGTTCGGGAAAATGGCAAGTGTGCCGAAGTTGATGGCCAGGACGATGAATGAGATCAGTGCCACGCCGGTAACACCATAGGTTTCAAAACCATCCGCCGTAGGTCCGACACTGTCGCCGGCGTTGTCACCAGTGCAGTCAGCTATGACTCCCGGATTGCGAGGATCATCCTCCGGCAATTTAAAGACGATCTTCATCAGATCCGCTCCGATATCGGCGATCTTTGTAAAGATCCCTCCGGCCACCCTCAGGGCACTAGCACCGAGCGACTCGCCAATAGCAAAGCCGACAAAGCATGCACCCGCGCTCGAGAATGGAACAAACAGCAGGATGATCAGCATCATGATCAATTCAACGCATACCAGCAGCAAACCGACGCTCATCCCCGACTGAAGAGGAATGGACATGACATTGAACGGTTTGTTCTTTAATGCCGCAAACGATGTCCGTGCATTGGCCAGGGTGTTGATGCGTATCCCAAACCAGGCAACACTGTACGATCCCAGAATGCCGATCAGCGTCCAGAACAGGATCAGTAGGACCTTTGGGACAGTAAGGTGTGACAGCCCAAGAAAGTAATACAGAATGATTACCGCGATGATGCCGAACAAAATGGCAAGGAACTTCCCTTGCTGAAAAAGATATGTCTTGCACGTTTCCCAGATCGTATGGGAGACTTGGGCCATCGATTTATGGATGGGGATCTTTCGTATGGTGATGTATTGCCACAAACCAAAGAGCATTCCCACTATGATAATGATGAATCCATAATTCAGCAATGACCATCCCCCGGGATATATCCCCCTCAAATTGGGTAAAGGTAGATCTGCCTCACTCGCAAATAAAAAAACGGGCAAAATGGATAATACCATCAAAAGTGTAATCTTTTTCATGAGTGCATTTTTAAATTTGTAATATTTGTGAAGGGTAAGCAAAAATAGGAAGTTTTTTGAATTTAGAAAATCAGATTAAGATTTATTTTAATATATTGATTTACAATTATCTATGAATATTTCTCGTGCATAATCCAGAGGTTTTGAGAAGTTTTGGAAAAATGTAATACTTTTACCTGACCGAATGATGGGATGCATTTAAGGAGAAAGCTCAATGAATAAAATCCGGCTTAAGATCATTGGAATGTCGTACAGCCAGTCGCAGAGCGGGGCCTTTGTCCTGATCCTGGTCGAGTCGAACGGAAGGCGGAGGCTGCCCATCATTATTGGCGGTTCTGAAGCGCAGGCTATTGCCATGGAACTGGAGAAGATGAAGCCTACCCGTCCCTTGACCCATGATCTTTTCAAAAATTTTGCCGACCATTTCAATATTAAGCTCAAGGAAGTCATCATCAATAAGTTTCATGAAGGAGTCTTTTATGCACTTTTGAAATGTGAGCGCGATGGTGAAGAAATCGAGATCGACTCCCGCACGTCCGATGCAGTGGCCCTTTCACTTCGTTTTCATTGCCCCATCTATACTTATGAAAGTATTCTGAAGGCAGCAGGCATGACGATGGATGGTGAAAAGGGAAAGGAAAAACAGGAATACAGCGATGACATCAGCGTCTCTGAATATTCCGAGCTCACCGTGAATGAACTTACGGAACTCCTGAATAAGGCTGTAGAAAACGAAGAATATGAAAAAGCTTCCCAGATAAGGGACGAAATTAACCGAAGAAAGAAAAAAAAATGAGGAAGGTCCATTGTTGGTTGTTTTTTATTGTTTTGCTGATTTCCGGAAATTCCGTGATGGCTGAAGGTTCAACATCTCTTTCCGTCAAAAGGATGCTGGAAGGGGAGTGGAATATGAAAACGGACGGGAACTCTGTAGCGATGCTGCAGAATGACACCGTACAGCAGCAGGATCAGCCGTCTGCAACTACGGTCCAGCATAGCTTCCATAAACGTAGCTTTAGTTTCACCGCATTCCTTCGCGGACTGCTCGGCCTTGTCATCCTGGTTGGGATCGGATACCTGCTCAGCACGAACCGTAAAGCCATATCGTGGCGCGTGGTAGGACTCGGACTGCTGACACAAGTCATCATCGCAGTCCTGGTCCTCAAAGTGCCGGCAGTTCAGTATTTCTTTGAACTCATCGGCAGGATCTTCATCAAGATACTTGATTTTTCAAAGGACGGCAGCGCTTTTCTTTTTGAATCCATGGTCACCGGAGAGGTGGAGGATTCACTGATCACCTTTGCGTTCCAGATATTGCCGACGATCATCTTTTTCAGTGCCATTACCAGCATTTTGTTCTATTACGGAATCATACAAAAAGTAGTATATGCGCTGGCGTGGGCACTCACCAAATTGTTGAAAATATCCGGGGCGGAAAGCCTGTCAAGTGTCAGCAACATATTCCTGGGCCAGACCGAAGCTCCACTGTTGATCAAGGAGTATCTGAGCAGGATGAACCGCTCAGAGATCATGCTGGTGATGACAGGGGGAATGGCAACCCTAGCAGGGGGAGTCCTGGCAATCTACATCGGGATGCTTGGAGGATCGGATCCTTACAACCAGATGTTGTTTGCCAAACACCTGATCAGCGCTTCCGTCATGGCCGCACCTGCCGGAGTGGTCGCCGCAAAATTGCTTGTACCACAGACCGAGTCGATCCAGAAACACGTAGAGGTGACCAAGGAAAAGGTTGGCTCCAACATCCTTGAAGCCATCGCCAACGGGACCACTCAGGGGCTGAAACTTGCCGTGAATGTTGCGGCGATGCTGATTGTTTTCATTGCCCTGATTGCCATGGTGAATTTCATCCTGATGAAAATCGGGGACTGGACAACCCTGAATGAGGCCATCATAGGGTTGACCGATGGTCGTTATACCCATTTCAGCCTTCAGTTCATTCTCGGATATGCTCTTTCTCCCATCGCCTGGGCCATTGGTGTCTGCAAGGAGGACGTCGCCCTGGTGGCGCAGTTGCTTGGCGAGAAGACCATCCTGAACGAGATGATCGGTTACATTTCATTGAAGGAATACATTGCTGCCAATGCCTTTTTTGAGGAAAAATCCATGATCATCGCAACCTATGTTTTGTGCGGTTTTGCCAACTTCGGCTCCATTGGCATTCAGATCGGGGGCATCGGGGCACTGGCTCCCAACCAGCGGCTGAACCTTTCCAGGCTGGGCCTGAGAGCCCTGGTGGGAGGGACACTGGCTGCCCTGTTTTCGGCTACCATTATTGGTGGGATCATGGGATAGATGGTCGATAACTGAAATCAATGAAACAATATCTAGATCTGCTTGACCATGTAATGAACCATGGTGTGCCGAAGGAAGACCGTACGGGCACCGGAACCCTCAGCGTGTTTGGATACCAGATGCGCTTTAACCTGGAAGAGGGTTTCCCTGTGCTGACCACCAAAAAACTCCACCTTCGCTCCATTATCCATGAACTGTTGTGGTTCCTACGGGGAGAAACCAATATACATTACCTGCACGAAAACAACGTGACCATCTGGGACGAGTGGGCCGACGAGAAGGGCGAGCTGGGACCGGTATATGGTTACCAGTGGCGCTCATGGCCGGCCGGTGACGGGAGGACCATCGACCAGATCTCGCAGGTGATCGAGACCCTTCGGACAAACCCCGATTCGAGGAGGATCATTGTCAACGCCTGGAATGTGGGCGACCTGGAGAAAATGGCCCTGCCTCCCTGCCACCTGCTGTTCCAGTTCTACGTGGCCAACGGAAAGCTGTCCTGCCAGTTGTACCAGCGAAGCTGCGATATCTTTCTGGGAGTGCCTTTCAATATCGCCTCCTACTCCCTGTTGACCATGATGGTCGCCCAGGTGACCGATTTGCACGCTCATGAGTTCATCCATACCCTGGGCGATGCCCATATCTATCTCAACCATACCGAACAGGTCAGATTACAGCTTACACGCCAACCCTATCCGTTACCGGCAATGATCCTCAATCCTTCAGTAACCAGCATCTTTGATTTCACATACGAGGATTTCTGTCTCGAAAATTATCAGGCCCATCCCAATATCAAAGGGGAAATCTCCGTTTAGCAATCAGTACAGACCATCTTTTAACCGCAGTCCATGAAAGAAATCTCCATCATTGTCGCCATTGCCGATAACAATGCCATCGGTAAAGACAACCAGCTCCTGTGGCATCTCTCGGAGGATCTCCGGCGTTTTAAGCGCCTGACCACCGGGCATACGGTGGTCATGGGAAAAAAAACCTTTGAATCCCTTCCGTTCCGGCCACTGAAGAACCGTCGCAACATCGTGCTCTCCGATGCCTGGGGCGAAGAGATCGACGGCTGCGAAATGGCCTATTCGATTGAGGAAGCCATGGATATGATGGATGAGGGGAAGGAAAATTTCATCATCGGCGGGGGGTCGGTATACCGGCAATTTTTGCCATACGCCACACGACTCTATATTACACGGGTCAAACACACTTTTGAAGCGGACACCTTTTTTCCTGAGATCGATTTTTCGGAATGGAACCTTGTCGAAAAGCAGGAAAACACTCCTGACAGGAAGAATCCATATCCATTCGATTTTTTAACCTACGCACGAAAGAGCCAGGATCAGCTTGAATAATACGAAAGACACTCCACCCTCGTATTTTTTCTGATCATCCTTATTCTTTCAGGAATGATAATCATCCAGGCTGCGGGGACGAAGATCCTGTTATCTATTATTTTAGCGCAGTATATGAAGATTTCATACAGACACATGTCACCTGTTTGCATCTTTTTTTCTATGTCGACGGGATGACGAAATCTGTTGAGGATTCGTTGTCTGTCCATCCGGAGGGATCCTTTTGGATGAACGAAGCATTGTGGCCGTGGATCCTTCCATGCCGGATGAGTATCCCAAAAGGTTCCTGGCCGACTTGGGTACGACGGGCAACGATAAGAGCAGACAGCCTGAAGTTCCAGTCTGTCGTCGAGGCGTTTTTATAAGCTGATAAAGGAGGCAGACTGCACATATATCCGGGATGGGATCTTTGATCTCACGGTTTCCTTGAGTCGTGATGATGACAGGATGGGGGAGGGTGTTGTCGATTTTGTTTTCATGAATCCGGTGGACTGAGATCAATACGTCATCGCCGTCATTGACGGTGAGGTCAGCCGCACGGAGTTCATTTACCTGATGGATTGGCTGAATTATTAACCGATTCCTGGTTCAACGATTTACGTTTTCAGTTTTTTCTTCTTTGCTGCAGGGAAAAGAATGTTGTTCAGGATCAGGCGGTATCCTGGTGAGCTGGGATAAAGGTTCAGGTCGGTGGGGGGATCCCCGACAAGATGCTGATAATCCTCAGGATCATGCCCTCCCAGGTAGGTCCATGTCCCATTGCCAAATTCCCCGTGTATGTAACGGGCTTCCCCGGCTGCTTTATTTTCGCCCATGATCAGAACATTGGGCTTTAGATACCGTTTGTCGAACGCGGTCGACTGGCCCATAAAACCGGGTATGATCATGCGGTGATCCTGGCACAACATGGTTGGGACCGGATCCCATTTGGCAGAAAATTCGAACAGGAGAAAGAAGTCGCTGTTTCGCGGCACGCGCCGTGAATCGGTCACATCGATGGATGAGATTTCGTACTCGAATGGATTGGCGCTGATGGTAAATCCTGTGAAGGCAAAGCAGTTCTCGTAGTTGAGTTTTTGCTGGGCGTCGGGGTCCATCGGGTCGCCGTCGAACATGACATCGCAGATATCGACGCCGTCGGCTGCCAGTGCCACGTCGAAGCTGTCGGGAGCAGAACACATGGCAAAAAGATAGCCCCCGCCCGCTACGAAATCACGAATCTTTTTCGCCACCTCCAGCTTGCATTCCGACACTTTGCTGAAGCCCAGCGCGCGTGCGGTGGCTTCGGATACCATGACATCTTCTTCGTACCAGGCCACTCCCCTGAACGCCCGCCAGAATTTTCCGTATTGCCCTGTGAAATCCTCATGATGCAGGTGAAGCCAGTCGTACATGGGCAATACGCCCGCCATGACCTCCTCGTCATAGACGACGTCGTATGGGATTTCTGCGTAGGTCAGGGCAAGGGTGACCGCATCATCCCAGGGCTGCTTGTTCTTGGGGGAATACACGGCCACCCTGGGGGCTTTCTGGAGCTTCACCACATCCATATTGACCTGGGGATCGGCAATCTCCATCAAGATGGCAGTGGACTGGGCATCGGCGATCACCTGATAACTGACGCCACGAATGACGCATTCACTTTCAATGAGCTCATGGAATGCGCACATGAAACTTCCTCCCTTGAAGTTCAGAAGCCAATCCACCTCCACATCCTGTTCCAGCACCCAGAAGGCGATTCCATAGGCTTTCAGGTGGTTCTTCTGTGTCTCATCCATGGGGATCAGGATGTAGGCAGCATGAAGCATCATCACCTGAAGGGTGAAGATCAAGATAACGGCAAATTTTTTCATATGAATTAAAATGGGGCTCCTTCCTCCTCCTCCATGTTATTCATCTTGCTTGGCATAGTGTAACTGCTGCCCGAAGGCTGGAAGTTGAGTTCAGTCCCGGAGGCTGCTGCAATTTCCATCTCAGGTGCTGCCAGATCCGTGAATTTGGCATACTTGGATATAAAACGCAGATTGATATCTTTTAGTGCGCCGTTGCGGTGCTTGGCGATACTGAGCTCAGCCTGTCCGAGCGTAGAATTACCCTGGTCATCTTCAGTGATTTTATAATATTCGGGCCGGTATAGGAAAAGCACAATATCGGCGTCCTGCTCAATGGCGCCTGATTCACGAAGGTCGGAAAGGATGGGCCTTTTGGTACCGCCCCTGGTTTCCACCGCGCGGCTGAGCTGCGACAGGGCGATGATCGGAACGCGCAGCTCCTTAGCCAGGCTCTTCATCGACCTGGAGATATTGCTGATCTCCTGCTCACGGTTGCCTCGTCCTTCGGAAGGACTTGACATGAGCTGGAGATAGTCCAGGATGATCAGCTGGACGTCGTGCTGTGCCTTCAACCGTCTGCATTTCGCCCTTAATTCGAAGATGGACAGGGCGGGGGTGTCGTCAATGAACAGGGGAGCGTCGATGAGGTTGCCGATCTTGGCATTCAATTGTTCCCATTCGTACCCTTCAAGGTTACCTTTCCGCAGCTTCTCCACCGGCAACTGGGTCTCACTGGATATCAGCCTGGTGACAAGCTGCAGGGACGACATTTCCATGGAGAAAATGGCGACCGGTCGTTTGAAACCGACGGCGACGTTCCGGGCCATCGAAAGGGCGAATGCAGTCTTTCCCATGCCGGGCCGTGAAGCCAGGATGATGAGGTCGGATTTCTGCCATCCGGAGGTCACCCGGTCCAGCTCGGTAAAGCCCGACGGCACACCGCTGATACCCTCCACATGCTCACGGGCTGCCTGGATCTCGTTGATAGCCAGGTGGACCAACGACTGCATCTCGGCAAAGTTGCGGCGCAGGTTCTGCTCGCTCAGGTCAAACAAATGGGATTCAGCTTTGTCCAAAAGGTCGAAAACATCGGTCGTGTCCTCATAGGCATCGTGGATGATCTCCGTCGAGATACCGATCAGGGAACGCTGGATGTATTTCTGAAGCAGGATGCGGGCATGGTACTCTACGTTGGCCGCCGACGCCACCCGGTTGGTCAGCTGGGTGATGTAAAAAGGCCCGCCTACGATCTCCAGCTCGCCGCTTTGCTTCAGCTCATTGGTGACTGTAAGGATATCTATCGGTTCTGATTTGGAAAAAAGCCTCTGTATCGCGCTGAAGATCAACTGGTGAGCGTCCTTGTAGAAAATTTCAGGTTTCAGGATGTCGATGACTGCTGCCAGCGCATCTTTTTCAAGCATCAATGCGCCCAGCACAGCTTCTTCCAAGTCCACCGCCTGCGGAGGCAGCTTGCCCTGATCAATAACCGTCTGGGTGACAGTTGCTTTTGGTACATTCCTGAGCCGGGTCCGGTCTGTATTCTTTTTCATTTCTGCCATGTCTCAAAATTAATATAATAAACGTCATGGTTGAGACTGGCTGACAACTAAATGTTAACGGTCAGTTGGGAACCTGTGTTATTAAGTTGTTAATTAAAACTTTTCCAGATCGTAAAAAGCGTAAATTTGCCCTTCAATAATGTCATTAATTTTATGTCTAATTGACACGTAATGAGGAATTTAATTGTTATGCTGCTGATTTTTTCCCTGAGCAGCATGCTTCTTTCAGCGCAGAATTTAAACGTCATCGTTACCGGAGATCTTCAGATGGATTCTCTTTATCGAACCATCTATGTTGAAAATTTCGATCGCCGGCCAAAAACGATCGACAGCTGCTCGATCAATGCCAATGGCCAGTTCAGAATGGAATTTCCTGTCAAAACCCTGACTTTTGCAAAATTGAAGCTGGATGCAACAAATTACCTGGTTCTGGTTATTTTACCACGCGAGCAGATCAGGATAACCGGTCGTGCCAGTGCACTGGCAAAAGATCCTGTCATCGAAGGCTCACCGCACAGTTCCTTGCTGCAGACACTCAGTCAGCAGGTACGGCCCTATGACCACCGGCTGGATTCTATACGCAGGCAATCGAACCTGGTCAAGCTTACCGACACCACCCATCAGGAAGACCAGTCAGGACTAAAGGAACTGTACAAACAGACAGACGATTCCCTGAAAATATTCCTCCAGACTTTCTTTGAGGAACATCCTTCATCACCGTCCTGTTTATTTTATTCCAACCGGTTGCCTATTGACGACTTTTTCAGTACATTCACCCGCATGGATGATTCCCTGTATGTCAGATATCCTAACAATGCTTATGTAAGGGAATTACATTATGCGGTAACTGCCAGGCGATACATCCGTCCGGGGTTGATGGCACCGGATATCGTCGGGCCTACACCCAGCGGTGATACTGCTTCATTGGATGACCTCAGGGGCAAGATCGTCCTTATTGATTTCTGGGCAGCCTGGTGCGGCCCCTGCAGACGTGAAAATCCCAATGTGGTCGCCATGTATCAGAAATACCATCCAAGCGGATTCGAAATATTTGGTGTTTCACTCGATGATAAACGGGAAAATTGGCTGAAAGCCATTGAGAGTGATAGCCTTACGTGGACGCACGTGAGTGATCTCAAAAAATGGGAGTCGCCGATAGCAATGACTTACGCTGTTCGTTCCATACCCTTCTCTGTTTTGATCGACAGGGATGGCCGCATCATCGCCCGCGAGCTCCGGGGCTCAGCCCTGCGAAGCAAGCTGGAGGAGATCTTTGGATTCTGACGCTGAACAGCCAATCTCAGGTTATCAACAATCCTCTGTGCATTGTTTTTTTAACATCCATGCTGTTAAATGGATTAATCACTGTAAGTTAGCATGGTCTATTCTTCAGGAACCAATTTGATCAAACGGATGCGAAAACGTAAACGCGTTAGATTCAGGACCATCGAGCTCAAATTATCCCCGCGTCAGAAACAATCCCTTGAAAATTACTGTCAGGCTCGTCATACAACCCCGGTGAAATTGATTAAGAAATGTATCCGGAAATACACGGAAGGTTTTGCACGGAGCGTCCCGGATGAGTATTATGTTACTGAGAAGCAGCTTGCATTGTTTGATGAAACCGAAGAAACAATAGCTGATCAATCTCCGGCCGAAGGTATAAAGTTTTGATGCATGGATTATTTGGAAAGAGGACCCTCGTACCGTGTCCTGTTGGTAATGGAACGCCCCAGGGTTAGCTCGTCAATATATTCCAGGTCGTCTCCCACTGCCACACCTCTTGCGATCATCGAAAACCTTAAGCGATAATTCTGCAACCGCTTATATATGTAAAAATTTGTGGTATCGCCTTCGATGGTGGCCGGCAGGGCGAAGATCACCTCTTCGATGGCTTGTTCACGGACTCTTTGCTCGAGGGAATCAATGTTCAGGTCGTGAGGGCCGATGCCGTCAACAGGGGAGATGATGCCCCCCAGGATGTGATAGATGCCATTGTACTGCGCTGTGTTCTCAATGGCCAGCACATCGCGGGAGTCCTCAACGACACAGAGGATCGAATGGTTGCGTTTGGGATTGGAACAGACAGCACATGTATCGGCATCGGAAATATGATGGCACTGGCTGCAGTACCGTATCTCCTGTCTCAGCCGGATCAACGCCCCGGCGAGCGCTTCGGATACCTGAAGATTCTCCCGGAGAAGGTGCAACACCAGGCGAAGAGCGGTCCGCTTGCCGATCCCGGGGAGTTTGGATAACTCTTTTACAGCGTCCTCAAGAAGCTTTGAAGGATATGTTTCCACAAATTAAGTATTGAGCAACAGATACCAGATGGAATGCTGAAAAATTCTTTTATTTGCAAAATTATCCCAAAATTCAATGAAACTTAAATAAACACCCACCATTTTCGTTAAACTGGAAATAGGATGATGATGCCAATACGATTAAATCTTTCCCTGCGGTCTGGTTTCCTGCTCATTCTGTCGTTCTTTTATGCAGTATACGCTTCCGGGCAAAATGGTCTCAACCAGCGGGATGATGAAGGGAGAAAACAAGGTTTGTGGGAAAAGCGTGATTCACTGGCCGCCCTGATCTACTCCGGAGTGTTTGAGATGGACTTGCCTGTCGGTACGTTTACATATTATTATCCCAGTGGAAAGGTAAAAGCTGTTTCTAACCATACAGTCCCCGGAATACAGGAAAGGACGGTCATCTATTATGAGAATGGACAGAAAATGGCGCAGGGCAATTATTTTGAAACCAAAAAGGACAGTGTCTGGACCTATTATGATGAAGAAGGGACGCTTATCTCAGAGGAACGTTATAACAATGGGATCAGTACGGGAATATGGAGAACCTATTACATGAACGGAGTGACATCCGAAGAGTTTTACTGGAAACAGGGCAGAAAAGAAGGACCCTGGAACCAGTACTACTCTGACGGTACGCGAAAACTTATTGCTTTTTACACCAATGACCTCCGGAACGGAGAGTTCAGCCTGTTTTTCCCCAATGAACAGTTGATGGTCAGGGGACAGTATGAGAACGATAAGCGAGAGGGCGAGTGGAAGTATTACATGGAGGACGGCCGCCTGCAGAAAGTCTGCCAGTTCAGAAACGGTTACCTGATCAGCGAGGTGGTCTATATTGAAATTGAGGATGAACCCTGACAGGCTCTCGTTTTCTTCTGCTTTTTAAAAGAACCTTTGTATTTCCGTCAGGTTGTCGATCACACAGCCATGCATTGCAGTTAACCGTTCTTTCGTCTGATGACCGTTAGCAACAAGTATGCAGTCGCATGAAATATGATGTGCCACTTCAAGGTCGTGCAGGGTGTCGCCAATGAGGCAGGCTGAGGATGGACTGACGTTCAGGTCCCGGATGGTTCTTGATGCGATATCCGCTTTGCTGAAGGCATAATGATCACCTATTCCTTCCACTTTTTCAAAAAACCTGCCGATGCCTTTCTGTTCGACTGAATCCATCAGTGCGTTCTGTTCCATAGCCGAGATGATGACCTGCCGGATCTTTTTCCCATCAAGGTAATCCAGTACGGGAAAGGCGTCAGTATGGAGGGGTGCCTGTGGGAGCTTTTTCAGATAAAGCCCGATGAACTCCATCGCCAGGTCGTCCCAGGATTCCTTATCCATATCCCACCCGATCCGCCGGTAATAATTGATCACAGGAAAGGTGAACACCTCCCGGTAACGGTCGAGGGTAAGTTCAGGCATGTTTCTGGAGCACAGCATGGCATTCATGGAGGCAATGCATACTTCCACATCATCGAGAAGCGTTCCGTTCCAATCCCAAAGAATGACCTTTACCTGATTGTTTTCTGATGTCATGCCTCATCCGGTTTCTGGTTCGCAAAGGTAAGCTGATCGCCCTTTGCGTCGACGAGGATGCAATCATCCTTGTTCACTTTCCCGGCGAGGATCATTTTCGACAGCTCATTGAGCAGCTCGCGCTGTATGACACGTTTCAAGGGACGGGCGCCGTATTGAGGATCATATCCCTTTGTGGCAAGTACATCAATGGCCTGCGGTGTGACCTTCATTTGCAGTTCGTTGTTTTCCATCATTTTGTTAACCTGGCCGATCTGCAGCTGGACGATCTGGCGGATCTCATCCCTGGTGAGGGGTTTGAACATGATGATCTCGTCGATCCGGTTCAGGAACTCGGGACGGATCGTTCTGCGCAACAGGTCAAAGACTTCGTCTCTGGTTTCCAGGAAGACCTTTTCGCTGTCAGCTTCACCCTCTGAGAAATGCTCCTGGATCAGATGTGAACCGATGTTAGATGTCATGATGATGATGGTATTCCTGAAATCGGCCACCCTCCCTTTGTTGTCTGTCAGCCTTCCGTCATCCAGCACCTGCAGAAGGATGTTGAACACGTCAGGATGGGCTTTCTCGATTTCGTCGAGCAGAACGACGGAATAGGGTTTCCTTCGGGCCTTTTCCGTGAGCTGGCCACCTTCTTCGTATCCAATATAGCCCGGGGGGGCGCCGATGAGCCGTGAAACCGTATGACGCTCCTGATACTCCGACATGTCGATGCGAATCATGGCATTTTCGTCGTTGAAAAGGAATTCTGCGAGTGCTTTAGCCAGCTCTGTTTTACCGACTCCTGTCGTTCCAAGAAAGATAAAAGAGCCAACGGGCCGGCGTGGATCCTGCAGACCGGCGCGGCTGCGGCGTATAGCGTCAGCGATTGCCCGGATGGCCTGCTCCTGGCCGACAACACGTTTGTGAAGCTCTTCTTCCAGGTGCAGGAGTTTATCCCTTTCACTCTGCAGCATACGGCTGACAGGTATACCCGTCCATCGCGAGACGATCTCGGCGATCTCCTCCGCATTCACTTCCTCCCGGATCATGGGCGAATCACCCTGCAGCACGCCGAGGTTCTTGCTCAGCGACTCCACCTCCCGCTCTGCCTCCTTGATCCTGCCGTACCGTAATTCAGCCACCCGGCCATAATTGCCCTCCCGCTCAGCCTGTTCCGCTTCAAATTTCAATTCTTCGATCTGTTTTTTATAAGCCTGGATCTTCCCGACAATCTCCTTTTCATTCTTCCAGCGGGCGCGCAGCTGGTTTCGCTTGTCGTTCAGGTCCGACAGCTCCCTGTTCAGGTTCTCAAGCTTTACCTGGTCATTTTCACGCTTGATGGCCTCCCGTTCGATTTCGAGTTGTCTGATCCTGCGTTCGAGCTCGTCCAGATCCTCAGGCAGGGAATTGATCTCCAGCCTGAGTTTGGCTGCCGCTTCATCGATCAGGTCAATCGCCTTGTCGGGCAGGAAACGGTCGGTGATATACCTCTGGGAAAGCTCCACGGCGGCAATGATGGCTTCGTCCTTGATCCGTACCTGGTGGTGGGTCTCATAACGTTCTTTAAGCCCGCGCAGGATAGAAATGGTATCCATCCGGTCAGGTTCGTCTACCATGACGATCTGAAAACGCCTCTCCAGGGCTTTGTCTTTTTCGAAGTATTTCTGGTATTCTTTGAGGGTGGTAGCCCCTATTGCCCTGAGCTCTCCCCTGGCCAGGGCAGGCTTCAGGATATTGGCCGCATCCATGGCACCCTCACCGGCACCGGCGCCCACCAGCGTGTGGATCTCATCGATAAACAGCACGATCTCCCCGTCGGAGCCCACCACCTCCTTGACGACGCTCTTCAGCCTTTCCTCAAATTCACCTTTGTATTTCGCGCCAGCGATCAGCGCTCCCATGTCAAGGGAAAATATTTGCCTGGACTTCAGTGTATCGGGCACATCTCCGTTGATGATCCGGTGAGCCAGTCCTTCAGCGATGGCGGTTTTCCCTGTGCCGGGTTCTCCAATGAGGATCGGATTGTTCTTGGTCCTGCGCGAAAGGATCTGCAGGATCCTCCTGATCTCTTCGTCCCTTCCGATCACAGGATCGAGCTTTCCCGCTCGCGCCAGTTCGTTCAGATTACGTGCATACTTTGCCAGCGCCTGGTAGGTCTCCTCAGCAGTCTGGCTGGTCACTGACCCGCCCTTCCTGAGCTCACGGATGGCCGCCTTCAGGTCCTTTTCCGTCACCCCGCTGTCCCTGAGCATTCGGGCGGCGGTATCCTTTCCTGCCAGAATGGCAAGCAGCAGGTGCTCGATGGATATGTATTCGTCGCTGAATTCCTTCAGATAGCCCGAGGCTTTCTGAAGCGCGCTGCCAGCGTCAGGGGTGAAAAAAGGTTCACCGCCGGCCACCCTTGGATACGACTGGATCACCGTATCGAGGGCTTGCTGCAGATGCGTGATGTTAACATTCAGCTTTTTCAGCAGAAATGGAACCACATGCTCATCCACCGTGAGCATGGCCTTGAGCAGGTGTGTGGTCTCAATCGCCTGATGCTGGTTCCCGGCAGCTATTTCCTGCGCCTGCTGAAGAACTTCCTGAGATTTTATTGTGAAATTATTCGGATTCATGATCGTTTGCTTTTTGTTGACACCCTGCTGATCAATATTCCTGCCACAGCCCTGGACGGGCCGGTTGCTGCAAAATTGGCAGTCCGCCGATAACATATCTTTCACAACGGCGTTATCCTTCTGACATCTTTTTACTAATTTTGCCCCCTCAACTAGGTAAACCCTGATGAAGAGATTCTGTCTACTGCTGCTGTTGACCGGTACCATGATCGCTGTATCTGCACAGACAAGATCAGATACGATTTTAATCTTTCAGGCCGACAGTGCTCATTACTGTAACATCGACAGCCTGTACATAGATGCCGGTATGGGGTATGCTTCCTATTCATGGAACACGGGTGAGTCTGCCAGCGGGATCTGGACATCCCAAACCGGAGACTATCGAGTCACAGTCGTGGATGGTTCCGGGACCAGCTTTTCGGATTCAGTGTATGTGAGTCTGATCTGGGCGGAAATTCTTCAACCGGACACCATCCTTTGCTACGGGGAGGACATCACGCTCTCGGTGCAGCAAAAACTTCCTGAATGCCAGGTGGCCTATTATCCCTTCAATGGAAATACAAGGGATTACAGTGGAAAAGAGAACCATGGCTATTCCTTCGACGCAACCCTTGTTCCCGACCGGTTCAACAACCAGGAAAGCGCCCTGAGCTTCAATGGCCAGAACAGTTATATGATCGCCACCCTTCCAGATATACAGTCTGTGTTTTCGGTTGCCATGTGGTTCCGTCTACCTGATACCAGCTTCTGGTACCCTGAGAACGAATCCCCGACACTGTTCGATTTTGCCAACGGTCAGGCCATGGTCCAGGTTCTGGGGATAAGGGAGGATTATGTCACCTCCGGCAAATTGGGCAAAGTGCAACTCAGTCATTTTGAAGGAGCCGGTTCTCCGAACAATTTTTCGCTGATTTCCGACACAAATCCCTCCTTCGAAACATGGCACCATCTCTATGCGGTCTTTAATACGGCCGGTTCTCCAAACGAGATATGGATCGATGGCATCAGGCAGGGGAGTTCGGTAACCACCGGACAAATCGTTTCAACGGATAACCGTTTTCTTTATTTTGGCAGGACACAAAGCCTGATAACGTCCACATCCTATCTGATCGGACGGATCGACGAAGTGAACGTGTATAGCTGCATCCTGGACTCCCTGCAACTGCACAACCTGATCCAGTCGGGATCAGTCTTCAACTATACCTATTCCTGGGATACGGGTGACACAGCCTCCGTTATCACCGTTTCCCCCGAGACTGCCACATCGTATTACGCCACTGTCACCGATGGCTTGTATGCATGTACCGACAGCGTCCGTGTGGATGTCAATCCTTCAATGAAAATCACCCTGGAACAGATCGACAAGGGCTGTCCCGGGGAAGCCAAGGCGAAAGTCCTGGCAAAAGTAACGGGAGGCACTGCTCCCTACAGCCTGGAATGGGACAAGGATATAAAGTTTCTGCAGGGCGACACCCTGGCCCTGGGACTGGTCGACAGCATCAATTACTCCATTGCAGCGACAGACAGCCTGGCCTGCCGGGTGGAAGATACATTCGAAGTGGAGGCATTACCTGCACCTGAAGTCAGCTTCACCTATACACCTGAAGAAGTCTACTACCAGAATCCCGTGGTGAGCTTTGTCAGCGAAACCCAAAACGCCTCCGGCTGGTCATGGGACTTCGGCGATGGAGATAAATCCTCTCTTGAGAGTCCTGAACATGTATTTAACAAGGTGGAAATGTATCACGTGGTTCTTACGGTCACGGCCGAAAACGGCTGTGTCGACTCCCTCGCCCAGGAGATTGATGTCAAGGAGGTTGAACTGGTGATCCCCAATGTCTTCACACCAAACGGCGATGGAGTGAACGACACATTCGTCGTCACTGAACTGGATAAATACATTTCCAACTCCCTGGTCGTCATCAACCGCTGGGGACAAAAGGTATATGAAGCCAATAATTACGCGAGCGGAGACTGGGATGGCGGAAACCTTTCCGACGGTACCTACTTTTTCATCCTCAAATGCAAGGGATACTTCGAAATGGAAACCTACAAGGGAACCATCAATATCTTTACGGGGGGCTTCAAGTAGCCCGGCCTGAAGAACTACCTACATTTCCCTGTTGCTTTTAACGAAATATGCAGCTTTCTCAAGCGATGTGATCATGTCGTATCCCCCAAGGTAGGTGTTTTCCGAGACGTTCAGGGGAGTTGGGGTATAATTGATAATCCCCTTGATACCAGCCTTCTCCAGCGTTTGACCAACGGTGGCGGCAACCTCTCCCGGTACGGTCAGTATCGCGATGGAAATACCCTGCTCTTTGATTACGGTCTCCAGCTGGTCTATGGGATAACAGGGCACTCCTGAATAGACACATTTCACCTTTTCGGGATTTGCATCGAACGCAGCCGTGATCACCAGTTTCGTCCTTTTGCCCTTGAAGTAACGAATGATGGCCCGCCCTAGGTCCCCAATGCCAACAACACACACCCTGAGTCCCTCCTCCGTGTCGATGATCCTGCCAATAAGGCTAATGAGCTCATGAACATCATATCCTTTACGCAATGTACCCGTATAACCGATGAGCATGATATCGCGTCTGACCTGGACAGGTGTGATATGGATCAGTCCGGCAAGCTCATGGGAGAATATGTGTGTTTTGTTTTCTGCTCGACAAATCAGCAATGCCCTTCTGTACTGACTGAGCCGTTCAACGGTTTTATCGGGAAGGATTTTCATTCAGGAATGACTTGGAAAAAATCTGGTTTTATTGTTAATAAACTAACAATACAAAAATAGTTGCAAAAAACAGTAAAAAACAAATTAAAGATAAAAAAATCAGGAACGATTTACTTGAAGCCATTTATACCAGAGATCCAGCCCTTCGCCTGACTTTACGGAGAGCTCAATGAATTCAAGGTGAGGATTCACTCGCAGGGCATACTGCCTGGCTTTTTCAGTCTGAAAGTCTACGTAGGGGAGGAGATCGGTTTTATTGATCACACACAGGTGGGATGTCCGGAACATATTGGGATATTTCAGGGGCTTATCTTCTCCCTCGGTTGTGCTCATGATGACGACGCGCTTTGACTCACCCAGATCGAACAGGGAAGGACAGACCAGATTGCCGACGTTCTCAATGAGCAGCAGCGAATGATCGGTAGGATCCAGCTCCTTCACTGCCTTGTTGACCATCATGGCGTCCAGGTGGCATCCATTGCCCGTATTGATTTGAATCACGGGAGCGCCAGTCTGGTGGATGCGGTCAGCATCAAGCATGGTCTGCTGGTCACCCTCAATGATGAAGAAGGAGATCTTATTTTGCAGGGCCAGGATGGTCTTTTCTAGCAGGCTGGTTTTTCCTGATCCCGGTGAGCTGACCAGGTTGATGGCTGTGATGTGACGGGCCTCGAAATAACCCCTGTTGCGCTCAGCCCGCAGGTTGTTCTTTGCGAGGAGATCCTGTCCTACCATGATCTGAGTGCCGTGCGAATGTTCGTGGTTTGCATCATGGAAATGATGGGCATGATCAGGATCCTGCCCGGGTTCATGAGGATGCGGGTGTTCATGCAAATGTTCGTGAGGATGAGTGTGTTCCATATCCCCATGATGGTGGGTATGCTCGTGGATATGTGTATGAGAAACGGGATTTCCGGGTTTGCGTATGCTGGCCGGCTGATCAGGCTGGCCACAACCACAGGTGTCACACATAATGTTTTTTTTGCAAAGGTAATGATTTTATGCTATTCCATGGTAAGCGACCTGAACCGTAACTCATGACCCCTGACCAGCCGTGTATCATAGGATTGGCATCGCGGGCATGAGGTAAACAGGTCCCCGACTCGGAAAACATGACTACACTGGTTGCAGCTGGCCTCTGCTTCGATCGGATGAAGTTCGATCCTGGCATGCTCCAGGACCGTTCCCTTCACCGATACCTCGAGAGCGAATTCCAGGGCATCGATGACCACACCGGACAGAGTTCCCACCTCAAGCTCGACCGACAGAATGGTCCCTGACCCTGCTTTGTGTTGTTCCTCTGCCGCTATTTCAATGATGTTCATCGCTAATGAAAGTTCATGCATCGGTGTGTGATCTTAATGACGCTGGATTATTCGCAGGTCAAAATTAACAATTAGGAGATCACGGGCAAAAAAGCGGATATCACGCATTTAATTTTAAATGATTCTAAATAGAAAAGCGATGAAAAAGATCGTATTAAAATATCTAAATTTGTAATTCCCATGTAGCGTTATGTTAGATTACAAAAACTGCTGAACTATGGATAAGATCATCTCTTTTAATGTTAAATGCCCACATTGTCATCGTTCCTTGATGGATCACGAGCATCTGTTGCATGAACTGCCGGCCATCAAGCTGAACATCGAGATCGCTCATCAGCGGGGTATCCTCCGGCTGTGTTCTATTTACGGATGTTACGATCATGAATCAGATATTCAGATCCCTGAACATGAGATCGCCCGGTTTTACTGCCCCCATTGCAACAAGCAGCTTGTCGCACAGGAGATCTGTGATGCATGCAGTGCTCCGATGGTTCCATTTCTGCTGGATATTGGAGGGAGGGTGAGCATTTGTTCCAGAAGTGGCTGTAAGAAACATTATGTGGCCTTTGAGGACATTGCCGACGCGATCAACAAATTCTACAAGGAATACGGGTACCATTGATCAAACTGAAAGGCCGCATGGCCTTGAAGGAAGCCTCTCTCACCACTCAGCAGATCCGGGGCAGTTGTTCGCCGGCCAGCATGTCAAGCATTCTTTTACCTCCGATGGAAGTGTTCATCCACACATGACCTGCATGGTGCTCCACGATCTGCCCGATGACGGCAGACTGGACTCCCAGCGGGTGATCCTTCATGGCAGAAAGGACTGAATCCGATTCGGACAAGGGTACTACGGCAATGAATTTGCCCTCATTAGCCACATATAAGGGATCAAAGCCCAGTAGTTCACATAATCCCCTGGTAGCCTCACTGACAGGGATTGCCGATTCATCGACCTCCACGCCGAAAGGCCTGTTTTCAGCCAGTTCGGTCAATACCGTCGCCAGCCCTCCCCGGGTGGCGTCCCTCATGAATCTGACCTCCGGGCAAGTTACTTTTACCCTTTGGATGATATGATTCAAACAGGCACAATCGGACCGGATATCGGTGCTGAAATGGGTCAGTTCCCTTGCCGCGAGTACAGCCATGCCATGATCGCCTACCGGTCCGTTGATGATGATCCTGTCGCCGGGTTGGACATTTTTTCCTGTGCTGACCGAAAGGAACGGCTCACCGATCCAGCCCACCCCTGATGTCGTGATGAATAGTTTATCGCATTTACCGCGGTTGACGATCTTCGTATCTCCTGCAACAATCTGTACGCCAGCTTCTTTTGCTTCCTGTGCCATCGAGCTGACAATTTTTTCCAGCTCTGTGAACGGAAATCCTTCCTCAATAATGAACGATGCCGTCAGGTAAGCCGGCGTGGCGCCGGATACGGCCAGATCGTTGATTGTCCCTGCAACGGATAGTTTTCCGATATTCCCGCCCGGAAAAAAGATGGGGTCCACAACAAAGGCATCGGTTGTGAAGGCCAGATGAGGGGCTTCTGCAGACAGAACGGCTGAGTCTGTCTGTGTATTCAACACTGGATTGGTGAACCATTTGAAGAACAGTTCCCTGATCAGCGTCTGGGACAATTTCCCTCCACTTCCGTGTCCGAGCAGAATCTTTTTATCCATGGCGATGATACCGGTACCAGGCATGACACGTTCCTTCGTTGCTTACCATGCAAGCTCCAGCAGGGTCAGAAGGGGTGCAGGCCTTCCCAAATAATTTACAATCCCCGGGTTGTTTTAAACCCTTTAAAACTTCGCCGCAAATGCAGCCCTTTTCTTCACGTGTCTCCTCCACGTCGATGGCAAATTCATTTTCCGCATCGAAATGCTGAAAAGCTTTCTTCAGCTTGAGGCCGCTACCGGGAAGCACACCCAATCCCCGCCACCAGTCATCCTGCGGCTCAAAGACTTCCCGGAGAAGCTGAAGCGCTTTTGGATTGCCTTCCGGCCTGACCGCTCTTTTGTACTGGATCTCCACCTTTGGCCGCCTGCTTTCGACTTGTTCAACGAGCATCAGGACAGCCTGTAAAAGATCCACGGGCTCAAAACCGGAAACGACGCATCCGACACCGAATGTTTCAGGGAATTCTTCGTACATGGCTATGCCGGTAATGGTGCTCACATGTCCCGGAGCAATGAATCCTGAGATCGCTATTCCTTCGTGGATCAGGGCTCTCATCGCAGGGGGCATTACTTTGTGGGCGCTGTAGAGAAAAAAGTTCGGGATACACAGTTCTGCAGCCTTTTTAATACCTGCGGCGGAGCCCGGAGAAGTCGTTTCAAAGCCGATCCCCAGAAAGATCACCTGTTTGTCCTTGTGGTCCAGGGCTATCTGGAGCGCATCCAGAACTGAATAGACAATGCGGATGTCGGCTCCCCCTGCCTTTTCTTTTTCAAGCGAGGAAGTGGAGCCAGGTACCCTGATCAGGTCCCCGAAGGTGGTTATGATCACATCGTTAAGCCGTGCAAAAGCGATGGCCTTGTCAATGAACTGGCGGCCTGTGACGCACACCGGGCAACCGGGGCCCGAGACCAGTCTTACCGTCTCGGGAAGCAGCGAGGGAATGCCAAACTTCTGGATCGACATGGTATGCCCGCCGCACACTTCCATCAGCTGGACAGGAGTGCGTGAAAGGGACCTTATCCTTTCAACAAGCTGATCCACCAAGCGCTTATCCCGGTATTCGTCCATGTATTTCATCAGACGATCCGTTTTCCCGTCTTTACTTCTTCCTCGTCAAGCTGCCTGTTCAGTTCGATGAACTCATCGAATACCTTTAAGGATTCTTCAGCTTCCCGGATGTCGAGCTTTTGTATGGCAAAGCCCGTGTGCAGAAGGATATAATCACCCACCTGCACATTTTCTACGATCTGAAGGCTGGCTTTATATTCCGTTCCGCCCACCGATACGGTGGCCATATCCCTCTCAATGGATATCACTCTGGCAGGAATGCTCAGGCACATGGTTGCAATTTTTAGAGATGGGATGCAAAACTAACGAATATTTCAATACTTAACCTCCCGCATTCACTCTTTGCATTGGCGATCGTTCGGTCTACCGCGGGCGGATCAACAGGATATGTATCGTTACTCCCGCTGCGATGATGACTAGCAAGATCCTGATCCAGAGCACGTCGATCAGGATGAGGGAAACGATGATGGTGAGCCATAAAAAAGTGATGGATGACAGCTTGACTTTCCCGGGCACACCCTTTCCCTCGCGGTAGTCGCTGATGTACTTACCAAACCATCTGTTATGGATCAACCAGTTGTAGAACCTTCCTGAACTTCTTGAGTAGAGAGCAGCTGCCAGCAAGAGAAGGGGGGTTGTAGGCAGAAGGGGCAGGAATATTCCCAGGATACCCAGTCCGACAAAGAACGTCCCCGCTATAATCAGCAGACTTCTTTTGATATTACCTGGTTTAGAATTCATGAACGCTGGATCGTATTTAAAGCGATGCACCCAACGTCAGGTGTATCTTTTTGCCGCTACGGCCAGCTGCCCGAGCGCTATTCCTCCGTCATTGGCAGGGACCCGGTGGTTGCTGTATACCTGAAAGCCTTTTTGTTGAAGGTGGTCTTCAAGGCGTGACGAGAGATAGCGGTTCTGGAAGCTGCCACCCGACAGGGCAACTTTTCGTATGCCTGTGTCGCTGCGCATCCTGGTAACGGTCTCAAGGGCAGAATCTATGATCGTGTTGTGAAATTTGGCTGAAATGATGGATGGCAGAATACCCCTGGTGAGGTCCCTGACGATCGCTTCGATCATGGGCTCGAAATGAATGGTCTTGTCCATCACCACTTCGTAGCATGCTTTGGTCTTCTCATCGGCAGCTGCTTCCAGCCGCATGGGCGCCTCGGCATGAAAGCCTGAAACGGTGCAGAGCCCAGTCAGTGCGGATACCGCATCGAACAAGCGTCCTGCACTGGAAGTGAGCGGGCAGTTGATCTGTTTTTCAATGGCCGCAAGTACCAGTTCCAAAACGTCCGATGAAACATACCGCAGGAAGGGAAGGTCCATATCCAAAAAGGCACGGCCAAAGGTGCGGTAGAGATAGGAGACGGCCATGCGCCAGGGCTCCTCCGTGGCACGATCGCCACCGGGCATGGGCACGTAATCGAAATGGGTGTAACGCTGGTAGCTTTCCAGGCTGCAGATGAGAAACTCCCCTCCCCAGATGTGACCGTCTTCCCCGTACCCAACCCCATCGAAGGCGATACCTATTACCTGGTCATCCAGGCCATGCTCTGCCATGCACGAGGCGATGTGTGCATGATGATGCTGAACGCCCGTCACAGGAACCTTTAACTCGTGTGCAAACCGTGTCGACAGGTAATCGGGATGTAGATCGGCGGCGACCAGCGCAGGAGTAAAACGGAACATCCGGCTGAAATGGTCCACCGATTCCTGATAGAATTCGTAGGTCTCCAGGTTCTTCAAATCGCCAATATGCTGACTGAGGAAAGCCTGTTTGCCTTTTCCGATGCAGAAGCAGTTGACCAGTTCCGCCCCTGCTGCCAATATCCCGTCAACAAACATGTTCATCCTAACAGGTGCGGGCACGTAGCCACGGGACCTGCGAATCAGTCGTTCGACGCCATTGACGACCATGACCACTGAATCGTCGGTGCGATTGTATATTTCCCGGTTATAAATCAGGATGGCGTCGGTGAGATGGTTCAATTGTTCAATTGTTCGATTGTTGTCAATAAGGATGGGTTCGTCGGATAAATTGCCGCTGGTAAGCACGATGACCTTCAGCTTAAGCTTTTCAAACAACAGGTAATGAAAGGGCATGTAGGGTAGCATGATCCCGATGGTATCGAAACCGACATTGACATCCGGGGCAAGCTTTTTCCTTTCACGAAGCAGGACAATGGGCCTTCGCCAGGATAAAAGCAGCTTTTCTTCAGCGGGATTTATGAAGGCAAACTCCCGGGCCGTATCCAAAGAGGCAACCATGACGGCAAAAGGCTTCCCTTCACGTTTTTTAAGGGCCCTGAGCTTGCTGACAGCCTCCTTGTTCGTAGCGTCGCAAGCCAGGAAGAATCCTCCCATCCCTTTGATGGTCAATATCTTACCGTTTTCAAGGAGGCGGCAGACCGTGGAGATGATCGATGACAGATCAGTCGTACGTTTCCCATTCTCCAGCAACTCATAGGTGGGCCCACAATTGTTGCAGGCTACGGGCTGTGCATGGAACCTCCGGTCCAGTACCGATGTGTATTCCGCATGGCATTCATCGCACATGACGAAAGGCTCCATCGTGGTCTTATCTCGGTCATAGGGCAGGTCGCGGATGATGGTGAACCGTGGTCCGCAGTTGGTACAGTTGATGAACGGATAACCGATACGGTGAGGCTGGCGCTTCATGTCTTCCAGGCAGGCATCACAGACCGCAATGTCAGGACTGATCTCGGTGATATCGTCAGACAGGTTCTCACTCTTTTTGATCCTGAAGTCATCAAAAGATTCGTAGTTGCCCTTTACATGATCAATGGAATAAATATCAGCTGCTTCGGGCGCACGATTCCGGATTCCTTCGATAAATGCTCTCAACGCCGACTCGGTACATGTCACCCGAATCCTGACACCGTCGTTCCTGTTCTCCACCCATCCTTTCATTCCCATCTCGTTCGCCAGACGGTAGATGAAAGGTCTGAATCCCACGCCCTGGACGAGGCCGCAGATATGTATGTCGTGGGTGGTCTGGTTCATGAAAAGAGAGGTGAAAAAGTGCAAAGGTGCAAAGGTGCAAAGGCACAAAGGCACAGAGGCACAGAGTTTAATTAGGATTTATGATTTATAAATTTTAGAATTATGATTTTAGGGTGCGAAAGTAGTAAAAAAGAGGATGGAACGATTAATTTGAAATCGTTCTAAATAGGTAATCTGGTCTGAATGTAAATGATTTCGGTATACATTTGCGTTGTTAATATAATAACAATAAACTCAGGGAACTATTCTGTTAACACTATAACTCTACGGGTATGAATTCGATAGTACAGAAATCTATTGACCAATATGGCAAAGACAAGACCAGGCTGATGGATATGCTCCTTCAGATCCAGGGTGAGATGGGTTACATCTCTGATGAAGCTGTACTCCAGTTGGCGAAGCAGCTGAACATCTCCACGGTCGATGTGAAGCAGACGATCAGTTTTTATCATTTTTTCACCTGCAAACCGGGCGGAAAATATCGTGTTTACCTCAATAACAGTCTGGTCGCGGAAATGATGGGACGGGAGGAAGTGGCTAAAGCGTTCGAGAAGGAGGCTGGGTGCCGGTTTGGCTCAGTGACGTCTGACGGTCTTATCGGGCTTTTTGATACCTCCGATATCGGGATGAACGACCAGGAGCCTGCCGCCCTGATCAATGACGTTGTGTTTACACGTTTGACTTCTTTTCGTGTCAGGGAACTGGTGAAGGACATGAAAGCCGGGAAGACTGTTCTTGAGATGTTCCATGAGCCGCTGGGTGACGGGCAAAACGGCTCTTATCTTATTCAAGCCATGGTACAGAATAACATACGCCGGAAAGGCATTTTACTTTGCAGCGATGCCGGGCTGGGTGAAGCGCTCAGAAAAGTGGTTGGGATGACACCCGAACAGGTGATCAAAGAGGTTACCGAATCAAACCTCAGGGGGCGCGGGGGCGCAGGATTCCCGACAGGCCTGAAATGGGATTTCTGCAGCCGGTCGAAGGACACTGAACGCTACGTGATTTGCAATGCGGATGAAGGAGAGCCCGGAACCTTCAAGGACCGTGTACTGCTGACCGAGCATGCGCATTTTATCTTTGAAGGTATGACGATTGCCGGATACGCCATCGGTTCAAAGCAGGGGATCCTTTACCTTCGTTATGAATATAAGTACCTGCTCGCCTACCTAAACGACGTACTGTCTGAATTGCGTAAAAAGAACCTGCTGGGTAAAAACATCGCAGGCAAGGCGGGATTTGATTTTGACATACGCATCCAGCTGGGAGCCGGAGCCTATGTCTGCGGTGAAGAATCAGCCCTGATCGAATCAGCCGAAGGTAAAAGAGGCGAGCCACGCGACCGGCCTCCATTCCCGGTGGAGGTAGGGTACCTGAACAAACCCACGATCATCAACAACGTGGAAACCCTGCTGTCGACGGTTAAAATCATGAACCATGGCGCTGACTGGTTCAAATCGTTCGGTACGAAAGATTCATCCGGCACCAAGATCCTCAGCGTTTCGGGCGACTGCAAATACCCTGGAATCTATGAGGTGGAATGGGGCTTCCCGATCGCTGACCTGCTTGACTTATCAGGTGCCGTTGATGTTCAGGCCGTACAGGTGGGAGGGCCGTCCGGTACCCTGATCGGTCCCGGCGAGTTCAACCGGACCCTCTCCTTTGCTGACATGGCCACCGGTGGCTCCATGATCATCATCGGTAAACAGAGGGACTTGCTGAAAGACGTGGTCCTGAATTTCATGGATTTCTTCATTGAAGAATCCTGTGGCTCATGTTCCACATGCCGTAGTTTCCCGGTGGTCATGAGAAGGACACTGATCAGGATCATCGAAGGCAAAGGAATCCGAAAAGACATCCAGGACCTGCTGGAATGGGGTCAGATCCCCAAGATCAGCCGCTGTGGGCTGGGCCAGACCTGCACCAATCCGATCCTGACCAGCATCAAGAATTTCCGGCACATTTATGAAGAAAAGGTAAAGAAGGATGCCGACTACATCAGCGAGTTCGATATGGCAGCTTCTGTCAAAGAATCCTGTGATTTTGTCGGTAGAATTCCCACTATCCATTAAAATCATCGTTGTTGATTAACTATTTGGTTATCAATTAATTTAAGAAATATTTGTGGTTATGAGCGACACTATAAAAATTAAGATCGACGGTGTGGTTTGCGAAGGCCGTAAGGGAACCTACATTGTTGACATAGCCCAGGAAAACGGTATTTATATCCCTACCCTGTGTAACATACCCGGGGTTAAACCCCGCGGAGCATGCCGTATCTGCACAGT
This sequence comes from Bacteroidales bacterium, assembly GCA_028716265.1. Taxonomy (GTDB): domain Bacteria; phylum Bacteroidota; class Bacteroidia; order Bacteroidales; family JAGONC01; genus JAGONC01. Next base: position 24,758 of record JAQUQD010000010.1, on the reverse strand, counting down.
CAAGGTGAACGGCCGTTTTATGACAGCCTGTTCAACCCCTGCCGTGGAAGGGATGGAGATCGAGAACAACATTCCCGAGTTGAACGAGATAAGGAAAGCCATCATCGAGGTGCTCTTCGTGGAGGGCAATCATTTCTGCCCTTCCTGCGAGAAAAGCGGAAACTGCATGCTGCAGGCCCTTGCCTACCGGTTCCAGATGATGGTACCCCGCTACCCGTACGAATTCCCTGTCGGGGAGGTCGAAGCCTGGCATCCCAAAATCGTCCAGGACCAGAACCGGTGCATCCTTTGCAAGCGCTGCATCAAAGCCATTAAAGATGAGCAGGGACGCAGCTATTTTGCTTTTTATAAACGGGGTCATAAACTGCGCGTCCACGCAGATCCTGAAATGGCTTCCACGATGACGGATGAAAAAGCCAGGGAAGCAATGGAAGTGTGCCCGGTTGGTTCTATCCTGGTCAGGGAACAGGGATTTGTGGTACCCATCGGACAGCGTAAATACGATAAATTACCCATAGGAAGTGACATCGAATCATTATAAGTAAGGAGAACGAATCATGAGTAAACCAGTATTAGCTACAGCTTCACTGGCAGGATGCTTTGGATGCCATATGTCGGTACTCGATATTGACGAAAGGATCCTGGACCTTATCGAGCTGGTTGAATTCCATAAATCACCGGTGGATGATATAAAAACATTCACTAAGCAATGCGATATCGGATTGATCGAAGGAGGATGCTGCAACAGTGAGAACGTACATGTACTCAAGCAGTTCAGGGAACACTGCAAGATCCTGATCTCTCTGGGAGAGTGTGCCATCATGGGTGGATTACCGGCCCTCAGGAACGGGATCCCCATTCAGGAGTGCATCGAAGAAGCGTACCTGAACGGCCCTACGGTCAAGAACAACGTTCACCGCATCCTGCCAAACGACAACGAGATCCCGATGATTCTTGACAAGGTCTATCCCTGCCATGAGATCGTTAAGATCGATTATTTTCTGCCAGGCTGCCCGCCCCGTGCTGATCTTATCTGGCAGGCCATGGTGGCCCTGATCACTGGCGACGAAATGAAACTGCCTTATGAAATTGTTAAGTTTGACTAATTAATCCTGCTGCAACATGTCGAGAAAAATAACGATTGAACCGGTGACCCGCGTGGAAGGTCATGGGAAAGTAACAATACATCTTGATCACGAAGGTAAAGTGATTCAGACCCGTTTGCATATTGTCGAATTCAGGGGATTTGAGCGGTTTGTCCAAGGCCGGCCTTACTGGGAAGCGCCGGTACTGGTGCAGAGGCTCTGCGGGATCTGTCCGGTAAGCCATCACCTGGCTGCTGCCAAGGCACTGGATGTGATCGTCGGAGCCGGAACGGGCGAAGGGCTGACAAAGACAGGTGAGAAGATGAGAAGGCTCATGCACTATGGCCAGTTCTTTCAGTCCCATTCCCTTCATTTTTTCCATCTGTGCTCACCCGACCTGCTGTTTGGCGTTGATGCCGATCCTGCGATCCGCAACGTGATCGGCGTGGCCCTCAAACATAAGGACCTGGCTGTCCAGGGAGTGATGATGCGCAAGTTCGGGCAGGAGCTCATCCAGATCACCGCCGGAAAGAAGATCCACGGCACAGGAGCTATCCCGGGCGGTATCAATAAGAACCTCACCCCTGAGGAGAGGGACCGGTTCCTGAAAGGGCCTGATCCGCTCAATGCGGATAAAATGGTGGAATGGTCGCTGGCCGCTCTGAATTTCTTCAAGGGCTATCATAAGAACAACAGGGAAACGATCGATAATTTTTCCTATTTCCCCTCCAGCTCGCTGAGCCTCGTGCGTAAAGACGGAGCCCTCGACCTGTACCATGGTTTGCTCCGGGCGGTGGATGCCGATGGAAAAAGGATCCTGAATGATATTGATTACCAGGACTACGTGAAGTACATCAGCGAGGAAGTCAGGACATGGAGCTACATGAAGTTTCCGTACCTGAATCATTTGGGCGAAAAAAATGGCTGGTATCGCGTTGGACCGCTGGCACGACTGAACTGTGTTGATTTTATTCCCACCCCCCTGGCCCAGAAAGAATTCGAGAAATTCAAAGCCTACACACAGGGCAAGCCCAATCATCATTGTATGCACTATCACTGGGCAAGACTCATCGAAACTCTTCACGCCGCGGAAATGATCCGCGAACTGCTCCAGGATCCTGACCTGTTGGGCAACGACCTGGTCACGAAAGGAACTAAACGGAAAGAAGGCGTTGGATTGATCGAAGCTCCCCGTGGAACTTTGTTCCATCATTACCGCATCAACGATCACGATCAGATCGAGATGGCTAACCTAATCGTTTCCACCACCAACAACAATGAACCGATGAACCAGGCGGTAAACTACGTGGCGAAACGGGTCATGACAGGACAGAAAGAGATCACGGAAGGCATGATGAATGCGGTCGAGGTTGTCATCAGGGCGTATGATCCCTGCCTGAGCTGCGCTACGCACGCGTTGGGACAAATGCCACTGGAGATCTCGCTGTTTGATGAAAACGATCAGCTGATTGACAGAAGATACAAATAAAGGGCAATCTCCCTTCAGTAAGATCTTAATCTATGGATATGGCAACCCTGGCCGTCAGGACGATGGCCTTGGAAATGCCTTTGTCGAGGCATTGGAGAAGTGGACAGGGGAGGAGAATGCGTGCGGGATCGAGCTTGAAAGTGACTACCAGCTTAACATTGAAGATGCTCACACTATAGCGGACAAAGATCTGGTGATCTTCGTTGATGCATCCGTTGAAGAGGATATCGTTGATTTTAAGCTGACCAGGGTCGATCCCTCCGCCGCAACGATCGAATTCACGATGCACGCCGTTTCCGCCGCGTTCATTCTGGATCTGTGCCGCAAGCTTTATCATCGCGAACCCACCACATACCTGCTTCATATAAGGGGTTATGCGTGGGATTTCAGGGAGGGTGTCACCGATGAAGCAAAAAGAAATCTTGAGAAAGCCTTTTTTTTTATAAAAGACCAGCTAACTGACCCTCAAAAATTGGAAAAATTGTTGGTTTAGCCTTATATTGCAGTAATTTTACCATTCATTTCAAAAACTTTATCTTATGGATATTTCAACAAGTTACATGGGTTTGCAGTTAACCTCCCCTGTGATCGTCAGCAGTTCACGACTCACCAGTTCGGTGGAGAATATAAAGCTCTATGCGCGGAAAGGAGCCGGGGCCATCGTATTGAAGTCCCTCTTTGAGGAGCAGATCGTGGCCGACATCGCCGCAAAACTGGATGATCATCCCATGTACTACTGGTATCCCCGTGCAGCGGAACACATCATGGAACTGTCAAAGGAGCACGGGGTGAACGAGTATCTTCAGCTGATACGCCAGGTAAAGGAGTCGGTTAGCATTCCCGTGATCCCCAGTGTGAACTGTGTATCGGCCATAGGCTGGACAAGCTTTGTCAAAAAGCTGCAGGAAGCCGGTGCGGATGCGATTGAGCTGAACATTGCCATTTTTCCTTTTGATGAATCTACACCCGGTTGTGACATCGAGGATGTTTATGTTGAGATCCTCAGACAAGTTAAATCAGAAGTGACTATCCCTGTGGCAGTTAAGATCGGATCCTATTTCTCGAACCTGCCACGCATGATCCGGAGTCTGACCGAAGCAGGAGCTGACGGAATTGTGATGTTCAACCGCTTTTTCCGCCCAGATATCGATATCGACAGCGTCAGCATCGTCTTTGACAATTACCTGAGTTCACCGGTGGAGATCACCGAACCCCTGCGCTGGATCGGATCCGTTTCAAATAAGGTGAACTGTGATATTTCCGCCTCCACAGGGATCCATGATTATACGGGTGTCGTGAAAGTATTGCTTGCGGGGGCGAAAGCTGCCCAGGTATGTACGACCATCTATAAGAACGGACCGGATGTGATCACTCAGATCAACGAAGACCTTGCCCTTTGGATGAAAATGCGCCATTATCAGCGTATTGAACAATTCAGAGGCAAGATCCTTCAGGGAAAGGAAAAAACCGGGAGCTTTGAGCGTATCCAGTTCATGCGGAAAAATACTGGGATGAACGTGTGAGCTGTCCGAAAGGTTACTGAAACAGATTTTCATCAACCTGAGTGAATCTTATAGCCTGTGATGGCTGAGCTTCTTGTCATATTTCTGCTTTTTCTGATCAATGGCCTTTTTGCCATGTATGAGTTTGCACTGGTGTCGTCGAGCAAAGTGCGCCTGGAGAGTCTTGCTCATAAGGGAAGCCGCGCTGCAGGTAATGTACTGGGATTTCTTCGTGAACCGGAGAAGATCCTGTCCACCATACAGGTAGGCATCACTCTGGTGGGTATTGTTTCCGGCGCCTTCGGTGGGGTGGCCCTGGCCGATGATGTCGCCCCCCTGCTTGCCCGGATTCCTGTTTTCGCAAATTCCGCCCACAACCTGGCCATCATTCTTGTGGTCGCATTGATCACTTTTTTTTCCCTGATCATTGGAGAGCTTGTTCCCAAATCGCTGGCCCTGAACAATCCCGAACGGATCGCAGTGTTTCTTACGCCAATTATGACCGTTCTTTTTAAGGTCGCCTATCCCTTCGTCTGGGTACTGACGGTAACTACCAAGGGGATCACCCGGCTGATGGGGATTAAGACTAAAAGAGACCGGGCAATGACCGAAGAAGAACTGAAGATGCTTCTTTTGCAAAGCTCGGAACAAGGCTTCATCGACAAGGAAGAGACACAGCGGATCAGGGATGCGTTCCGTTTTGGTGACAAGCGGGCCAGCGAGATCATGACGCACCGAACGGATGTGATCTACATCCTGAGATCCGCCTCCAGGAAGGAAGTAATGGAACTGATTGCTGAGCACCATTTCAGTAAATACCTTTTATGTGAGACGACCATCGAGGATATCATCGGTGTGGTGACAGTGAAAGATATCTTGTCCCTGTTTGCCGATGATCAGCCGTTTGACCTGGCCCAGGTGGCCGCTGAACCACTGTTCATTCCTGAGAACCTGATGGTTGATAAAGTCCTGGAGCTTTTCAGGCTGCAGAAGACCAATTTTGCTGTCGTAGTCAGTGAATATGGAGCTGTCGAAGGCATCCTTACCCTGCATGATCTGACGGAGACCATCCTCGGGGAAATACCGGAGGAGTTCGATGATCATATCCGGGAAGTGATTGAACGGCAGGATGGTTCCTGGCTTGTGGATGGAGCGATGAGCATTGATGATTTCATGGATGCTTTTGGTATCCTATCCTATGAAGATATTGAAAATGAAGGATTTACTACGCTCGGGGGACTTGCAATGCACTTCCTGAGAAAGGTACCCAGAGAGGGCGATGTGTTTCATTATAAAGATTTGCAGTTTGAAGTGATGGATATGGACCGGAGTCGCGTGGATAAATTGATGGTGACACGGATACGACCCGTTGACGGTTGACGGTCAGCAGTCGGCAGACAACAGTCAGCAGTCAGCAGTCTCCAGTCAGCTTAAAGTCCCAGGAATTGTATGCCCACCCCGCTTAAGAGGATAGTGGCACCTGCTATGACGTGCATGTATTTCTCCGCTTTTTTCATCGGGAGGAACGGGATCCCGTAGTAGGCCAGAGTGACCACGGTAAGCATGGTCAGGATCGTCGTCAGGGAGAAGACGGCCGTGACCAGGATCATGCCACTTATGCTGCTGGTAGCAGCCGGATACATCAGCAGAGGGATCAATGGCTCGCAGGGACCCAGTACAAAGATGATGAACAGTATCCAAGGGGTTAAAACCTTGCTGTGCTGGTGCAGGTGATCCGTTGAATGGCCGTGGCTGTGTTCGTGAACGGTACCGTCCTCGTGGTAATGGATATGGGAGTGAGGTTTCTTCCGCCTTATTTTCCATAATCCCCAGAGAAGGTATCCAAGTCCAAAAGCAATAAATGCCCATCCCGCCAGGTTGCCTCTGAACGACTCAAACGCTTCGATCTTAGAGATTCCAATACCTAATGCCACACCGAGAAGGCCCAGGACCACGGAACTGCCCACATGGCCGATGCCGCAGAGGACCGTGATCAAGGCTGTCTTTGTCACCGTCCAGTTTCTGGCATGGGATAATACAATGAATGGCAGGTAATGATCGGGCCCCAGCAACGTGTGGAAAAAGCCGATGGAAAGGGCCGCAAGGATTAGTATCATCAGTTCGTTGCTCATCTTTAAGTGCTTAATGTAACGTCATTTCAAACAATTCATGCCGGTCCCATTCCATCCAGTATGAAATGGCCAGCTTACGGATGCCCTCCCAGTATTCGTCCGTCAGGTTGCCATGGATCCGGATACATTCGTCAATTTGCGTCCTGATAATTTGCCAGAAGGGATCTTTCAGCTTTAGGGTGATCGACTGGTCGAAATACGTGAAGGTGGCACGGGCTCTGATGTTACCACCTCTGCGATGCGGATAAGGCCATGCCCCAATGTGGCACCGGTGCTGACCTGCAGCCCATCATTCAGGCAGCTGACGGGTGGTATCGAACCAGCATAGGAGACCACCTTCAACTGGTCGTGACCTGCCCTGAAATATTCCCTGGCCCGTAGCCCCATTTTGGTTCCGATAATCGCATATGCTCCCAGATGCCGATGCAGCTCATTCGTAAGGACACCGGCACGCCATTCTTCCAAACCATGCGCCCGAATGATCCGGTCCACTATTCCCCGGATATCTTCTGCGAAAAAACCAGGATCGGCTGGGAAATGATCCAGCACCTGGCTGTCATCATGCTCAAACGAGAAGATCCTGAGCCATTTCTGCCGTACCTCCTGAATCGATACCGGAATATACAACCTTACTGGCAGCAGCTCCTCCGTTTGTTTCAGGGCAAAGGCTTCCGGAAAAACAAAAAAAATACTGACCAGATCATCCCATAATCCAAGATGCCTGGCGTTGACTTCATCATGAACGAGGGTATCACTGAATGCTGAATGGACCGCTTTTGCATAGGGAGAAGAGGAGTTTCCAATGCCTGCCAGGAGCTCCGGGTCCAACACCAGCTCCTCACCAGGGGAAGAATGTATGATGTCTATGGATATGCGATAAGTCAGCACCTTTTCATAACTTACCGGATCAAACATGAGGTTGTCACCCCTGACAGGATCAATGCCTTCATTATACCAAATGATCCGTGTGATCCGGGTGGCTAATGCCGGTTCCTGGTCCAGCATCCTGGCATAATTCGTTAAAGGCCCCAAGGCAATCAGCGTTATGCTGTCTTGCAGTCTGGCCATAATGGAGATCAGTAACTCGTCAGCTTTCATGGAAGGAAGCGAATGGGGTGAGGTTTTGATCCCCCATTGAAAAGCATAACATAGGTCGCCATACGGTTTGACCTTCCCCTCTGATAGGTTTCCAGGGCAGACCCTGACCCCTTCGTGCCCCAGGGACTGCAGCAAAGAGGTGACTTTCTGGTAGCCGGTCTGGGGATCACACATGCCATCAGATGTGGTAATTCCCAGTATTTCGAGCTTATCAGAAGCCATCAGCATGCAGATGGCCCTGAGATCATCCAGCCCGGCATCTGTGTCAATGATGATTTTACGGTTATGGTTGTGGTTATATGCCATAACGGAGGCAGATAGTAAGCCGAGCAAAATGGTAAGCATCCAGGTACGGATCATATCATTGGCATTGAGAATGGAGTTTTATCAAATTTACCCTGACCATTTGAAGATCATCTATAGTGAGCACATGACCAGCTTACCGTACATGACACCCTTGATACCAATCAACCGGTCGCTGAATTCAGCCAGCTCCCGGGCTCTGCCTTTTACGGCAATGGTTTCCAGACAGTTGTGGTGGTCCAGGTGGACATGCTGTACCGACAATACCAGGTGATGGAAATCGTGCTGGATGTGTGTGGATCTGTTCTGAAGTTCCCGCCGGTGGTGGTCGTATACAAGAACGATGGCACCGGCCACCTCCCGGTTCTCTTCCCACTTCTCTTCTGTCAGGTTCTTCTGTATCAGAAATCCGATGGCTTGGGAACGGTTCGGGAAATGATGCTTGGCGATAAAAGCATCAAAGGAATCCACCAGGTTCTCATCTAATGAGACACCAAAGCGTTTGGTTTTCATGTGTTACGATTTTCGGAAACGTGGCACAAATATAGTAATTTTTGTATTCCATGGGTGAATGTTATTTTTTTAATTTTGAACCATTATGGAACCTATACCACACCGCTATTTCATCCAGCTTTCTTTTAACGGCAAGAATTATCATGGCTGGCAGATCCAGAAGAACGCACCTTCTGTGCAGGCTATCCTGGAAAAGGCCCTTTCAGTGATGTTCAACGATGAAGTTCAGCTTGTGGGTTGTGGCCGGACGGATGCGGGGGTGCATGCACGCATGTTCTATGCGCATTTTGATCACGATCCACTGACACTGGAACAAAGGGTGAGACTGATGTACAAACTCAATGGGTATTTACCCGAAGATATCGCTGTCCGTAACATTTTTCTGGTCAGAAGTAATGCACATACCAGGTTTGATGCCACATCCAGGACATATCGTTATCAGATCAGCAAATCAAAGAATCCATTTCTGGTTGGCTTTGCCCATTTTTTTTTCGGTTCACTTGACGTGGAGCTGATGAATACTGGTGCTTCTGTATTGTTGGAATATAAAGATTTCACGTCCTTCAGCAAATCACATACACAGGTAAAGACGAACCATTGCAACATCATGGATGCCCGCTGGGAGGAGGAAGGGGATCTGTTGGTGTTCACCATAACGGCTGACCGTTTTTTGAGGAATATGGTCAGGGCTATTGTCGGGACGTTGCTGGAACTGGGCCAGCACAAGATCACACTGGGAGAATTTCACTGGATCATCGAATCCAGGAACCGTTCAGAAGCGGGCATGTCCGTGCCGGCTCACGGTCTTTATCTGGTGGATGTCAGTTACCCAGAGGATATTTTTCTGAATTACGTCTGGTAGTTAAAAAAGGGATGACATCCTTTGCTGAGGGATGTCATCCCTTTTTCTCAACAAATTTTCTTGCCTTATCGGCTATTTGACGCGCTTTCATCCCGAATTTTTCCATCAGCTCTTCCGGTTTTCCTGATTCCCCGAAGCGATCGTCTACACCGGTGAAAACCATGGGTACCGGATGGTGTTTCACAACAACTTCCGCTACTGCGCTTCCAAGGCCGCCGGCCACCTGGTGTTCTTCTGCAGTAAGGATGGCTCCGGTCTCGCGGGCGGCCCTGACAATGATCTCTTCATCGATGGGTTTGATGGTGTGAAGGTTGATCACACGTGTACTGATCCCTTCCTTTTCGAGCATATACGATGCCTGCAATGCCTCCCAGGTCAGGTGGCCTGTGGCAATGATGGTCAGGTCGCTGCCTTCATGAAAGACTTGTCCCTTGCCCACTGTGAATTCCAGTTTTTCATCAGTAAAGTCAGGTACCGGTTCCCGTCCAAACCGGACATATACCGGTCCGCTCACCTGTTCAGCGGCTGCGATGACGGCCAGTCTTGTCTGTGTAGCGTCGCAGGGGGAGAGGACGGTCATATTGGGTAAAACGCGCATCACGGCCATATCTTCCAATGCCTGGTGCGTGGCGCCGTCAGGCCCCACGGAGATGCCCGCATGGGCTCCGCCGATAATCACGTGGAGGTTGTTGTAACAGACAGAGACGCGTAGCTGATCCGTTGTCCGCATGGCGGAAAAGACACCATAGGTGGCAAACACCGGTAGTTTCCCTACCAGGGCCAGACCGGCGGCCACACCCACGCAGTTTTGTTCTGCGATGCCCAGGGAAATAAAACGGTCGGGGAAGGCATCTGCAAAAAGATTCATTCCGACGGAGGAGGTGATGTCGGCCCCGATGCCGATCACCCGGGGATCCCGTTTGCCGATATCCCGGACCCCTTCTCCAAATCCCGTTTTGGTTGCTTTATCTGCCATAGTGTCATCCCTACGGGATTGATTTTTGATATTTGATATTAGATATTTGAGTTTAATACAGTTCCCTTATGAACCGCGCTGCCTGTTCCTTGTCGGGTGCTTTCCCGTGCCAGCGATAGTCCCCTTCGATGGATGGCACTCCCTTACCCATGACGGTCCTTGCGATGATGACCGACGGTTGTCCTTTTTTCTGCCAGGCCTCATTGTAAGCTCTGAGAATATCCTGATGATCATGTCCGTCGCAATGGATGACAAACCATCCGAAGGCATTCCATTTGTCGGCCAGCTGTTCCAGCTCCATGACCTCGGAGGTCGGACCGTCGATCTGCATCCCGTTGCGGTCGATAAGTGCGGTGAGGTTGTCCAGCTTGTAATGGGCGGCACTCATGGCTGCTTCCCAGATCGAACCTTCCTGCAGCTCGCCGTCGCCGTGGATGCTGTAGACCCTCCAGCTTTTTTTATCCATACGGGCACCCAGTGCCAGGCCGACGGCTACCGACAGGCCCTGTCCGAGCGACCCGGCCGACAGCTCCAGTCCGGGCAATCCATGCTCCCTGCCCGGATGTCCCTGCAGACGCGAGCCCAGCCTGCGCAGCGTGAGAAGTTCCTCCTTCGGGAAATATCCCGCATGGGCCAGGGTGGCATACAGTACGGGCACCACATGTCCTATCGACAGGATCAGGCGATCTCGCTCCTCCCACTGTGGCCGGGCAGGATCATGGCGTATGATGTCAAAGTAAAGGCAGGTGAAGATATCTGCCAGATCGAGGGATCCGCCGGTATGGCCGGATCCTGCTGTCGCAAGGCTTTGAATAGTGGCCCTGCGGATTTCCAGAGATATGTTGCGCAGTCTGCTGATCGGGTCGTCCATCGTCGTGTACTCCTAGAAAAAGCTTTTTATAAGGTAAAATCCCATGATCAGGGTAATGCCGGTCTTCATCACGACACCGGCTATGAATCCCAAAAACGATCCGAAACCGGACTTCAGGGCAATATTGAAATCCTTGCCCGTGATCAGCTCTCCAGTTACAGCTCCGATAAACGGGCCAAGGATGATCCCGATCGGGGGCAGAAAGAAGATCCCCACGATCAGTCCGAAGGTGGCACCCCACATCCCTGCCTTTGAACCACCCAGTTTCCTGGTTCCCCATATGGGGACGTAATAGTCGAGCAGCAACACGGCAGTGGTCACCAGGGCCCATATGACCAGAAAATTGGATGTGAACGGCTTTTCTTCCCTGAGCTGTTGAATGAGCAAAGCGATCCAGGCCAGCGGCGGACCGGGAAGAACAGGGAGAAAGCTGCCGAGGATACCCACAATGAGCAGAATGCATCCCAGGATGATCCATAAAAGGTCCATGATCACAGATTTGTGACAAAGATATTAAAAATGAGAGGAGAGAGGAGAAAGGAGAGAGGAGAGTGGAGAAATTAATTGAAGAGCTAGGAAGAGAGGTGAACTTTAGGCAGGTTTATTTGTTTAGACAGAAAAAAGAACCTTCATGAGCTCCAAGACAGGAGATTCTGTTCGTTTTCCGGTGGAAAAGACCGATCTAGAGTGGAGACAATACCTTACACCGGTTCAGTTTCATGTTTTGCGTGAAAAAGGCACTGAGCGCGCCTACACGGGTAAGTATGATGATTTTTTTGAGAAAGGGGAGTATTCTTGTGCAGGTTGTGGCCAGAAACTGTTCGAATCGGATACCAAGTTCCATTCGGGTTGCGGCTGGCCCGCTTTTTACGCGCCTTGCCTCGAAGACAACGTGCACATACTGATCGACCGCAGTTATGGAATGGTACGGTCGGAAGTGCTCTGTGCAAACTGTGGCGGGCACCTGGGACATGTGTTCGAAGATGGGCCGCCTCCCACGGGGCTGCGTTACTGTATCAATTCCGGCGCACTCGTCTTCAGGGCAGATAGCGCGAGCTCTGATATCATTTGAGATAGGTGTCAAGCCATCTGAAGAATTCCCTTTGCCAAAGCACTGCATTTTGTGGTTTGAGAACAAAATGCGTTTCTTCCGGGAAGATTACCAGCCGGCTGGGAATGCCTCTGAGTTGTGCGGCGTTGAACGCCTCCAGACTCTGTGTATAGGGTATCCGGAAGTCGAACATGCCAGTGACCAGCATGATGGGGGTATCCCATTTATCGACATAGAGATGGGGTGAGAAATTGTAACTGTTTGGCTTTGGTTTTTCCCAGTAAGGTCCTTCGTAATCATGGTTTACAAAGAAGTATTCCTCGGTGGAGCCGTACATGCTTTCAAAATTATAGATGCCGCAATGGGAGATAAAGGCTTTGAACCGTTTGTCGTGGTTGCCGGCCAACCATAGCACGGAATAACCACCGTAACTGGCTCCAACCGCACCCAGGCGATTTTCATCAACATACGGTTCTTTTGCAAGAGCGTCGATAGCGCTCAGCATGTCTTTCATGTTTTGTCCGCCATAATCCCCTGCGATCTGGTCGTTCCATTCCTGGCCGAAAGTTGGCAATCCCCTCCTGTTGGGTGCTACCACGATGTAGTCGTTGGCAGCCATCATCTGGAGGTTCCAGCGGTACGACCAGAACTGGCTTACAGCGCTTTGCGGGCCTCCCTGGCAGTATAACAGGGCCGGGTATTTCTTTTTTGCGTCAAAATTTGGGGGATAGATCACCCATACCAGCATGTCTTTACCATCGGTTGTGGTTACCCACCTCTCCCTGACCTCTCCCATGGTAATTTTTGAGAGTAATACCTTATTGGTGAAACTTAGCTGAACCTGCGATCCGTCGAGATCGACTCTGTACAGTTCGACGGGCATCGACATGGACATCCTCGTCCCAACGAGCTGAGTGCCTGCCTGTGCTATGGAGGTGTAGTCGTGTGCACCACGGGTTACAGGTACCGTGTTACCCGTAGAAAGGGAGTGCCCATAAACCTGGTAGGTGGCATTGGCGCCGCTGATAAAATAAATTACGTCATTGTCTTCAGCCCAGACAAAATTTGAACAGTTCTGGTCAAAGCCCTCTGAAAGCTCCTTTATCGATCCATTGGCAAGATCGAGCATCATCATCCTCTCTTTATCCGACTCATATCCATCGGTTGCCATGCTTTTCCACACCATTTTCTTACCATCGTGTGAAAAAACGGGATCCATGTCATACCCCATCATTTCTTTGGTAATATTGTAGGTCATCCTTAATTTCAGATCATACAGATAGAGATCCGAATTTGTGCTCAGGGAATACTCTTTGCCCTTCATCTTCTTGCACGTATAGACGATCGATTTGCCATCCGGACTCCAGGCAATCTGTTCCATTCCTCCAAAGGGGGCCAGCGGGGTGTCCCATGGCTCGTTTTCCATAATGTCAATCCCGTCTTTTATAGCAGCAGTATCATACCTGGTCACGAAGATGTGGCTGTAGGCATAATCATGCCAGTTGTTCCAATGACGGTACATCAAATCGTCGAAGATCATTGCGTCGGCTTTGGGCAAGTCTGGATAATAATCAATGGATGCTGAATCCAGCTTCACATCCTTGCAATAGAGGATATGGGTGAGGACAGGTGAATAGGAAAATCCGTTGATACCATTTTCAATGTTGGAGATTTGCTTTGGATCCGAACCATCCGGATTGACTTCCCAGATCTGGACGGTACCGCTTATCGCGCTCAGGAATCCTATCTTTTTGCCATCGGGACGCCATAGTCCGTTGAATTCATGACCTTCCAAATCTGTCACTTTTTTAGCCTCACCGCCTGCTACGGGCAGGATATAGAGATCGCGGTTGCCCTTGTTCTCATTCAGATCATACTTCGTGATTCCATAAAGAACCCATTGTCCGTCGGGTGACACCTGGATGTCGTCCACACGGCCCATTTTCCACAGATCCTCAGCCTGCAACCGGCTCTGGGCTGATACGGTCAATGTCATAAAAATCATAATGACCATGAATGACCATGAATGACTTTTCATAAGGTTAAGTATTAGGGTTGAAATAAAATTTTTAAGAGTGCGAAGTTACTCATTTTTTAACATGTATCGTATACGTGATTATTCGCGCATGATGAGGAATTCCATCCCAATAAATCTTACATTTGATTCCCATAATCTAATATTCATCTAACGCCATGCACTATCATTTCATCGCCATCGGAGGCAACGTCATGCACAACCTGGCCGTCGCCCTGCACCTCAAAGGGGAAATGGTCACCGGATCGGATGACGAGATCTTTGAGCCATCGCGAGGCCGGCTTGCCTCCCTGGGACTCCTGCCAGAACGTGATGGCTGGGATCCTGACCGGATCCATTCCGGTATTGATGCAGTGATCCTTGGTATGCATGCGCGTGAAGATAATCCGGAGCTGATCCGGGCCAGGGAACTGAACCTGAAGGTATACTCTTTTCCTGAATTTCTATACGCCCATGCGCGGGACAAGAAGAGGGTGGTGATCGGCGGCAGCCACGGCAAGACCACCATTACGGCCATGGTCCTGCATGTGCTGCATACCAGCGGGATCGTTTGCGATTACATGATCGGGGCACCGGTGCGCGGGCTGGAGGATACGGTACGGCTGAGCGGCGACAGCCGGCTGATGGTGTTCGAGGGGGACGAATACCTGACCTCCACGCTGGACCGCAGACCAAAATTCCATGTGTATCAGCCGGATATCGCCCTGATTAGCGGGATCGCATGGGACCATATCAACGTATTCCCCACCTTCGAAGGTTACCGGGAGCAATTCATGACCTTTGCAGGACTTGTACCCCCAAACGGTGCATTGATCTATAATGCGGATGATGCAATGGTGAGGGATGTCATCCTTTCAACAAGGGAAGGAGTAAAATTGATCCCTTATCATATGCCTGTCTTCCGGATCAGGAATGGGATGACATCCCTTAATTTAAGCACTAAAGAGGTCCCCCTGAAGATCTTTGGTCGTCACAACCTGATCAACCTTGAGGGAGCGCGGATGGTCTGCCGGGAGCTTGGGGTGGACGACAAGGATTTCTACTACGCTATCGGGACGTTTGAGGGGGCAGCCAGGCGGCTTGAATTGTTGGCTGAGAACGGGCAAACTGCTGTATTTTTTGACTTCGCCCATGCTCCCTCCAAGCTGAAGGCCACGGTGGAGGCTGTGAAGGAGCAATTTCCCGATCGTCGGCTGGTAGCCTGCATCGAGCTGCACACCTTCAGCAGTCTGAGCGGGCATTTTCTTTCCCATTATGCAGATTCTATGGCAAAAGCGGATCAACCGATCGTCTACTACAATCCGCATGCGGTTCTTTTAAAGCGCCTGCCTCCGATACATCCTGAGCAGGTCAGGGAGGCATTCAACCTTCCGCATTTGAACGTTTATACGGAGGCTGGTAAGCTATACAGTGACCTGTTGGGATTCAATTGGCAGAATGCCAATTTGTTGATGATGAGTTCGGGGGATTTCGGCGGGATGGATGTGCCTGCTCTTGCAAAAAGGATTACAACATAAAAAAAGGTGCCGGAGCACCTTTTTTTATGTTTATGCATTCATGGAGATGAGGAACTCCTCGTTGGACTGAGTGAATTTCATCTTGTCCTTCAGAAATTCCATTGCTTCCAGCGGATTCATGTCGCCCAGGTGGTTGCGCAGGATCCAGATACGTTGCAGGGTTTCCTTGTCGAGAAGCAGTTCCTCACGACGGGTGCTGGAGGCCACGATGTCGATGGCGGGCCAGATGCGCTTATTCGACAGTTTACGGTCGAGCTGAAGCTCCATGTTGCCGGTTCCCTTGAATTCCTCGAAGATCACCTCGTCCATTTTGGAGCCGGTGTCAATCAGTGCCGTGGCGATGATTGTCAGTGAGCCGCCACCTTCGATCTTACGAGCTGCCCCGAAGAACCGTTTGGGTTTCTGCAGGGCGTTGGCTTCCACACCACCGGAGAGTACTTTCCCCGAGGCGGGCATCACCGTGTTGTGAGCCCTGGCCAGACGCGTGATCGAATCCAGCAGAATGACTACATCATGACCACATTCCACCATGCGTTTTGCTTTTTCAAGCACGATGGTGGAGATCCTGACGTGCCTTTCGGCCGGCTCGTCGAACGTTGAGGAGATCACCTCGGCATTCACGCTGCGTTCCATGTCGGTGACTTCTTCCGGGCGTTCGTCGATGAGCAGGATGATCAGGTAGGCTTCCGGGTGATTGTAGGCGATGGCGTTGGCTATCTCTTTCAGGAGGACCGTTTTCCCGGTTTTGGGCTGTGCAACGATCAATCCTCTCTGTCCTTTTCCGATGGGAGTGAACAGATCAATGATCCTGGTCGAGAGGGTTTCCTGCGGGTGCCCTGTCAGCTTGAATTTTTCTTCAGGGAACAGCGGTGTGAGGTAATCGAACGGAATACGATCGCGCACATCTTCCGGGTCCCGTCCGTTGATCATCTCCACCTTGATCAGGGGAAAATATTTCTCACCTTCTTTCGGAGGCCGGATGCTGCCCTGCACGGTGTCTCCGGTCTTCAAACCAAAGAGTTTGATCTGGGACTGGGATACGTAGATATCATCTGGGGAATTCAGGTAGTTGTAATCGGATGAACGTAGAAAGCCATACCCGTCAGGCATGATTTCCAGTACGCCCTCGGCAATGACGATCCCCTCAAATTCAAAACCGAATTCGTCCTTGTGCCTTTCCGGATGCTTGGTGCGGAATCCGGATTCCCTGCCGGGTCTCTCCCTGAAGGGCTTGGTAAGTACCGGTTCTTTTTCCTGGTCCATCTCAACCGGCTCATGTTCTAATTCTCCCGTTTGTACAGGTACGGATTCCTCCAGATCCAGGCTGAAGGTTTCACCTTCCATGACATTGAAGATTTCATCCCCGGAATCAGGTTCCTCCAAAAAGTCGGGAATAACCTCTGCTTTTTGTTGTGGCTTTGGCTCTTCGACCTCTGTGATTACCCTTTTCTCATTGTTTTTTTCCTGATCGGGCGTGTTTCTTCTACGGCGCAGCCGTAACGTCTTTTTTGGGCCTTTTTTTTCATTCTGAAGGATTTCAGGGGTAGGATTATCCGCCTGATAATCCAGGATAAGGTTGATCAGGTCCTGTTTTTTTAATCCTTCACTCTTTGGAATATTAAGCTCTTTGGCAATTTCTCTCAGCTCATTCACGAGCTTTTCATTCAACTCATTAATATGATACATGATGTATTACAATTAAATAAGGAAGTCCTGGTCGGTTAGAAAATAAATGAAAGAATATCTGTGAAGTAAATTTTTAATCCCCGCTACGCGAACGTATTTGGTCAAACATCCATGAAACCGAGAAGCTATCGAATCTAGCTGCAGAATTCGGTGCAAATATATAAATAAAATCATCCCGTTGCACAATCATCCCTAAAATCATTCGTACTTTTACAACCGGTAATGTTAAAATTTGTTACGATGATTCAGCGAATCCAGACAGTCTATCTCATAGTGGCATTCATTGCCCTTGTCCTTCAATTTTTCTTCCCGGTGGCTGCCTTTACTTATGGCAACACTGTTGATACATACCTTGGGACCATTTCGTTCTATGTCTATGGACTGGAGAAACAGCCCGACACCCTGGAACCGGCTTATAAATTCTTGTTTTACCTGCCATTGATCATCCTATCCGTATTGATCCTGGCTCTGACCGTGATGACCATCCTTCAGTACAAGAAGCGTTTAAGGCAGTTAAGGACCATCAACTTTGCCATTTTATTGAATATCGTCCTTATTGTCCTGCTGTTCTTTTATACGGACAAGATTGCAAAAGACATTTCGCTTCCCACAGAGTACAGGGTGGGATCCGTATTCCCGCTCATCTCGCTGGTTTTTCTTGTACTGGCGATGTACACCATTAAAAGAGACGAGCGGCTTGTCCGCTCATTGGATAGGCTTCGTTAAGCGGCTGCTGCTTTTCACTTGGTGACCCCGAAAACATAGGTGAATCCAATCCCAAAGACCTCTTTAAACTGGGTTCTGGGTCCTGTTTTACCATCCTTGTCTGTGATCCGCAGATTATCATCATAGGCGAGGGTCAGATTCAGGGAGGCGGAGAGGTACTTGTTTATGGTCATGACGAACATGTTGTCCCAGTAAACGTCAATGTTCTGTGGCTTGTCCAGGTAGTTGGAGAAAAGTTCAAGCTTTGACTTCAGGTTTACATTCTTGATGATATCTTTAAGAAATTCCAACCGTGCCATCGCTCCCGCCTCCGTTTTGATCCTGTCGCCGGGATCTACGCCATAAGCTCCTGCATCCGACAGGTTGTCGTCATTTACGATGATCCAGCGGGCTGTGGCAGGGGACAGGTAGAAGGAGAAATAGTCCCTGGGCTTCCAGTCCATACCGACACCGATGGATAGGTATCCGGGAGCCAGAAAACGGGAGATGACTATTGAATCGTCAGGATAGTTGTAGCCATTGGAAAACTGGCTCTTAAATGTAAGCAAGGCGGCATAGTACCATGTTTTGGTGGCCTGCCGGCCGTATTTTGATGAAAAATCGATCTTGTCGTCACTCTTCCGGATGTCCTGATCACCCTCCTTCAGCAGACCATACGCCAGGTCCAGTCGGTTCTCCCACAGGGATTTACCTTTTGTGTAATCGGCAAAGTAGTTAATGAATGAGTTCAGTGCCAGGGAGTTTTGTCCCCCGGGAGCCCAATTGGTCAGTGAAGATTGTGAAAGGTTCAGGGCAAACTTGCCTCCATTCTTCCAGGCCGCTCCGGCAGGTTGTGATTCCTGAGCAGACACTCCGGAGAAACAGATCATTAAAGTCAAAAACAAAAGTACCGTTTTTTTCATAGCATTTAATTTAAAGTATTGAATATAAACTAGTTATAAAATTATTCATTTTTTATGGCGGACAAAATTAGTAGAAAAAGCATCATGCCTGTCAGTCAGGAATAAAGTTTTAGCATTGGAGAACAGCTGTGGATGAAAGGCTAAATGCTTCGGACAGCAGTATGCTGGATCCAGCCTGTGCTCCCGTTGGCTATCCGGATCTCGTACCAGTCACCCAATTGATCAGTGATGGCCACTTTTGTACCTTCATGCACCACAAAGAGGTCGACGCTGTTTTCCGAGGGAGAACTCTTGACGGTCAGGCTGGGATCAAAAACGATCGCTTCAGTCATCTGATGGTTCGATCTGTTATCCTGCCAGGCAGCACCGAAGGTGACGAGGGATAACAGCAACATGACAAGACCGATCCAGAATGCTATTTTTCGGATGATAATCATCCTGGAGATAAAGTAAAAGGAAGCAGCGGCGAGGAATACGATCCAGCAGGTGATGTGGAACCTGGTCCAGGCGTCCGTGCTGAGCCAGTTCATTGTCTGTTGCCACCACCGTTTGTAGAAAAGCACGGGGACCGTTTCAATTTTGTCTTTTATCCGGTTGTTTGCAACATTCAGATTAAAAAGCACATCGCTGTCGTTGGGCCTGAGCTTCTTTGCTTTTTCATAGTAAAGAATGGCAGAAGCCAGGTCATCGGATTTAAAATAGGCATTTCCCAGATTATAGTATACCTCAGCCGATTCATAGCCATTTTTCAGTACGCTTTCATACCCTTCGATGGCATTTGCATATAAGCCTGCGCTATAGTCCTTATTGGCCTTTTCCACCCTTTCTTCATTGACTCCTGCAGATCCAACCAGGGCAATGCTAAACAGCAGTACGATTAAAGTTAGCCGGATGTTATTCATTATTAAGTTGTCAAATTGTCAAATTGTATTTCTCCTCTCTCCTTTCTCCTCTCACTTGAGTTCCCGTTCCGTCTTGCTGATTACATTCAGAGCTTCTTCATAGATCTTATCCATGTTCTGCGACGTCCCGCCAGGTGCAAACCGTGCATATTCGCAATGATTCAGCGTTTCGATGAATTGTTCGATGATCGCATCCTTGATATTTTTATTCTTCAAGGTCTCATACACAGAATCCATTGACAGGTCGGCCAGTGGGAGGTTGAATTTATCGCTGATGTAACCCCACAGCGCCTGGGATACTTCATTGTAAAATTCTTTTTCCTGGAGTGATTTCAGGTATGTGGATGCCAGTTTGAGGCGCATTCTGGCGACCTTGGTGGCCTTTTGCGTCTTCATCCAGTGGATGTTGCTTCTTTTTCGCATCTGCTGGCGCACGAACAGGATCACGAAGACGGCCAGTGATAATGGAACAATGATGAGCAGGATATGTGCAAGTGAACCGAAAAGGGATTTCCCTGTCGGCTTCAATACGACAGGATTATTCTTGATGTGGCGGATATCGCTTCCAATGTACTGGACATCCTCCTGTACCACCCCGCTGTAGGTGACTCCCGGACCGGAAGACGTTCCCTTGTGCACATCAATATCATAAGCAGGTGAAGCCTGGCTGACATAGGTTCCCTGATCCGGGTCAAAGTAACTGAAAACCACCGGTTTTATCTTAAAGCTCCCGGGATTTCTCGGGATAATAAGGTATTCGAAGGTCTTTACCCCCGATATACCCTGCTTGTTCTTGTTGAGGTTAAAGGAGGTTTTCGGATCATACACTTCAAAGTCAGGGGGAAATGACACGCTGAGCTCATCGATGAGCTTGATGTTCCCTTCTCCCAGTACAGTGAACTTGAGGTTGATGGCTTCGTTGACCTCAACGTCTGTTTTATCAATGTTGGACTTGAACGTATATTTTCCTACGACACCCTTGAAATCCGCAGGCTGGTTGATTGCGGGCAAGGGTTTGATGTCGATAGTGACCGGATTGGAAGCGATCCTTTTCTGAACATTCTGGTATCCTCCGCCAAAGAAGGGATCATTGAAAAAAATGTCGAAAGGGTCATTCGAACGGCTTCGTGACGATTTCCTGACCTGGGCGACAATGTTCAGTTCCAGCGGTTCGATGGTAAGTGATCCGTTTTTCATCGGGAACAGTGCCACTTTGTTGATCTCAGCTACCAGGTATTCCTGCCCGTTGATGATCTCGTTGTGTTTGTTGGGCTCTTCCTGGAGATTCTGGAGCTCCTGAGTCCAGAATCCATTGTAGGATGGAAACTTTTCAACGCCGTACTGACTGATTCCTACACGGGTATAGATTTTATGGGAAACGATGATCTCTTCACCCTGATAAGGATTTTTCTTATCCACGGAGGTCCGTACAAAGACATCAGATTGTCCCACATCGCCCAGTTCTTCCGTTTTTTTGGGAATCCCGGAGGGAGGGGATGGTTGTGACTGCGGGGACTGGCCGCCGGCAGCACTGACCTTGATGGTCAGGGGATTGGATTCAAATTGTTTGCCGTCAACGGTGATGACTGCCGGTTGGATCTGAAATTCGCCTTCCTTGATTGCCTGAAGGATAAATGTGTAGGAAAGGGTCACTGATCTGGATACCTGGCCGTTGATGATCTGGATGCTGGAGCTGGTGGATGGATTGGGCCCGGATAAAACGTTAAAATCTCCCAGGGCAGGCGCTTTGAAATCCCGTCCATCAGCATTCACAGTGAAGGTCAGACGGAACTGCTCTCCCACGCTTACGGCGTGCCGTGCCGCCGCCGTAAACTGTATGCCCTGGGCGGATGTTACAAGGGGGGCCATTCCTGACATAAGCATGAACAGGATGACCAACAGCGCTCTGTTGGTTATTCCCCGGCGGCCATTGCAATTATCCATGATACATTAATATATTCTTATCTTTTTACCAGTCTTTCTCGAAGGTCACCCTCTGACTTTTTACCTGTTGCTGTTTCAACTTTTCAAGGGTTTGCTTTTCATCGTTTTTTAATGCTTCCAGCATGCGTTCAGCATCCTGTCTGGAAATATCCCTGGATTGCTGTTGCTGCTGCTGGTCCTGCTGTTGTTGCTGATCCTGTTTTTGCTGATCTTGTTGTTGCTGATCTTGTTGTTGCTGATCTTGCTTTTGCTGATCCTGTTGTTGCTGATCCTGTTCATCCTGGTTCTGCTCCTGCTGATCCTGACCCTGCTGCTGTTGTTGTTGCCTCAGGAGTCGCTGAGCATAGGCAAGGTTATACCTGGCGGCACTGTCAGCTGGATTTAACCGCAATGATTGTTTGTATGCTTCTATGCTACTCTGCAAGGCGTCGGATGTTGCCCCGGCTGAATCCATGGAAAATTTAAGCAGGGAGTTCCCGAGATTATAGTATGATTGTGACCGGATCTTTTCGTCAGGGTAGGCGTTTAATACAGAATCGAAGGAAAGAATGGCCTCCTGGTGGTTCTTTTGTTTGTAAAGGGATGTTCCCAGATTGAACCGGCCGGGCACGGACGCATCATTCTTGCCGAGTGATTTCCTGTATTCGATTTCGGCCTCCTTGAAGTTCTGATCGCTGTAATACTGATTGCCCTTCCGGATCAGTTTATTCTCAGCCTGTGCATGCACCGCGATGGATGATCCTGTGCTCAGCAATGCGATCAGTGTCCATATGGAAGTATATGCAATAAAAGTCTTCATAAGCACTTACATTATGCCTGTTGTTTAGGACTGAAGAGCCTCAGATTCCTGATCCATTTGCTTTTCCTCTCCGCGATCAACAGGTCCAGGATAAGGAATAGCATGCTGATCCCCAAAAAATACTGGAATCGGTCTTCATAATCTGAAAACATCATCGACTCGATTTCCGATTTGTTCAGCTTGTTGATCTCATCAAAGATCTTTGACAATCCAGCGGAAGCATTGCTTGCACGAACATAAACCCCCTGTCCCGCCGATGCAATTTGCTGCAGCATCGTCTCATTCAGTTTAGTTACGACCGTATTGCCCTGCCGGTCCTTTTTATACCCGGTCCGGTTGTTCCCCTGAAAGACGGGGATGGGGCCACCTTCAGGGGAACCCATGCCGATGGTGTAGATATGGATCCCCTTTTCAGCGGCTTGTTTAGCCGTCGTCAATACATCTCCTTCATGGTTTTCACCGTCTGTTATGATGATGATGGCCTTGCTGTGTTCATTGCTTTCATTGAATGATTTCACCGCGAGGTCGATGGCTTCACCGATCGCTGTTCCCTGAACGGGAACGGCATCTGTGGAGACGGTGGATAGGAATAACTTGGCAGCAGCGTAATCCGTGGTGATTGGAAGCTGTGTATAGGCTTTGCCAGCAAACAGGATCATCCCGATCCTATCACTCCGCAATTCATCAATCAGTTTTGAAATGGCCTGCTTTGATCTCTCCATGCGGCTGGGTTTGATATCTTCGGCCAGCATACTGTTCGACACATCCAGGGCAAGCATGATGTCAATCCCCTTTCTTTCCGCTTTTACAAGCCTGGATCCTACCTGTGGATCGGCCAGTCCGATGACCATGAACACCAGTGCGACCAGAAGGAGCAGGAATTTCAGGATAAGCCTGTTCCTTGAATAACCCGGAATCAGGCGGCTTATCACGCTATAATCTCCATATCGTTTCCATGCATTTTTCTTCCAGTGCAATACGTAGATGAAAAGCACCAGGAATACCGGTACCAGCAGGAGGAGATAAAGCAGGTCAGGATGTGCGAAGCGGATCATAGGAATGATAACAGTTCTGGTTATAAAATATTATGGGATGTTTCGGAAAACGGTGAAGCGTAATCCCATTTCCAGCAGGAAAAAAAGGCCTGCCAGCAGGGCAAAGACCAAAAATTCCTCATGTTTTTTCCTGAACTCGGTCACGTCGATCTTGGATTTTTCCAGACGGTCGATCTCCTGGTAAATCTCTGTCAGTTTCTGGTTGTCCGTGGCCCGGAAGTATCTTGCGTCCGTCATGGAGGCAATTTGTCTGAGCAATGGTTCGTCGATTCTTACCTCCATATTCTGATAACGCGTCCCGAAGGGTGTTTGCACCGGATAGGGTGCTGTTCCAATGGTCCCCACTCCGATGGTATAGACGCGTATACCGAATACTTTGGCTATCTCCCCGGCAGAAAGCGGGTCAATGGATCCCATGTTGTTTTCGCCGTCGGTAAGAAGGATGATGACCTTGCTGATGGCCTGGCTTTCTTTCAGCCGGTTGACGGCAGTGGCCAGCCCGTCGCCGATGGCGGTTCCGTCCTCGATCATTCCGCTTTTAATGTCGTCGAAAAGATCGATCAGGATCGCATGATCGGTGGTCAATGGGCATTGCGTGAAGGTTTCGCCACTGAAAACGACGAGTCCCATCCGGTCATTTGGCCGCCCGCCTACAAATTCACTGGCTACCTTCTTGCTGGCTTCCAGTCTGTTGGGCTTAAAGTCTTCCGCCAGCATGCTTCCGGAGATATCCATGGCCAGGACGATATCGATACCTTCGATGGTTACATCCTGCTTTCGTGTGCTGGTCTGAGGTCTTGCCAGGGCCAGGATCAGCAACGCGAGAGTGAGCAGCCGCAGGACAAACAGAATGTGGTACAGGTATTCTCTGATGCTTTTGCCGTCCCTTTGCCAGGATTCCAGAGAAGGTACCTGCAGGTCAGCGTGGTACGTCCGGTGACGGAACCAGTACCAGACCGCAAGCAGGGGGAGGAGTGCGAGCAGGTAAAAAAATCCCGGATTGGCAAATTCTATGTCGTTCAGTGCCATACTTATTTTTGATCCTCTGTGATTGAAATCATTTGACTGTCAGTCGCCTCAGCAGGGGTCTCATCCGTAGTGCGAACGGATTCCTTCACAAAGTCGACTGCCTGGTTCAAGCTTCGTTCATGTTCGTCGGGCAAAGGATTTTCTTTGGCAAATTTGACCAGGTCGGCCAGTTCCAGCGTCTCTCTGAGCTTTAATCGGATCGATGGGCCGACCGGTGTTTTTTCGATGGATTCAAGGATCTCGTGGGTCACCATTTCAGTGGCATGGATGCCGAACCTGGC
>JAQUQD010000009.1 GCA_028716265.1 Bacteroidales bacterium | reverse complement strand
TGATTAACCTCATAGGCGGGTTAATTGCCTACTCATTCTTACCCAAAAAGCCTTCTCTGAATCTCGAAATCATTGATCAATCAGTGACTTTATGCTATTGAAATTATGTCGAACTCACGTTAAATTATATAGTGAACCAGGAAAATCACCATCGGAAAAACATCTTCCGGAAAGAATACCTGAATCTCCTAAGACGGTATGAGATCCAATTCGATGACGGATATGTGTTCGAATTCTATAATTAATATCATTCCGTTACACTGTAACACGGTAGCCCCAAATAATTAAGCAATAGGAATCCCACGTTGAAAATAAATATCGAAATTTGTCGGACGGGTAATATAATTCTCCGAAGCAGTATCCTATGTCTGCCCAAAAAGTCATCATCCGTATCCACGACGGGAACATTTATTTTAATGACCAACTGTTTCTCCCTGTTGAACGATCCAATTTACCGGTTGACAGTATTCCTTTCAATCGCATCAGAAATATATATTGGGAAATCGAGCAATTGGAATTCGATAAAGCAAACCATCGTCTGAAGGTCCGGGTCAGCAATTTTTTCCAGCGCGACACAGCTTCCTTCCAGCTTCAGAATCCCAAATCAACCATTGATTTTATCGAATTCGACCAGCTTCTGGATATTTCAGCGCTAAAACAATGCCTCCGCTACTCCATGACCGAATTATCTCGTCTTGACCAGGCCAGCACCGAAGCCTATGAGGACATCAGCCATTCGTTGCCCGGAAACAGACAGCAACGAATGAAAAGGACAAATCTCCTTTTTCGCTCTACCCCATCCCGGGAAACGTTTCACAAGGAATTCACCATTCATTTCAAAGATGCAGTCTTCAAGCTGGGATACGTTGTCTTTGAACATCCTGTGCAGGAAACCCGCGAACTTGTGAGGTTCAAAATACGCAATGATTTTCTTCTCCCTGAGTTCGACCTGATCAAGAGTTATTTCATGAAAGCGCTGAGAACCAGGAAGTTTAACGTCACTGCCAGGATTATCGCAGAGAATAGGAAAGTAGTCAGAACAGAGGCAACCTCAATGATCATTAACCTGATCAACGAAGACCTGATCGACAGCATCCGGAACATCCGGACCACCGGGATCACCAAACCGCCGTTTCACGCCGTTCCCGATAAATCACTGTTCACCTCCAATGATATTTTCGATGAATTTGCTCCCGATGAAAAGGAGGGGAACATTTTTAACCAGTCCGAGGAGGAGATCCTGAAATTCCTGCTTTCGACATCCAGGGCCCGCAACCGCAAACAGTTGGAATACCTGGCAGGGCAGAAACAGGTTGCCCGTTCCAAACTCAAATTTACCCTTCACCCTTTTTTTGGATTCCTTTTCACCATTGAGGGCGAGCGTATGAATCATTTTGTCTGGGAACTGCTGAATACGCATGCCACGTATATCTGGAGTGCAGGAAAAGGAGAGCAGGAAATGGAACTGCAGTACCGCCGCGTGGAAGAAGCCATCAACCAGGTCAGGAACAGCGGAAGGGAACAGTACAAGCAGGCTTACCGAACCTTGCCCCACGATCCGGACCTGGTATTCAACGTCATCGTGCATGAGAACGTCAACTCCCCTTTCATTGACGGGTTTGTCATGTGGAGGCACCGGCTGAATGAGATGATCGTGTAACTATTTATGATTCAGTATTTATGATTTAGTACTTATCATTTTGATTTTTGATTTTTGATCTTTGATATTAAATGTTAAACGGTTTGTTAATTACATCGAACTGTTTTACCTTTGTTAGTCTTGTATCAACTAAACCAATTTGCCATGAAAAGGATTTACATTGTTACCGGTATGGTAATGTTTCTCACCCTTTCTACCTTCGCCCAGACATTTACCATCCAGTTCGGGAAACCGGACATTGTACCCGCCCAGGATGGATTTTCACTGATCATATATGACAACTGTGTGAATATGGGAAAGGAGGGCACGCCCGAGATCCCATATTATGGCGCAGAGTATTTGCTGGCACCCGGCCATGAGCTTGTGAATATCCGGATCGTGTCAACCACCTTTTATCCCGATCAGCAGGGCATCCGCATCAAACCGGCGGTCAAACCTGTCCCTATATCCCAATACAAGGGAGAAAAGGTCACACTAGTACCGGATCAATCCATATACAGTTCCCTGGAGCCCTATCCTGCAAGGATGATCGACAATCTTTCCACCAACTTTCTCAATGGTCATTCCATTGGGTCCTTTACGCTGTGCCCGGTCGTTTATGAGCCTGCCTCCGATATGGTCAGGTTTCTCAAAGAAGTGACCCTGGAGGTCATTACCGATCGCACCAAAAGGGCTGCTGAAGCTTCTTTGCTGGGTAGATCCTCCGCGTTGATCAGCCAAAGGATCCATCAAATCGTCCAAAATCCAGAATCACTGGATGCTTACACCTTTACAGATACCCGCGACGTGGATCCGTATGACCTGTTGCTGATCTCCAACAACGCACTGCTGCCTGCCTTCGACGACTATGTTGCCTTCAAGGTATCCACCGGATATTTTGTAAAAACAATTTCCATCGAGGAGATCATTTCGACCTACCAGGGGCAGGATAATGCAGAAAAAATAAGGAACTGCATTATAGATTATTACAGCAACCATGGCATCTCCTATGTCATTCTCGGTGGCGACGGTGACGTTGCCAATGCAGCCGAGAATATCATTCCGCCAAGAGGATTGGTTGCTGAGGACGATGACGATATTGCCTCAGATATGTATTATTCCAACCTCGACGGAAACTGGAACACCGACGGGGACAACCTGTGGGGAGAATCAAACGAAATGGACCTGTACTCTGAAGTAAGCATCGGGCGCATCTGCGTTGACAATGTACAGGAAATCCAGAATTTTATCAACAAACTGATCAAATACCAGGACAATCCCGTTGTCGAAGATATCGAAAAAGCTCTCATGGTGGGTGAACAGCTAAACTCCTACACCTGGGGCGGAACGTACAAGGATGAGATCGCCAACGGAAGCAGCGCCAACGGATACACAACGGTCGGAATTCCGTCTTCCATTGAAGTCTCGAAACTCTACGAAATGACACAGATGTGGTATAAGGAAGATATTTTTGACCAGTTCAACGAACAGGGAGTGAACCTTCTGAACCACCTAGGCCACTCCAATGTCACCTACAACATGAAAATGTACAATTCCGACCTGACCACGACCAATTTCACCAATGACGGCATAACTCGCGGATTTGTGGTCGGATACAGCCAGGGATGCTACAATGGTTCTTTCGACAACAGGGATGACGGGGGAGGACACGGCGGGACGGACTGTTTTGCTGAGGCCTTCACCAACCTTCAGACCGGAGAGGTGGCTACTATTGCCAATTCCAGGTATGGGTGGTACAATCCAGGGGGGACCAACAGTTCATCGCAGTACTACGACCGGATGTTCTATGATGCCATTTTCGGGGAAAACATCACACAGGTTGGTGATGTCAACGCCCAGTCAAAAGAAGATGACGTCTCCTACATGCAGAATGATGCCAACTGGCGCTGGGTGGCCTATGAAACCAATCTCTTCGGCGATCCCAGCATGGATATCTGGACCCAAATACCCACAGACATCATTGCCGACATTCCTGTTTCCATTTCTATCGGCAGTACCTCCGTCAGCATCCAGACAGATGCCCCCTTTGCCCGCATAGCAGTAATGGCAGCCGATGAGCTGATCGGACGCGCGATCGCTGATGCCAACGGCGATGCAACGATCACTTTTGCGATGCTGACCGATCCTGCTCCGCTGGACATTACCATAACGGCCCACAACCGTAACAAACTGACAGGGGAAGTGCTTGTCATCGCCAACCAACCCTACCTGATCTATACAGCATACCAGTTGAACGATGCTAGCGGCAATAACGACGGATGCGTCGACTTCGGGGAGAACATCCTGATGGCGCTTACCATCAAGAACGTGGGTGATCAGCCCGCCTACAACACGGAAATCACCATAGCATCGGATAACGAATTCATTACTCTCACCGACAATCATCAGTCCTATGGCATCATCCCTGCCGGAACCACTAAAACCGTCGAGGATGCTTTTGCTTTTGAGGTTGCCTCCGACATCCCGGACCAGACGATCATTCATTTTGGTATTACCATGGTGGCTGAAGACACATGGGAGGATGACGTCAGTATGATCGCCTGTGCGCCGAAATTTACTTCTGGAGCCATCTTCTACAATGATTCCGTTGGTGGTAATTCAAGCGGAAGCATCGATCCCGGAGAAACGATGACCGTGATCATTCCCGTTCTGAACATCGGCCACAGCGATGGCATCGATGCTACTGTAATCCTTTCGTCCACGTCCACTTTTGTCACCATCGAAAACCCCTTTGCCGGGATCGATATCCTTCCCGCTGATTCTTCCTTTAACCTGGAGTTCAACATCGCCGTTGACGATGAAGCACCCCTGGGATCGTTCATCGACCTGACACTGAACTTTACTTGCGGGGATTATACCTATCAGCGCACCTATATCGGCACCATCGGGATCGTATTCGAGAACTGGGAGACCGGTGATTTCAGCAAGTTCGCCTGGTCGTCCAACTCCCAGGTACCATGGCAGGTAACCAACGAAAGCCCCTATGAGGGGGAATTCTGCATCCGCTCAGGCATCATCAACCATGATGAGGCGACAAACTTTAAACTGACGTATAATTGTGTGGCACCTGACAGCATCTCTTTCTTCAGAAAGATCTCTTCGGAAGAAAATGCCGATTACCTCCAGTTTTATGTCGATAATACCCTGATGGATGAATGGGCAGGTATGTTTGACTGGGAACGTTTCAGCTACCCGGTGACAGCCGGCGTTCATACGTTCAAGTGGGTTTACATAAAGAACTATGACGAGATCAAAGGGATGGACCGTGCATGGATCGACTATATCCTGCTTCCTCCCACAACAGTGACCACTTGTAATCCGGGTTCCGACACTACCATCTGTGAGGGAGTGGATTATCAGTGCGATGCCGTCGCCTCAAACTACTATGATCTCGAATGGACCACCTCCGGAACAGGAACCTTCAGTGCTGTTGCAATTCTTAATCCGGTTTATTATCCAAGCGAGGAAGATTACGACGCCGGGACGGTCTCCCTTTTCCTCACCGCTTTCAGTAATCTCCCGTGCGGGGACATCACACGTGAAATGATCTTATCCTTTATATCAGTTCCCGACGCACCGGGAATCCCTGCCGGACCACAGTATGTTGACCTGTACTATACGACCATGTCGGAGTATTCCATCCAGCCTGTCCCAGGAGCCACCTCCTACAGCTGGCTTCTTGAACCAACAACGGCAGGATGGATCTCAGGGATCGATGTCATGGGAACGGTTACCTGGAATCCGGAATTCACCGGTAATGTTACGGTCAGTGCCCTGGCAGTCAACGAATGCGGAAACGGGGCTTATTCAGATGCGCTGGAAATTGTCGTGAATAACACAGTCGGAATCGATCCGCTGAACGGCAAAGGTCTGGCCATTCAGATCTCTCCCAATCCGGCGATGGACAGGATCCTCCTGACCATTTATTCTGCCAGTGAGGAACATGTGGATATAACAGTTACGCATATTTCCGGAGCCGTTGCCCTGACATGGAAAGATATAACTGTCAATACGCTGCTGAAAAAAGAACTGGATCTAAGTGCCTTATCCAGTGGGATTTATTATATCGGTGTGACGGGTGAGAAGTCACATGCAGTAAAAAAACTGATCTTACAATAAGTTTTCAGAACTAAGTCATTTAAACACGGAGGGCACGGAGGATTTCATTCAAGGATTTCCCTTCGTGTTCTCCGTGTTCTCCGTGGTTAGAATTATTATGTACCTTTGCGGGAATCAATTTCCAGGAATGGATTCATTCATCAAAATTCCAATGATTAAAAAATACACTTTCATCTTTTGCTTATTGTTCATCACCAGCATATCCTTTTCGCAGGTTGTCAACGTTAATCCTGATCCCAATGGTGAGCCCTGGCTAGTGGGCAAGCTCAGACCGCTAACAGCTGATGACTGGGTTTTCCTGGATCAGCTGCCCCGTCTGACGACACCTCCTGAACTGGGTAGCCGTAGACTTCCCGGTGCGGTCGATAATACCCAGCAACCGTATTTCCGCCCCATCTTTTCACAGGATGGCGGAAGCTGTGGCCAGGCCTCCGGAATGGGTTACTGTTTCACCTATGAGATCGATTGTGAGCGGCAGGTACCTGCTGATAACCTGGTCACACAGTACCCCACGCATTATACCTGGAATTTTCTCAACGGAGGTGACGGAGGAGGATCATGGTACTTTGACGGGTGGGTGATCGTCAAGTCGGACGGTTGCCCCAACGTGCTGGATTGGGGAGGGGACTTTGCCTACGGCGGCTGGTCGCGGTGGATGAATGGTTACGATGAATATTACAATGGCATGCATAACAAAGTCCTGGATATATTTGCCATCAACGTGGGAAACGAACACGGGCTGGAAACACTTAAAAACTGGCTCTTTGATCACATGGGAAAAAGGGAGCCGGGTGGGCTGGCGTGCTTTGCAGCAGGAGTTTCCAACTATTTCACGATGGATAACCTACCCCCGGGCACACCCGAGGCAGGCAAATCGGTCGTCGTCTGGTGGGATTCCGAGGTCAACCACGCCATGACCATCGTAGGGTATAACGACTCCATCCGTTACGATTTCAACGGCGACGGACAGTATACGAACCATATCGACATCAATGGCGACGGGCAGGTGACCATGAAGGACTGGGAGATCGGGGCGCTGAAATTTGCCAACAGCTGGGGGCCCTGGTTTGGTGACGGGGGAACCGCCTATATGATGTACAAAGGCTTGGCGGACGCCACATCCCAGGGAGGCATATGGACCAACACTGTCCATGTGATCACCACACGCCCGGTGTATGATCCGTTCATTACCTTCAAGGCAACGGTAAAACATACCTCCCGCAACAAGATCCGCCTTGTCGCTGGAGTGGCTGCTGATACCTCTGCCACCGAGCCCGACTATGAGTTCACGTTCCCGGTCTTTTATCATCAGGGGGGTAGCCTTTATATGCAGGGTGGAAATACGGAAGCTGATAAAACCCTCGAATTCGGGTTGGACATCACTCCTCTGCTGGGTCATATCGTTTCGGGCGAACCCGCCCGCTTCTTCTTTAGCCTAGTGGAAATGGATTTCAACAATGCAGGCACCGGTGAGATCGTTTCCGTTAGCCTGATTGATTACACCGACGGAGGAGAAGAGGTGGCCTGCCCTCTGCAGCACGTCCCGATCGTAGAACATGGCACTACCACGGTCTCCGTTTGCAAAACAGTCACCTTCGATTCACCTTATATCGTTACTGAAGCTCTCCCGCCGGCAACAGTGGATGAGCCCTACAGCGTTCAGATGGAAGCCGCCGGCGGTACACCTCCATATTCCTGGGACATCCTGATCAATTATGAAGAAAGCCATATCATCGGCATCTACCCTGCCATTACGGATGAGCAGCTGATCACAACAGATAATGACGACGGTTATGTCACCAAAGAACTGGGTTTCTCATTTCCGTTCTATGGGGAAATGACCGACCAGGTTACCCTGCTTACGGATGGATCCATTGTGTTCGAAGAAGCCTTTACGTATATCCGCGACGAAGAGAAGCTAAAGACCAGCAGGGCGATCAGTGCGTATTGCACCGATCTGATGCTCTATCCCGATCTGGGAGACGGGATCTTCTACCAGGGCAATTCCCAGATGGCCATTTTCCGTTGGAAAGCATCCAAATACAACGCACCCGAAGTGAATATCGATGTTGTGGTGGTATTGTTCCCCAACGGATACATCGATTTCTACTATGCAGACGACATCACAAGCGGAACCGGTTGGGGCGCAGGCATTTCAAAAGGTGACGGAGAAAGCTTTACCATAGCCTGCATTTCCAACGCCGGCACCATTCCGGATAATTATGCCCTGCAATTCAGACCACCCGAATACCCCACGGAGATGAGCATCACCCACAACGGATTGTTCAGTGGGATACCCTCCGTGAATAACAACACGTGGGATATCACCTTCAGGATCACTGATTACCTGAATATCACGTCCACCAAAATGCTTCCTTTTTCAACACTTCATGTGGGGATGGTAGCTCCTGCAATGAATGGGAAAACCATTCCGATGGATATCCGGCCAAATCCATTCTCTTCCGAAGTAGCTCTCATGTTTGTACTTGACCAAAGGGAACAAGTGGAGATGTCGGTATATACTCTTGCGGGGCAACATGTCAGGACGTTGATCAGCCCACAGGTTCTGTCCGCAGGGGACCATACAGTCCAGTGGAACGGCACCAGCGATGCCGGCACGCTGGTCGACAACGGCATCTATTACTATATCCTAAAAGCCGGCAGCGATCAACGCTCCGGGAAGATCGTCCTTCTAAGATAAACATTACTATTCCGGGGATTTTTCCCGTCTCACATGAAAAGTAAACTACTTCCTTTACTGGTACTGGCAGCGATCCCATGGTTTGTGTCGGGACAGGGCAAGGAGACTGAAGTGGATTCACTGGCCCTTTATTTCAAATCCGGCCTTTATGTACCGCTGAGTTATTATGATTCCATCTATATCACCTCACTCCCGGTCCTGGAACTGCCTGAGAGCTATAAGGGCAGCAATGCGCCTCTTCTTCCTGCCGTTGTCGACAATTCAACGCAACCCTTCATGCGACCGGTTTATAACCAGGCGGGTTTTTCCTGCGGTCAGGCTTCACTGGTAGGATATAACTTTACCTATGAAATCAACTATGTAAGGAACACATCAGCCGATGAGCCCGAAAACCAGCACCCCACTCATTTCACATGGAACTGGATGAACGCGGCCAGTAATTATGGAGGTGTTAGCTATTACCACTCCATGGAGGTTTTGCGTCATGTGGGTGATCCAACGGTCCAGGATTACGGTGGCATGTCATCGGGAGGTGAGAAGCGGTGGATGTCGGGGTATGATCTCTACTACAACGCCATGCACAACCGGATCAGGGATGCATATAATATACAGACCGATACCTATGAAGGATTCATGACACTGAAGCACTGGATCCACAGCCACCTGGAGAATGCCACCGCGGGAGGAGTGGGCAGCTTTTATGCCAACCAGCCATACCTTCATATATTCCCGGCTGGGAGTCCGGAAGCCGGAAAACATGTGTGTACAGGTTGGTTATCCTCCGCTTCCCATGCACTTTGCATTGTTGGGTATAATGATTCCATCCGTTGGGATTACAATGAAGATGGCTATTTTACGAATGACCAGGATATCAACGATGACGGAAAGGTGACCATCAAAGACTGGGAGGTGGGCGGATTAAAACTTGTGAACAGCTATGGAGGTGTCCCCAACTGGGGCGACAGCGGGTATTGTTACACGATGTACAAGACCGTGGCGGATATCTTTGGGGAAGGAGGCATCTGGAATAACACGGTGAACGTGCTGAAACCGAAATCTGACTGCAGCCCGCAGCTAACAATGAAAGTATCCCTCACCTATACCTGCAGGAATCAGATCAAAATAACAGCTGGGGTTTCGGATAATGTCAACGCCTCCGTTCCCACCTATGTGATGAGCTTCCCGATCTTCAATTTTCAGGGGGGATGTCTTTACATGCAGGGAGGATCAACGGAGGCGGACAAGACGATCGAATTTGGGCTGGACATCACCCCCCTGCTGAATTACATTCAACCAGAGCAGCAGGCCAAATTCTTCCTGCAAGTTGAAGAAAACGATCCGAATAACTGGGGTACCGGTCAGATCAACTCCTTTTCACTGATGAACTACACCGGCGCAGTGACCGAGATCCCCTGCAGCGAAACCAATGTTCCGATCCTGTCCAATGCCGTTACCCGATTGGCTGTCGTCACCGCGGTCAATTACAGCGATGTCAACATCCAGACGGCTACCCTGCCCGCTGCCACCATCTATGAGCCTTATTCCTTCAACCTGTCCGCCTCGGGTGGTACGACACCCTATGAATGGTCTCTCCGATCGGAATATCAGGAAATAACCTCCTCATCTTCCTTCCCTTCAGTAAGCAGCGAACAGCTCATCCCCACCAATAACACGACAGGATACGCCATGAAAGCGCTTCCCTTCGGATTCCCTTTCTACGGAGACATGTTTGATACGGTCTACATGTATGTCAATGGCTTTCTGAAATTCGACAATTACCTGGTCACGTTCCCCTGTTACCATGATAATTACACCCGGTTCCTGAAGAACAGGAACATTTCCCCCCGGTTCGATTTTAATGTTCAGGTATATCCGACCTACGGCGACGGACTCTGGTATCAGGGCGATGCGGATGGAGCCACCTTCCGGTGGAATGTTTCCCAGAACGGAATTCCTTCAACCTCAGACCTCAATTTTGCAGTAAAACTTTATCCCAGCGGGAAGATTGAGTTTTACTACGGCAACAGCACGATGCCCAGTGTAGTCGAATGGTATGCCGGAGTTACAAAAGGCGATGCCAGAAACTACCACATCCCGGCCTCAGCAGGGATCAATCCGATGATGCAGAACACCAGGATCGAATTCATTCCCTATCCTTACCCTCTCGAAATGGCAATGGATACATCAGGGAATTTTCACGGTACCCCTGAGCAGCCCTACGCACAGTATCCTGTCACCTTCATGGCAACCGACCGGAACAATGTTTCCTCAAAGAAGACGCTGGCTTTCTCGACCACAGGCATACAGAGCACGTTCCTGGTTCATGCAGGATCAGATCAGGTCATGGAGCCCGGGGATACCGTCACAATGGATGTAACCCTGAAAAACCTGTGGAATTCGGCCTACACCGGGGCAGCCATGAAACTTACCACGGAAGACGGTCTGGTCATTTTTACGGACAACACCCAACCCGTCGGGACCATTCAACCCGGGCAGACACTTACGTTCCCGGGCGCCTTCTCCTTTCTCATCTCTTCAGCCGCCGGAGACGGCCACACCCTTCTGATGCAACATACCATCTCCACTGTACAGGACACCCTTCACAGGGCATTGACGCTCAATACCTACGCACCTGTCCTCATGCCAGGTATACTGGCAGCAGACGATGGCCAGAATGATATCCTGGAACCGGGTGAAACAGCTGATATGCTCCTGTCTGTCCACAACACGGGCGGAGGAAAAGCCTTACACCTTATCGCTTCGATGAGCTCTGCCGATCCGTTCATCACACTCAACAAGACACTGGATACGATCGGCCTGCTGCCTGCCTATTCCGATTCTGCCTTTCTTTTCAACCTTACCGTATCTCCCCAGGCACCCTATGGGCATATTGCGTATTTTACACTTTCCGTCGCAGGTGAACCGGACATCGCTCTCGCCGATACGTTGTATTTAATCATCGGTGAGATCGTCGAGAACTATGAAACCGGGGATTTTACAAAATTTTCCTGGGATTTTGTCGGACAGCAGGACTGGATGATCGAATCCGTTTACCCATTCGAAGGGACCTTTAGCTCCCGGTCAGGACCCATTGGAGATTCGCAGTACAGTTCCCTGCTGCTGACGATGGATGTTCTGTCGAACGCCCCCATTACGTTTTACTCGAAAGTTTCTTCAGAGGCCAACTACGACTTCCTGGTCTTTATGATTGACGGCGCTGAGCTGGGCCGCTGGGCTGGGGAAGTGCCATGGACGAAGCGTACTTACCTTGTCACCAAAGGGATGCACACATTCCAGTGGAAATACATCAAGGATGTCAACACCGTGGGTGGGAGTGACTGTGCCTGGCTGGATTACATCATCATGCCACCTGCAGGTGAGTGGCTTCTGAGTGTTTACGCCGGCCCTGACGACTCCATCTGCCAGGGCAGCTCCTGTTCCCTCGATGCTACTGTGTTCAATGCATATTCCCTCCTATGGGAAACTTCCGGTTCCGGAACGTTCAGTGACATTACCGTAGTTGATCCGGTGTATACACCCGGCCCTTCCGATATCAATACAGGTATGGTGAACCTTACCATCACAGGAACGAATGACTCAGGAATGGAACTTTCAGATGATATGCATTTGACGATCAGTAGATTACCATTTCCTTTTGCCGGACTAGACCGCATTACCTGTGAGAATGAGCCCATCGCCATTGACGCTGAAGTCACCTATTCGGATTCTATCTACTGGACAACACAGGGTGATGGCTTTTTTAACGATCCCATCCTGCTGGACGTCATCTACACTCCCGGTCCGGAGGACCTCATCAACGGTTCAGTGAATCTTTTCCTCACCGCATATCCTTACGTTCCCTGTACGCAGAGCAAAACCGATACAATGCAACTTACCATTCAGTACGATCCCATTGCATTCGCCGGGGAGGACGGACTGGGATGTGAATATGCTCCCTCTACCCTCAGCGGGGATGCTGAGAATGCAGCATCTGTCCTCTGGTCGTCATCGGGCGACGGTATTTTCAGCGATCCCCAGGTGCTCAACGCCATATACACTCCCGGCCCGCAAGACATCAGTCTGGGCTCCGTCATCCTGACCCTGACCGCCTTTGGAACTGCCCCCTGCATGGGAACGGATTCGGATGACATGATCCTGACACTGGAATCCGGACCTGAAGTGGATGCCGGAGAGGACCAGACCATCCAGTACAATACCTCCACCGTACTGCATGGGAATGCCAGCGGAGGCTCCGGAAACTACAGCTACCTCTGGGAGCCCGAAGAGTATCTGAAGAATCCGGCATTGCAAAATCCCGTGACCTTTCCCCTGACATTCCCGGTCACGTTTACCCTTACGGCAACAGACATCGAATCCGGATGTCCAGAAAGTGATCAGGTGACCGTATTCATTGAAGGCAGTCCCTTCACGCTGACTGTCACTGCCATGCCTAATCCTGTCTGTACTGGAGAGCCGGTGGAGTTATTTGCTGATGCGCAGGGAAACACGGGCCCCTTTACGTTTTCCTGGACTTCCGATCCTCCCGGATTCACTTCCACTCTCCAGAATCCAACGGACACTCCCCAGGTGATGACCACCTATTTTGTCAATGTCACTGATTATCTGGGCAACATCATTCAGGGCTATGTCTTTGTCCATCTCGTTGATCCACCAACGTGTACTGCAGGGGAAGATATGGCATCCTGCTATGGTTATCCCTCCACCTTGCAGGGACAGGCGGACAATTTCAGTGCGGTGGAATGGCATACGTTCGGGGACGGTTCTTTCAATAATGCCTCCCTTTTGCAGGCAGTCTACACTCCCGGTCCAGCCGACCTGGGTGCCGGAGAGGCCCGGCTGCAGATCGACGTGACCGGAATCTCACCGTGCTCTGTTCCGGTCACCGATCAGGTCCTGATCACCTACTGGCCGGAAACCATCCTAACATTCAACGAACTGCCTGACCTATGCCTGGATGATCCTCCTTTCCTTCTCACCGGGGGGCTCCCTGAAGGAGGGATCTATTCGGGAACTGGAGTTGAAGACGGTTATTTTTATCCGAACCTTGCAGGTGCAGGCACCTTTGTCATTACATACACGGTAACCGATGAACATTCCTGCAGCTTTACAGCGGAACAGACGATCCTGATAGATGAATGCACAGGCACAGGCGATCCATCATACCAGGAGACCGTACGGATACTCCCGAATCCCAGTCATGGTGTTTTTACACTTCAGATCATTTCATCCATGGAAACGAACCATTCGGTGATCCTGCGCAATCAGTCAGGAAGTGTAGCGTACGAACAAACCGTGATGGTCAGAAGAGGGACCAACAACGTACCCATCGATCTGAGCGGACTCCAGGCGGGAATATACCTGTTGTCGGTCACTGGCGACCGAATCCACACAACCCGGAAAGTGGTTATCTACTGATATCAGCCGGATTGCCGGAAGTACGACTTGTTTGCCCTGCAGACGGGACAAACCCAATCCGCTGGCAGATCCTCCCAGGCGGTTCCCGGTGGGATCCCATTACGAGGATCACCCTCTGCCGGATCGTAAATATACCCGCAAATCTGGCAAAGATATTCCTTCCTGCCTGCCTCTTTCGCCTTCGTGAGTTTCTCCGTGTCAATGTATGTGGGTGCATGGGGAGGAGCGTATGCTTTTTTGACATCCCGGTAATAGGCATAGGTCATGGGTTCTCGTTTCTCATCCAGAACGACGGCATCCACCACCTCCCCGATGAACAGCACATGGGTACCCTGATCATATGCATCCTTAACGCGGCATTCAAGATAGGCGACTGCATCCGTAAAAACAACAGGAGCCCCTGTTTGCCCGTAACCGAACCTGACCTGCTCAAATTTACTGGTACGATCGAAGCCGGGATCGTCGGATGAATAGCCAAAGGTCTGGATCATTTTCATGCTGGCGTCCCTGTGAAGTATCGACAGGGAGAAGGCCCTGCTGCTCCGGATGGGCCCGATGGTTCTGTTCTTTTTATGGCAGCTGATGGCAATCCGAGGAGGTTCAGACGAGACCTGAAATGCCGTATTGGCAACATAACCCGACAACTCCTGTTCATACCTGGCGCACACCAGATAGATCCCATAGGATAATTTGAAAAAGGCCTGATAGTCCATTTGAATGATCTTAAAATTTTTACTCCTGAAAATCCTTCAAATTTAATATGGATTTTATCCATATCTATTTGTAATTGTCAGAAGATATTGTATTTTTATAAGTTTCAAAAAAAACCACCCGGTTCTAATGAACAATCCCTACAAGGCGTTGATCGTTGACGACGAACCCAGTGCTCGTGAGATACTGGAGAAAATGCTGGAGGCCTATCCGGAGATCCGGGTGATCGGTAAGGAGCCTGCGGTTGATAAGGCGATCAAAACGATCATCACCTATCATCCGGATATTGTATTTGTTGATATCGAGATGCCTGAAAAAAACGGGATCGAGCTGGTAAAAGAGATCAGGAATCTCAACCTTTCCCCGACGGTAATTTTTGTCACTGCATATAATGAATATGCCGTGCAGGCGATCAAGCTTGCTGCATTCGACTATATTCTCAAACCAATCGATCCGGATGATCTGCATGCATGTATCCTGAGGTTCATGGCTGAAAAAAGTCAGTCCACCCTGAGTCAAAAACTGGAGATCCTGATCAGGGAGTTGGACCAAACGCACAAACTCAAGTTCAATATACGCACCGGATTCTTCATGATCGAACCGAACGAGATCCTATATTTCATGGCTGACGGGAGTTATACCGATATCGTTTTGTGCGACGAAAAAATGGAAACCATCAGCCAGAGTATTGGGCGGCTGGAGGAGATCCTTCCTGAACAGTTTTTCCGGATCAACCGTTCGGTCATCGTCAACCTTACATTCCTGCGTAGAATAGACCGGCTTAAAAAAGAATGTATTCTGACCGGAAACGGCAAAGAGTACATTTTTCCCATCCCTTCCAGGTATATAAAATCACTGGATGACCGCAGGCGATAATGGCTTCCTAAAAGAAGTCCGGGGGTTCATGCAGAAAACAGAGGCCTTCATATAATAAGTCAATTTTCTCTTGTACAGGAGATTACTAGTGTATAATTTTGACCTGTTACTTCGTCTTAGAGGAGGTGTAGTAATTCCCGCAACGCCTCAAGGAATACAAGCAAGAGAATTTCTTTCCTGTTGAGGCAAAAACCGCCGGCACCCAAAACCGGCGGTTTCTTTTTACAACAGTCCGGATGCCTTGACCTCAACTTCTCCTTTTAGGCCGTTACCTTACCTGATCGTAATAATCAATCTATC
Organism: Bacteroidales bacterium; assembly: GCA_028716265.1. Lineage (GTDB taxonomy): Bacteria > Bacteroidota > Bacteroidia > Bacteroidales > JAGONC01 > JAGONC01. The sequence continues at coordinate 41,263 of JAQUQD010000009.1, read as the reverse complement.
CATCCGAGCCCTGATATTCTGATCTCTTCCCTCCTTTCATCCCTCTCTCTCTCCTTCCATCTCTCCTTCTGCCTGGTTAATCGTTTATGGTTATTCATTTCAGATTATCTTTGCACAGTAAGCCACCTCTGATGCACTCTGCCAAAAAAATAGCCCTCTTCGTCATCATTGCCCTTCTTTTTATCCCGCTGCTCCACAACCAGCTGCATATTTTCCGGATAGCCCCCCTGAACGGTGATTTTGTCCTTCCTGAAAAACCTACACTGGAAAAGGCCGGCTGGCTTTCGGGAGATTTCCAGGCAAAATACGATCCGTACCTGGAACAGCGCCTCGGCCTTCACAACCTGCTGGTCAGGATCAATAACCAGATCGACTACTCCCTGTTCAAAAAAGTACATGCGGAAGGCGTGATCATCGGAAAAAACAACGTCCTTCATGAACGGGACTATTTCCGCGCATGGACTGGCGAGGATTTCATCGGTGAAAAGACATGGGACAAGAAACTGGGACGGCTCAAATTTGTCCAGAACCACCTGAAAAGAACATATGGCATCGATCTCGTACTGATCTTGGAGCCCAGCAAGGCACGTTTCAGCCCCGAAACCCTCCCCGAAGGATCAGCTGAACGAAGAAAAGAACCTTCCAATTATAAGTACATGGTCAACAGGCTGAGAGAACTGGGTGTTCGCTACCTCGACCTGAACTCATACTACCTCGCACTGAAGGATACCTCCCGTTACGACCTCTATCCCAAATACGGAGTTCACTGGAGCGTCTACGGAATGACACTGATGGCCGATACGATCATTAAATACATTGAACATCTCCGTCAGATCGATATGCCCGACTTTCATATCATTGATATCACTCTTTCAGATTCATTACGCGACACGGACTACGATGCGGCCAAACCGCTGAACCTGCTCTTTGAACTGCCGCACGGACCCATGGCCTACCCGGTGATCCGTTTCGAAGACCAGAAAGGGAAAACACGACCGGATGTCCTTGTCGAAGGCGACAGTTATTACTGGAATATCTTCAACGCACGGATCCCCGACCATTGCTTCAACAACCATTCTTTCTGGTACTTTAATGCTCTGGTCTATCCGGATTCTTACTATGATTCCACCTTCGTAAATGATCTGGACATTAAAAAGGAAGTCGAAAAAAGGGATGTCATCCTGATCATGACTACCGAACGGTTCCTGTTCAAATACGACTGGGGCTTCACCGATGCGTTGTTCACAGCCTATACTCCTGACCTTGAGCCTGATTCGCAGTATACTTATGAAAACAACATTCGGAAGAACATAGAGTTCTTCGATAACCTGGTCGCCAGAGCCGAACTGAACAATAAAAAACTGGAGGATATCATTCAGGAGGAAGCTGAGTTTATGTTCAAAAAGAATGATCTGGCCGGCTATCTGAAAAGAAAAGGCCCGGATTATCACCGATCGGTCATAGCCGCTGATACGGCGTGGATGCATGCCATTGAACGCCAGGCGGCGGATTCAGGCCTTTCCGTTGAGGAAGCGTTGACAAGGAATGCTGAGTTCATGTTCTGGAAACAAGATCCAGATCTTTATTCCCGGTGGAAGGCGATACAAAACATAAAACAGACGATTGAAAGCGACCCCTCCGTGTTAGCCTCGGTCATGGACCAGTATTCAGGTTATTATCTGCCCCGGGAAGAGGTCCTCTACCAGGAGGCCTGCCGCCGGTACCAGACATCGAAGGGTGAACTGGATCGGTCACGGGAAATTGACCGTATCATCCAGACCATCAGAAACGAACCCGCCTGGCTGACAGCCATCACCGAAAAAGCAAGGAAACAGCATCGGACCCTGGAGGAACAACTTCGTCTGGATGCCATATGGATGCTGGAGCGGCAAAAAAACAGATAATTTTGAATTATGAAACAACTGATTCTCCTGCTATTTATTCTGATTTTCAGTCTAAAAGCTTTTCCTCAGGTTTCAGATCCAAAGGATCCCGTCCGCTTTGTGCCTGGCGAGCTGATCGTTCAGCTGAATATGTCAGCTCCCGTCCTGCAGCAGGATGCCACCCTTCTGTGCCAGGCTTTTCAGGGAACGGGCCTTGCCGTCAAAAAACTCCTTTCTGCCCGGTTGCAAATCTGGCTGCTTTCATTTGATACCGATTCCGTTGAGCAGCATGCAATGCTGGAGGCCATTAAGCTGCATTCCCGGGTAAATGCAGCCCAGTTCAATCACTTCGTGACCTTCCGGGAGGTGATCCCCGACGATCCCTATTTCCCCGACCAGTGGGCGTTGATGAACACCGGCCAGCTGGGAGGGACACCGAATGCTGATATCGATGCCACCCGGGCCTGGGAGATCACTACAGGCGGAATGACATCCCTTGGCGATACCATCGTGCTGGCTATTGTCGATCAGGGTTTTGACGTCAACCAGGTAGATATTCACTACTGGAAAAATTATCAGGAAATACCTTCAAATGGGATAGATGATGATATGAACGGGTACATTGACGATTATGACGGCTGGAACTCCTATGCCAGCAATGGGCAGATCCCCGTCAATAACCATGGGACCCATGTTGCAGGGATCGCAGGTGCGATCGGTAATAATGGCACCGGGGTGACCGGGGTGAACTGGAACGTCCAGATCATGCCCGTGGCCACGCCTCCCGGCGATGAGGCCAGGGTTGTTGAAGCCTATGGCTATGTCCTTGAGATGAGGGCCCGCTACAACGATACGGATGGCGAAGAAGGCGCCTTTGTGGTGGCCACCAACGCCTCGTTCGGTGTCGACCAGGGTGATCCGGACGACTACCCGATATGGGGTGCCATATACGACTCGCTGGGTATGCTGGGTGTCCTGAGCGTGGGAGCAACGGCTAATGCCAACTGGAACATCGACCAGGTGGGCGATATTCCCACTGCATTTCCCAGCGACTTCCTCATCACTGTCACCAACACGAATCCCTCAGACCTTAAATTCAGCCCGGCTGCCTGGGGACCAGTTACCATCGACCTGGGTTCACCCGGATATATGATCCGTTCAACTATTTCCAACAACCAGTTCGACTATAAATCGGGTACCTCCATGTCGGCTCCGTTTGTCACAGGAGCCATCGGGCTTATCTTTTCAGCCGCGGACGAAGCAACCATGCAGGCCAACCGGATTAAGCCGGATTCCATCGCCCTGGTGTTCAAAAGCTATATCCTCAACAGCGTCGACAAGCTCGTTTCACTGGATAGCATCACGTTGACGGAGGGCCGGTTGAACCTGTACAAAACGCTTCTCCTGCAACAAGGCGAGCCGATCCTCCAGCAGGAGCCGGTGACCATCGAGGTAGAAGCTGCTCCTGATTCTCAGACTTACGCCGGTCTGGTCCTGTTCAACAGGGGCAACAGCACAGCCCATTACACCATCTGGACTGATCCTCCGGTCTCTTGGCTACCGTTCGATCAAACAAACGATTCTGTAGAAGCCTCCTGCATGCATTCGGTCAGGCTGACCGTCGTCACTGAAGGTCTTGGACCAGGAGGTGACTATTATACTGATCTTTATCTCTCCTATGAGAATGATCAATCCATCAAGGTTCCGGTGCATCTGTTCGTCAATCCCTTCATCAGCGTCGAGGACACCGAGCCCGATCCCGGCGCGACGATCCGTATTTATCCGAATCCATCCACGGATCGTACCTGGCTTGCCATTGATCTTAAGAAAGATACACGCGTAGAGATTGAAATGAACGATATGTCGGGCCGCCGGATCTGGAATTTGCCACAGCAGACCCTGAACAGCGGCTCACATCTTTTCCGCTGGGACGGACACCAATCCGGAGGCCAGATCGCGACTGGGTTCTATATCTGCATGATCCGTCTGGATTATCAGCTCATCACACGCAAAATCATCAGATACTGACATGACTCATGGCATCCAGCGAAGGTATCTGTCCACTCTATGGGGCTCGGTGATCGTGATCATCCTTTCAGGCATGCTTCTGTTCCTGACCTTCCAAAAACACATCAGATCAGGGATACAATCCTATCATAGCGAAATATGGGGCGATAAGGCTGACTATTATGTTTACCTACCGGCAGCCTTCCTCTATGACCTTGACGGCTCCCGTTTCCCTGAAAACATCGACTCCCTGACGGGGAACACATTCCGGCCCGACAGGCAAGATCACCGTATCGTCACCAAATATATCTGCGGGGCGGCGGTCATGCAGGTGCCATTCTTCCTGGCAACACATGCCCTGACAAACTTTCTTAATGAACCGGCGAATGGATTCTCCGCTCCTAAGTAAATTTACAGCATGATAGCGGATTCCAAAAAACAGGAGGAGATTGCACTGGCGTTGACCATGTGTTTTCTGGCCGTTTTTATACTCATCGCATTTTTGATGGATGGAACCGGCGATTCGGGCGACAGCATTGAGCATTACCTGATCTCGCGGTTTGCCTTTCGCCACCCTGAGTTGTTCCTCCATCACTGGGGCAAGCCCGTATTCACCCTGTTGAGCTCTCCGTTCTCGCAGTTTGGATTCACGGGGATGAAGGTTTTCAACTGCATGGTGGCTGCCATTACCGGATATTTTACTATAAAGACTGCTTCCCGGCTAAGGATCCTGTTTGGGTACCCGCCCCCCGGCCCCCTCCCTGCTGGCAGGGCGGGGGAGACGAAAAGTGGAAGTCTCCCCGCTCCCTTCTCGAAGGGAGGAGTGCAAGGGAGGTGGGTACATTTCACCTACCTGGCACCATTCTTTCTTTTTTTCGCCCCGGTCTATTTCAAGTACATCTTTTCTGGAATGACCGAACATTTGCTGGGATTGGCACTGATACTTTCTGTTTTTCTGGTGCTGAAAAAGAAGATAGCCCTATCAGCGCTGATCGTTTCATTCATGCCGTTCATGCGGTCGGAAGGATTGATCCTCGTCGGAGTGTTTGCTCTTTACTTTTTGATAAAGAAACACTTCCGGTACATCCCTCTGCTTCTTGCCGGACATGTGTTTTACAGTTTCATCGGCTACTTTTATTATCATGACCTTCTCTGGGTATTCAACCGCATCCCTTACCTGAGCTTCGACAGCTGGTACGGTGCCGGTCACTGGCCTGATTTCATCTTTAAACTGTATTACGTGGTTGGATTGCCCCTGTTCGTGATGATTACGCTGGGACTGATCTGGATGGTGGTCAGGCTTTCCCGGAAAAAACACACGGGTGACCTGCCTTTCTTTCACGAGGAGCTTCTGCTTGTCTATGGTTCTTTTATGGCTTTTTTCCTGGCCCATACTGTTTTCTGGGCGCTGGGCATTTTCAATTCCATGGGGTTGGGCAGGGTCCTGAATTCGGTCATACCGCTTACCGCCCTCATCGGGCTGCGGGGGTTGGAATGGATCACCACCACCCGGTTCCGGTGGCTCAACGGCATTCTGTTGTTCGGGATCCTTTCGTTCATTGCTGTCTTTCCTTTTCTGGGAAATCCCGGATCCCTCAAATGGGAAAAAGATCTTGGACTTTCAGCCGATCAGAAGCTGATCAACGAGGTCATACCAGAACTCAAGGAGGGATTTTCAGACAAACTCTACCTCTATTCGCATCCTTACATCGGAATGCAGCTGGGCATCGATCCCTACGATCCCTCGCAGCGCGGCAAGATATCGGTCATCAACGATCCTGAAAAACTTTCTCCCCGGACAGTCGTTATCTGGGATTCATGGTTTTCGCCGGTGGAGGAAGGATATACCCTGGAGAGCCTCCAGGCGAAAGAGTTCCTGGTATGCGTGTCCCAGCGGACCTCGACCGGGGATCCCACCAAAAAGATTGCTATCTTTGTCATGAAAGACAAAGGAATGCAATGATGCCGATGATCACCCTTCTTCCGGTCAGATGCAGGCCTCATCCGTGGCATACCATCTGGCTCATCTGCTGTTTCCTGCCCCTTTCCTTTGAAGCCCGCGCCCTTGCCATATATGACTCCATCTGGGTTAACAACGACACGGTTGGCAGGTACAATAAGCTGGAGGTCAGTGTCATCATGTCGGCCCAATACATGAATCCGTTCGATTACGGCCAGGTGAACCTGAAAGGATCCTTTACTTCTCCTTCGGGCACAGTGTACACGGTTGACGGATTTTATTTTCAGGATTTTTTGCCTAATCCCCCCGACGGTGCCCTGATGCCGTCGGGTGTACCTTACTGGAAGATCCGTTTCTGTCCGAAAGAAACAGGAACATGGTCGTACGTCGTTGTCTGTAAGGACGCTACAGGCACCGCTTATTCAGCTACATTCTATTTCGTCTGCGTCCCCTCTTCTAGCCCCGGTTTTATCAGTAATTCCAACACCTATTTTCAGAAATTCAGCAACGGTGAACCTTTTTTCCCCGTAGGCATGTCGATCCCCTGGAACTTATATGCAGGAGGATTTTATGTATATGAAACCTGGATGGATAGCCTGGTGGCCAGCCACGCCAACTTCATCAAGATCATCATGGCACCCTGGTCGTTTGGGATCGAGTGGAGCAACACCGGGCTCGGGAACTACGCCAACCGCATGAACATAGCCTGGTGGCTCGACTGGGTGCTGAACAAATCGGAAGAGGAAGGGCTTTACGTGCAGCTGTGCCCCCTGATCCACAACGAGGTTTCCACCCTGAGCAACAACGACTGGCAATGGAGCCCCTACAACGCGGATAACGGAGGTCCATGCCAGAACACCTGGAATTTTTTTACCAACAGTACGGCAAAACATTACTACAAGCAGAAACTGCGCTATATCAACGCCCGCTGGGGATATTCAGCCCATCTCTCCGCCTGGGAGCTGTTCACTGAAACCGACAACACCGGCGATTTCGACGACCACCGGGATGATATCACCGCCTGGCTGATCCATACAGGCCAGTACCTCGACTCGCTGGATATCCATCACCGGCCCGTTTCTCCCAGCTATGCCAATTTCAGTCACGATCCGGAGATGTGGGAGAACACCATGACCGATTTTACCCAGATCCACCTGTACCGGACGACACCGGACCTTGAACTTGCCCTGTGGGCGGGAACGCGGCATTACCTTACCCAGTGGGACAAGCCCAGCATCATCGGTGAGTTCGGGCTCGGGCACTCGCCTTCGGAGATCATCGCATTGGATCCCGACGGTATTTCCCTGCACAATTCCCTTTGGGCCACCGCATTATCGGGCTCCTTCGGCGCAGCCACCCCGTGGCACTGGGACAGTTATATCCACACGCAGCATCTTTACCGGCATTTCAAGCCTGTTTCCCTGTTCATGCAGTCACTCCCCCTGTTGCAGAAGAATTACCAGCCGGTCAGCGTGTTCTGCACTGCGAACAACAACATGGACGCAGAGATCCTGCCGGGATACAAAAAGTTCTCCTCACCTTCACCGGTGAATGAATTCACCGTCGAAACATGCGGCGATCTTGTTCCGCGTAACAGTTACCTTAGCTATATGCTGTACGGCTATTTCTATCCTGGAAGCCGTAACCCCCCCCATTTTTTTGTGAACTACACTAAAGCAGGACAATTTAAAGTCAAGACCGGCAGCAATGTGATGCTGTCGACCCTGAAAATCTATATTGACGGGGTGCAGGTTCTCAGTAAAATAGCCAGTCCCAATTCCACCTATTCCGTCAATGTGGGTGTAGGAAGCCATGAGATCTTCGTGGACAATTCAGGTAGTTTCTATATTGAGGTCGAGAAGTATATCTTCGTGAACTACGCACCGGTATGCAGAAGCTTCGCCCTGAAGTCTCCGAACCAGGTTAGCGGCTGGGTCCAGAACAGGTTTTATAACTATGAATACATTAACCAGTACGGCACACCCTCTCCCCTGAGCGGCGGTGTGATGAACTTTTCAGGGCTGAACAATAGTTACTATTCGGTGCAATGGTACAACGGATCAAGCGGGTTGCCTGATTCTTCGGCAATAAAAGCCACTACTGGCGGCAGCCTTGCGGTGACGGTGCCCCCGATCGTCTGGGACGCCGCCTACAAGATCTCCTATCTCAATCCCTCTATCCAGATGGATTTCACCGTGTCTGACAGCCTTATCTGCCAGGGAGACACCGTAACCTTTCACGACACCTCCACCGGGATCGTCACAGGTCGGTTGTGGCAGTTTCCCGGAGGAACGCCCTCGTCCTCCACACAGCCTGAACCCCAAGTGACCTACAATACTTTCGGGACGTTCAATGTTACACTGAATGCATACAATGCCTTCGACACTGTGGCGATGACAGATACCGCGCTGATCCATGTGATCGGAGTCCCTTCTCCGGCTGGCATCATTAGCGGCTTGCCCCAGGTATGCCAGGGCCTTACCCAGGTACCCTACCAGATTGACCCGATCCCGGAAGCAGAAAGCTATCAGTGGACATTGCCTCCCGGTGCCACAGGGAACAGCAGTTCATCCGCTATCCTGGTAACTTTCGGACCGCAGTCCGCTTCGGGAACGATCAGCGTCCATGGTATCAATGAATGCGGCGAGGGGATGGCTTCGTCACTGCCTATTGTGGTCGGTTCCCTACCCCAGGCAGGGGGCCCAATACAGGGAGCAGGCCAGACCTGCGAAGGAGAAACAAGTACATACTTCATCGAACCCGTTTTGCATGCGGAGAGTTATCAGTGGCTCCTTCCCAAGGGGATGAGCGGAACAAGCACCTCCAACCAGATCACCATCACCTTCGACTCTGTCATAGCCAGCGGACTGATCTCGGTCAGGGGGGTGAATCCCTGCGGACTAGGAACACCAGCTACTCTGGAAGTGAATGTCAGTCCTGTTCCTGCCATTATCCAGCAGCCGGCATCACGGGTGGTGGAGTTCAGTCAGAACGCGCTCTTTCAGATCCCCCTCAGGGAAGATCTGAATTACCAGTGGCAGACCCTCCACTCCGTACAACAAGGCTGGATCGACCTGGCAGATACCGGCATCTATACAGGAACCTCCACACATTCCATGAGCATCCTTTCCCCTTCGCCGTCCCTCAACGAAAAACAATACCGCTGCATTGTGTCTGGAGATTGTGACCCACCCGCAGTTTCCCAGGCAGCCAGGCTGTATGTGGTACCACCCGGCTGGATGATGATGCTTACCCCCACGCATCACCTGCTCCACGTCCTGGTAAGCTCCCAACCGACCATTAACGGCCAGCCCATCGCCGAAGGAGACTATATCGGCGTCTTTTTTGAACAGAACGGGCAGCCGGTTTGTGCAGGAGCCACACGCTGGAAAGGAACGATGCCTGTGGATATATGGGCTTACGGAGATGACCCCGCTACACCCGAAAGAGATGGATTTATGCCTGGTGAACCGTTCATGTGGAAAATCCATTCCATGTCACTGGCAGAAGATTTTGAGGCGCTCCCGAAATATGCCCTTGGCCCGAAGGTGTACACCCCGGGGGGGCAGACCCTTCTGGGGGGACTGGCTGCTTTCAGCTATATCGATCCTGTCCTCATACCTGCCGGCTGGAGCGGTATTTCTTCGTATGTCGTACCCATCAATGACTCGGTGGAGGTCATGTTCGATCAGGTTGGCAACGCTCTGGAGGTCCTGTCGGACCTGGAAGATGCGTACTGGCCTGATGGGAATGTGAACACCCTGATCAGCTGGGAAGCTGGCCAGGGTTACTACATAAAAACAAATTCCGAGGTCAATGCCGTGATCACAGGCAGCAGCCTGGCTGATCCCGCGATTGCCCTGTTGCCGGGGTGGAATCTGCTGCCGGTGATATCACCGGAGGACATCTCCACACAGGAATCCACCATATTGACCGCTCTCGGGGAAAACCTGGAAATAGTCAAGGAAATTGCAGGCCCAAGGATCTGGTGGCCCTCCATGAACATTTACACCCTTACCACACTGGAATCAGGGAAAGCCTACCTGATCAGGGTGACTGCACCGTGCAGCATTGTCTTTCCCGGTGGACCATGAACCTCAACGCAGGATCCCTGAATTTTATCTTTAATCTGTTATTCTTCATCCTTCATTTTAACACCAGGTAAATTTAAATGTCCTTACTTTTGCACCTTTATACTATCCATATGCTGAAGAATAGTTTTCCCTTGCTCCGGAGCATTACTGCAGGCATTGCCTCTATGGTACTTTTCTGGTGTGCGTCAATCCTCCCCGCCACCGCCCAGCAGGATAAAGACATACCTGTCTGGAAAAAGATGCATTATCTCAGTGAAGAGGAAATGATGATCCGTTCCTGGGATAACCGTAGCTTCACACCGACCGATCCAGCCGATGGCCCCATTTATAACGTGGCGGAGTTCGCCCGCATGGAGGCTGTGTTGATCCGCTATCCCCTGGGAATACCCTGTTCCATGATCGCAGAAATGTCTCAGGACATTCTCGTCACCACGATCGTCACCGGTTCCGAACAGGAGAATACGGTGAGGGGTCTTTATGCGAATAACGGCGTCAACCTGGAGAATTGCAGCTTCATCTATGCCCAATCGGATTCTTACTGGACAAGAGACTACGGCCCATGGTTCATCATCGATGGCAACTATGAATTCGGAATCGTGGATTTCCCGTACAACCGTCCCCGTCCCAACGATGACAACATCCCGGGCGTAGTTGCAAACGTGCTGGGCGTCAATTTGTTTGGAATGGATGTGGTCCATACCGGGGGCAATTATATGACCGACTTTTATGGCATATCGGCTTCCACAACACTGGTCTATTCTGAGAATGCAAATACCAGCCTGCAAAATCCGCCGCTGACTCCCCAAGAAGTTGATTCGATGATGTCTGCATACCTGGGCCTGAGTGATTACCATGTGCTGGATGATCCCCTGAATGAATACATTGAACACATCGATTGCTGGGGAAAGTTCCTGGATGTGGATAAGGTTCTTATCGGGCAGGTACCATCGAATGATCCGCGCTACGGAGAATTTGAAAGTATCGCTGCCTATTTTGAAGGACAGACCAGCGGATGGGGCAAACCTTATGAAGTGTATAGGGTTTTTACTCCGGGTACATCTCCCGGCACACCCTATACCAATTCCCTGATCCTCAACAATAAAGTGTTCGTTCCCCTGACAGGAGGTCCGTGGGATGATGAAGCCATTGCCGGTTACGAGGAAGCCATGCCCGGTTACGAAATCATTGGAACTTATGCGGAAGAGGGCCCCGACTGGCAAAATACCGATGCCATCCACTGCCGTGCCAAAGGTATAGCAGATAGGGATATGTTATGGATCAGGCATATGCCTTTATGGGGTACAAAACCACAACAGGACACATATCCTGTCCAGGCAACTGTCGTTCCCATGAGCGGTGCCGCTCTGAACTCGACGTCTGTCAAAGTCTATTACAGGATCAACAGCGGAAGTTTCATTCCCATCGTCATGACCACCCAGAATGATACTCTCTACACAGCCTCCATTCCCGGTGCCAGTGAAAACGACGTGATCTCCTATTTCATCACCGCAACGGATCAGGCGGGAAATACGGCCAATCATCCGTACATCGGATCTGCTGATCCCCATCAGTTCAGGATCCAGGTCAACTACCAGCCTGATATCCTTATCGATGAAGATCATCTTGCCGGATCCTGCCTCACAGGATCTTCGATCACCTATTACCTGCTCATCCACAACACAGGTAACATGCAGCTCAATTTTGAAATAGAGCCAAACACGGTCAGCTATGAGCATTTTCCTTATCAGGTACCTGACAGCCCATCGCCCACTGCCTTTACTGATAACACCTACGAGGAACTGGGATGGACGGATGTGACCGTCGGGCAGGATGAGGTCATCAGCCAGTGGAGCATCACATACGATTGGTACACTATGTATCCCGGTTTGATCAATGGGGCCTCGTTCTGGGTGGAATCTCCTTCAGGGACCATCTTCCAGATATCAGGCAACATCGCCCCTGGAACCTATACCGTCAACTCGGATGCCTTTAACGGGGAAACCATGATGGGGATCTGGAAAATATGGATCGAAGATTCCTTCAGCGAGGGTGGGCATCAGGCGACCGGTATTACCATGACCTTCCGGAAAACCATCGATCCTGGACCATGGCTCAGCCCTGTCCCCACGTCGGGTTTTGTCGTCCCGGGCGGAATGACACAGATCGAAGTGGGCTTTGATGCTACCACACTGGATCCCGGAGAATACAACGGCCAGCTGATCATTTCCTCGAATGATCCGGATGAGCCCCAGATCGAACTGCCCGTCCTGTTCACCGTTCAGGGGCTTCCCTATCTCACCCTGTCAGAGGATTCCCTGATCTACCTGAATTACGACCAGATGGAGCAGGGCCAGGAATTTACCATAAAGAATCCTACTCCTTACAGCGTCCAGATCAATGAAATCGAACATTGGGGCTGGGGTATGATTTTGTGGTATATCGAACCCTGGGAGATTACCCTGCCATACATGCTGGGTGGAGGTGATTCGCTGACACTTAATGTTAAAATCGGTTTACCAGTGTTAAGCCCCCTGGTCTGGATGGTGTATGATACCCTTGATATTCTATCCCAGTACGATCTTCATCAGGTGATCGTCGGGATAGATTACGACCTGATCCCTGGAACGGACAGCAACATGCAGAATGATGTTTCTGTGAAATTATCGCCAAATCCGTTCAGCCACATGGTGCGTATCGATCTTGATCTGAACAGTGAAAGGACCCTCCAAGCCGTTATCTTTGATTTTTCCGGGCAACGGATCAAATCCTTCGGAGAATTCCGGGCCCCTGGCGGCACGAGTTCGCTGCAGTGGGATGGAACCAGCGATTCAGGAGTACCGGCCCCCGGCGGAGTGTACTTTCTTTGCATAACCTCTGAAGGTAAAACCACTGCCGCCAAACTGATCCTTACCCGGTAGGAGTGCAGTCTGCCGGTTTTTTATCTATCTTTAGATCAAATAGTTTAATCCCTGTGTTCGCATGGGGTAAAGTTTTGTTATCTTCAGACAACTTTTTTGAAGATGAATCGTCTACCTGTAAATTACCGACCGGATGATCCCTGATCCGAAGCTAGTTGAGGGGTGTATTCAGGGAAAGCGTAAGGCCTGTGCCCTGCTCTACAAACGCTATGCTGCAAAGATGCTTGGTGTATGCCTTCGTTATGGCCGAAACCTGGCCGAGGCAGAAGATGTGCTGCAGGAAGGATTCATCAAGGTCTTCACCAACCTCAGCAAGTACCGGCAGGAGGGATCACTGGAAGGTTGGATCCGAAGGATCATGGTCAATACGGCGGTCGACCATTACAACAAACAGGCGAGAGAAGGATTTCTCGTCAGCCTGGAAGAAATGAAAGAAACACATCCGCCCGGTGAGACAGGGGAAGAAAATGATAACCTGCCCGTTGAAGACCTTACAGAAGATGATCTCATGAAAATGGTGCAGGATTTGCCCGATGGATACAGGCTGGTCTTCAATATGTATGCGATTGAGGGTTATTCCCATCAGGAAATCGCTGAAACTCTGAATATTTCTGTCAATACTTCCAAGACCCAGTTATTCAAAGCCAGGAGAACGTTGCGGAATGTTATTCTCCATCGCTCACTGGATTATGCAAATAAACGGTAATATGAAAAACGAACGTGATAAAATAGATGATCTGTTCCGGCAAAAACTGGAGGGATACCAGGTCAAGCCCTCCGGGAAGGTCTGGAACAACATCGTAAGCAGGTTCAACCATCTGCATACTGGTCCTTTCCACCTGCTGAGCATCCAGAATATCATCGGAGCACTGCTTCTTGCAGGAGCAGGTGTGACCGCCTACCTGATTTGGCCCTCTTCAACTGAACGTGAAAACGTTACCGGAAAAGGGCTGACGACGGATCTGACCATTCCATCGGAATCGCTTCATGATCAAAACACATCAGCCGTCTATCAGGCTCCCCCTAGTACCACTGATATTCAGGCTATTCAAACTGAATATTCATCCGCAAAGCAAGGAAACATACTCCAGGATAATCCCCATGATAACCATCAACGATCCACTCCGCCAATGACTGAACGAAGCGGCACCAGCGAAAAGGTACCACCCTCTGACCGCGATCTCCGTGCAAATGAGGATCAGTTAACTCCAAATCCTTCCACTGCACAGGTTTCACAATCACTGAGAAGGCTGCCTCCTCTGGAGTCACCTTTCCTGTCAGGCGAATCCCATGTCGCACCCGGGATCTTCCCGATGACCTGCCGAAACATTCATCAGGATGAACGGATCCGTTTAAGAAAAGCAGACTACAGAGATCCGGCACAATTCTCGGCCGGCATTCATTTCCTGCCGGAATGGACCAATTACCGGACCGACCCGGGGAAATTCGAGTCAAGCTTTACGCAGGAGCTCCTTGCCTCTGTTCACTTAGGAAACCTGGTCCTGCGTTCGGGAGCGGGTATAAGCCGTTCCCAGGACGACGGCAACTATCAGGTGAATTACAGTAAATATGAGATGACGGGCTATTACATCGGGATGACGTTTGAAGGTGAAGGGAATCCGGTTTACGATTCCATCACCTACAGCGTTGACGAACATGGTCTTTATGATACGGTGTTCTACAATGAAACCTACCGGACCGATAATGCCTATACCTACCTGCAGATCCCTATTCAGGTCGGGTACTCGTTCCTGAATCACAAAAGGTTCTCATTTTCTGTGGTGGGTGGCCCCTGCTTGTCGCTGCTGTTGAATGAAAAGAAATCGGATCTGGACTTCGCTGACCTGACTGCAGAAAATATAAAGATGGAAGATCAGACGCCCACAAGGAGGCACAGCAACTGGCAATTCCTCACGGGCATCAGCGCCCGGTATCTCGTAACCAACAAGATCAGCGTGTCGCTGGAACCAACATACCGGCAGTATTTTAAAACAGTCTATGACGCGAGTGAATCCGGCTGGCCACCGTACTCCTTTGGGGTCCGCGCCGGGATCAGCTTCCACTTCTGACAAAAACTTGTTGAAATGAAGGACAAGTGTGCTAAACATACTGATATTGAAAAAGTTGTAAAATAATCCTATTTTTACAGGCAACGGTTGCGAAAATCCTTTGTCTGTAATACATCCTGCAATAGTGTAGCACTGCCAGTTTAAAAACATTTAAAACGTAAGACCATGAAAAGGATTCAGTTGTTTGTTTTACTCTCCTCCCTTCCTGCGATTGTCACCGTTGCTCAGCAGAACGTTGTTCCTCTCAGCGGTCAGGTGACAGACATCGATCTGTTGATCCCGGTCAGTAATCACACAGTGTATGCTGCCCTAAACGACAGCCTGGGCTTTTATGAATTTCAGACAGATGAAGAAGGGTATTACCGGGATACGATCTTTTTAAACACCCTCCTGGCTGAGTCGGTCATGATCTACACCTTCGATTGCAACTACATGATGCATGATACACTGGTGACGAATCTGACCGGGCCCATCGTGGCCAATTTCACCATTTGTAGCGATTCTCTGCCCCAGGAATGCTGGGCATCCTTCATTTATTATCCCGACAGCCTTGATCTGATGACATTTCATTTTGTTGATATGAGCTATCTTCCGGATGGAACGCTCCCAGATTCATGGTTCTGGGACTTTGATGACGGCACAGCTTCTGATGAACAAAATCCAACCCATACCTATTCCGGTGAGGGCATCTATGTTGTTTGTCTGACGATCTCCGATGCAGAAAGTAATTGCGAGAATACAATGTGCATGGAACTGATGGTCCTGGGTGGGCCTTCAGATTGTGAGAATGCTTTTATGTACACCACCAATGACGGATATACATTTGCCTTTACAGGTACTGCCAGTTCGCCGAATCCAGTCTCCTATTTCTGGGATTTCGGAGATGGAAGCTATGGGGAAGGGCAGAATGTAACGCACACATACCCCCCGGACCCACCACTCTTCATGTACTACAACATCTGCCTGACCACCTTCACGATCGATTCGACCGGCGATTCCTGCATGGATGTTACCTGTCAGGAAGTCTGGGTTGGCGGGAATCCCATGGATTGCCAGGCCTGGTTCTATTACTATCCGGTGGCCGATTCCCTGAATCAACTTGCTTTCCAGTTTTTCGATAGCTCGATGGGACTGCATGATGTATGGTTGTGGGATTTCGGCGACGGGGAATCCTCTTCCCTACCCAATCCCATCCATATCTGGGCCGATTCCGGCGTTTACATGGTTTGCCTGACCATCTGGGATTCCGCAGGCACCTGTGAGAGTATGTACTGCGAGGACGTATATGCAGGGGGGCTGCCACCGTTCGACTGCTATAATTATTTCAATTATTACCTTGAGGATTCCCTGACAGTCACCTTTATCGGAGAGGTATATGGAGGGGGGATGCTGCTTGAGGCCGACACATATGTCTGGGATTTTGGAGACGGAACCACCGGCGAAGGTCAGACCGTGACGCATACCTATCCTCCGGGAGGTTCAGAATATTACACTGTGTGCCTTATCACAACATGGCTCATGGATTCAACGCTGAACGACAGCTGCTATGCGGTTTCCTGCCAGACCATCGGTGTAGGGGGCGGGTGTGAGGATCAGTTTACCCTCACAGGCCAGGTGATCATGGGCAACACCTTTGCAGATATCGGGCAGGTATCGCTGTACCTGGCCAACCCCTCAGGAGAAATGATGCTGTTAGCCATTCAGCCCATCGACAGCATCGGCCATTTCTTTTTCACACAGGTCGGCGAGGGCAACTATTACTTGTTGGCAGAGCTTCTGGAAGGTTCTTCAGGTTTCGGGAATTTCCTGCCTACCTATTATATCGATGCGGTGACATGGACAGATGCCGACATGATCACCCTGGGCGAACCCGTCAATCCCTATGATATCTACCTGGTGTCAGCCGGTGATTACAACCCGGGTGCGGGAGAGATCAACGGAACAGTGAATGCAAGCTATGGCCTTTTCAGGGATGGAGAACCCGTCACAGGCATCGAGATCATCCTGATGGACCAGGGTGAGGAACCCATTGAATATGCTTATTCCTCTGACCTTGGCAGTTTTGGATTCCCGTCGCTGGCATGGGGAACCTATAAAGTGCATGCCGAAGTGCCCGGAAAAGTGACCGATCCTGCCTGGATCACCCTCAATGAGGAACATCCGCTGGTGATTGTGGAATTCACCATCACACAAACGGAAGTGTACAATACCCTGTCGGTTGAGGAACCTCATCCGTGCCTCGTATCGGTTGGAGAGGTATATCCGAATCCGGTCAACGATGTGGCTGTATTGCCTGTCAGACTCACTGAAAAGACCTTGCTATCGGTTGCCGTGTATGACCAGCTGGGACAGCAGGTATGGGGATCTTATAAAACCTGTGATGCTGGTGATCATCTTATTAATTTGAATATCAGTAATTTAAATAATGGCGTATACATTCTGAGCGTTGGGAACGATACGACCATCAGGGTGATCAAAAGAATCGTAAAATAAAGGGATGCAGAAAAGGTTCATTTTATCGTTGATCGTTGGCTCATTGCTCCTGCTAACGGGGTGTCCCTGGTACGGGTCGTACGAAGACTGCTCGTTTTCCGGTCAGGTTCAGAACTTTACATCCGTCAACTCCCCTTATGACGATTACAATCTGGCTGCTCCGTTCATTGAGTACCAGCTGATGCTGCATTTTTCCAGCAACCGAAGTTCATTCGGGCAGGATTTTGATGTGATAGCCAGGAACGCCTATATCTTCTGCGACCATGACAATGGGGAACTTACCATTGATTCACGCACCAATCAGGATATGAATTTCCATGCTTATCTTGATTCCCTTTTAACCATGGTCAACACACCCGGTAATGAGATGGGTCCCAACTCCTTTGTTTACCATTACTGGGAAGGCTATGAGGTATACCTCAACCACCTTGTTTTCTCGACCGATACCTCTGGCAGCCAGGATCTGTATGATGCCTGGTACCTGCTGGAAAGGGATGCTGATTATGATACGCTCTCGGAAGAATACGGGTTGATCAGGATCAATGCCCTGAACACGGAGGCTAATGAATGCTATATGGGATTTTACGGGGATAACTTCATCAATTATTCTGACTGGTACAATTATCCGGAGCAGATCCGGGAAATCTATTTCTGTTCTGACAGGGAGGGGGATTACGACATTTATCAGACGAACGTTCCTGAGGGCTATGACGAGATCCGCTTTTTTTCGGCTGATACTGTCTGGCCGGTTGAAAAGAACAGCACATTGAATTCTGAAGCCGATGACAAATGCCCTTTCATCAACGGGAGATTGATGGTGTTTGCCTCTGACCGGGCCGGAGGTTACGGCGGATTCGATTTGTATTATTCCCGCAGGCAAAACTATTCCTGGAGCGCTCCCAAAAATTTCGGTGAAAAGATCAATACAGCCTCTGATGAATACCGCCCGATCGTTTTGAAGGTCAGCGGATTCACCAACGAGCTCATGCTTTTCTCGTCCAACCGCCCCGGTGGCAGCGGCGGATTCGACCTGTATTATACCGGTATCCCAGCCTGGACGATGGAAGAGTTCAAGGATGAATAATTGATGCCGCTATTTACTGATTATCCTGGGCAAACCATTCCGCATAAGAGGTCATGGTTTCCCTTAACCGGAGGCTGTGCAGCTTGACATGCTGCGGCAGCTTTTCCTGAAGGCGTCTTGCAAATTCAGTAACCAGGTTTTCAGTCGTGGGTTGAAAATCCGTTACGATCAACCGATGGAAAAGCACATTTCCTGAGCTGTCTTTCAGCATTTCTGCCGTATCCCTTCTCATGACCAGGGCATGGTCAAATTCATCGGTCACCGCCTCTCTCACCAGTGATTTGATATCCTTGAAATCCATGATCATCCCGAATTTCGGAGAGGAAGGATCACCGATCGGATTGCCTGTGATGGTTACAAACAGTTCGTAGGTATGCCCGTGAATATGCTTGCAGGGTCCATCGTGACCTGGCAGGGCGTGGGCCATTTCAAAGGTGAAGGCTTTTGTTAGACGGATTACGGACATTGTGTTGCGATAAAAGGATTATTCGTGGTTATTTGCTCGGCACTGCGTGCCTCGTGTGATTTGTTGTTATTCGTTGATAATCAATTAATAACTATGAATAACTATTGTATGACTATGAATAACGATTGTATAACAACGAATGACCATGAATAACCACGAATGCCTATATCTTCTCCAACTCCACTGTAAAATGCCTCAGCAACGATGCTTCGTGTTTGATTTGATACCCGGTGGTGATGGAATCCTTCCGGTCATGGATGTTTTTCAGGGCCACGGCAACAACCTCCATATGGTTGTTGGTGTACACTCTCCGTGGAATGGTGAGCCGCATCAGTTCCAGAGAAGGGTATCTGTTCTCACGCGTCACGGGGTCCCTGTCGGCCATCAACGCTCCGATTTCCACACCCCTGACCCCGGCTTCCAGGTACAGCTCGACCACAAGAGTCTGTGCGATGAACTGCGATGCTGGTACGAACGGAAGGAACCGTTTGGCATCCACAAAGACCGCATGGCCACCCACGGGTTGTTGTACGGGGATCCCCAGGTCGTTGAGGCGGTTCCATAAATATTCCACCTGCCGTATCCGGCTTTCCAGGTAGTCGAACTCAGTACCTTCATACAGTCCCTGCGCCAGCGCATTCATATCCCGGCCCGACATGCCTCCGTAGGTGATGAATCCTTCGAACATGATGTTATAAAGACTCGCACGGCGAAACAGCTCCGGATCTTTGAAACCAATGAAGCCACCCATGTTGACGATAGCATCCTTCTTACTGCTCATGGTAGCCACGTCAGCATATTGATACATTTCCCGCACGATCTCCCGGATGGTCCTGTGTCCATACCCTTTCTCCCGCATCTTGATGAAATAGGCATTCTCTGCAAAACGTGCCGAGTCGAACACAACCGGGATCCCATGCTTTTTCGCCAGGGAATGAACGGCTTTGATGTTCTCCATGGATACTGGCTGGCCTCCGGAAGTATTGCAGGTAACAGTCAGTATGATCATAGGGATCCTTTCTGCCGGATTGCTTTTCAGCACATGTTCCAGCTTCCCGAGGTCGACATTCCCTTTGAAAGGGTGTGAGATCTGGGTGTCAAAAGCTTCATCAATGGTACAGTCGATTGCTTCTGCCCGGCGGAACTCGATGTGACCCTTGGTGGTATCAAAATGGGCATTCCCAGGCACCAGGTCGCCTTTTTTGACCATGGTGGAAAAGAGCACGTTCTCTGCAGCCCGGCCCTGATGGGTGGGTAGAAAATACTCAAAGCCCATGATGTCCCTGATGGCTTCCTTCATTTTGTAATAGGATGAGGAGCCAGCGTAACTCTCATCCCCCAGCATCATCTCCGACCACTGACGGTCACTCATGGCACCCGTACCCGAGTCGGTCAGCAAATCGATAAAGACCTGATCGCTGCGGAGGTTGAAAACATTGAACCGCGCATCCTGTATCCATTTCTCCCTTTCCGCCCGGGTACTCCGGCGGATCACTTCAACCATTTTAATCTTGTATGATTCTGCAAAAGGTAATTCCATGTGATTTTCTCGTAGATTAATATAAGGAATTAATTAATCCGCGTAAAATGAAATGATCATTTCACGCTACATCATTCAGGAGGGTAAATGGATAAACGTCCCTTTTTTTTACGTTCAGGTAATTCTTGGTGGCCAGAATGGATAACAGACAGTTCAGCGTCATATTAATGCATTATGGCTCAAAGATATGAAAAAAATCTATTGCTGAACCTTCACAGGTTTGAATTTAAAAAATAATGCCGAAAGAAGGGCCAGGACAATAAAAGCCAATCCTATGATCAGGAACAGGGGCGTACCGCCTGATACGGGTTTGAGGTCATAGGTAAACGTGGCATATCCCAGCTCATCGGTATCTTCCTTAATATTGGACGCTTTTTTTGGAAAATGGATGGTGTTGTTTTGCTGGACCAGCACTCCTCCTTCGTTGTACGTCGTGGTAATCAGAAAAGAATTATCATCAAGCTTTGAAAAATCAGGATCCTTCATCCCCATTTCTGCGAGCCATTCGTTGTTGCCCATATAACGGGCCACTCCTTTGGCCTTGAAGGTCACCCTGAACATCCGTTCCATTTCATCGGCCTGGTAATCGAAATCATACAGCGAAAACTGATTCAACGTCCGGCTGATGTCCCTTTTGAAAAGGGATATATTTTTCCCTCCGTAGGTGTTTTCCCACTGCTGCCACTGGGTGGCGGTCATTTTGGAACTGACTTCAATGACCGCATTGCCGAGAGAATCAATCCTGAAGAGCATATTTTGCTTCATTTGTTCGCCACCCTGCCCATAGGTAATGACAATCCAAAAAAAGCAGATCATGAATAGGGAATACTTTTTCATAGCTATCGGTTTATCGGATGGTTGAAACAATTTGATTGATCGTTCCCTGAACCTGGGAATAATAGCTGTACGGTGCACCGACTGTGACTCCGACTACACCTCCCCCGGAAGGTTTGAAATAGCCCACCCAGTTGAACACACCATTGTAGGAAGAGGACTGGCCGGAATAACGGGAAAAGCCACCGGATGGTCCGTTGTTCTGATATTGGATGTCTACACCTGCACTCATATACGACTGAACCAGGTAGTACATGGCCTCATCGGGATTGGCAGTACCCTGGATACGGTAGACGCTGATGCTGGTAGTGCCGTCGGTAGCTTCGATCTGAGAAACCAGTGCAGGGAAGCCAGGTGAAGGATTGTCGTACCGCATCCATCCACCCGGGTAGCTGAACCTGACAGGTCCTGCATACGACATCATATTGCTTCCTCCGCCTCCGCCGGCATTCTCGTTCCCTCCCTGATTCTGACCTCCTCCGGTGTTATAGGCACGTTGCGTTCCGACATTTGGATTAAATTGCCTGGTGCCCTTCCCATCCCATGAGCCGACAATCTGATCAATTTTCTGGCGTAAATATGTATCATCCCTGAGCTCCATCGGATTCACACCCGCGGCAAACAATTGCTGGATATCCACGTACATATAGCGCGGATCCCCTTCCTGGACCTTTTGTATGAACTCCTTAAGCTCCTTCATCCCCAACTCAAACGCTTTTTCTGCTGAGGCAACGTTCCCCAGTCCTTCCCCACCGATCCCCGTTGCTTCGATCGCATAGAAATTGTTATTGACCTGTATGCCTGGATAAGCATGACCGGGAATGAAAAATATCAACGGATGCAATCCGGCGCAGGACAGTACGCTTGCATAGAGGGTGGATAGCTCGATGCAGAGGCCTGTGTTTCCGGTCACCACTTCCCTGGGAAGGCGTACATGTTGGATGATCGAGTTGACATCCCCGAGGTCATGCGGAACGCCGCTTGTCCCGCTGTACACCATACCCGCCCGCAGCGTGGCCTCGTACACCCCCAGCAGAAACCGGACGGCTTCTTCATCTGAGTTCATGACAGCCGCTGCTTCGCCTTTTAATATTTTCTGCTGGATATTCTGTGTGTAGTATTTAATGATCGGATCTTCCGGCGTGATAAAACAGGAAACCAAGGCGAGATTTTCGAACATGTCAGGGTAGCTCACGATCTCCTGGACAGGCATGGAACTGTAAACAAGATCGTTTCGCCCCCGCATCTCAAAGGCGAACGACTTTTCAAACTCATCGCTTCCCTGCCTGGTATCATACTGAATACGTATGTTCCCTCTTTCTTTGGATGTGCTGGTCTTATCTACAATGGAGGGGCTGAAATGGGGATACACCGTAAGGACGGCACTCTGCCCCGCAACAAGGTATTTGATCTTGTCCAGGTCAGTCCACTCCACATACCCCGGAATCTGATACGATACCTTCAGGTTCCGCAGCTCCCCGCCGCCTTCGTTGGTCAGCAGTAGCTTGCATAAAAAAAACCTGCCATCCATGGCCTCTTCGTTGGAGTAGACCTTGTACGCCGCAGGCATGACGTAACTTGTAGGCTGGATGTCCACATCGAGGTCACCGGTCCCTCCCGCCGACATTAAAAAATGCAGCAAAAGAAAAACGATCCCGATGATGAAAAATACCAGCGGTAGCCAATATTTTTTCATACTCAATAAATTTAAATATTTTTGATGAATAAAAGCAATCAGGCAAATATAAATAAGGTATGAACGTTTTACAATTAAAATCACTTAATTTTTATTCCGTGGCAACTAGATGGGCATTTCTCTGCAGGGAACCATTAATTAAGGAGCAAATACTATGATTTTAAACTTATTGGCAGTATCTTAGTATCCGATTCTAATCCTTCAAATCCAAAAAAATGAACAATAAAGTAATTCTTCTGCTTTTCATCGCCTGTTCTGCGGTTGTGACCTATGTTGGCTGTGACGGGCCCGTCAATTGCATCGATGGCAACGGCACGATCAATACTGAAACAAGGGTTGTGGGATCCTTCACCGGGATTTCCTCCGAGAGTTTCTTTGATGTATTCATCATCCAGGATTCGATCGAGCAGGTCATCGTCGAGGCTGAATCCAATCTGCTGAACTACATCCAGACCGTGGTCAATGGATCCACCCTGAGCTTACGTGAGCAGAAACATTATTGTCTGGACAACCATCTGCCGGTGAAGATCACCGTAAGGGTAAAACACCTGGAAAAAGTCATCCTGACCGGATCGGGAAATATTCAGGGAAATTCGGAGTTTGAAACACATTCCCTTGAAATCGACCTGACCGGATCGGGAAATATCGACATGGAAGTCGATGCCCAACAGGTTGAAGCATGGCTTGGGGGATCGGGAAACATTGACCTGGGAACAGCGACCAATGACCTCAAAGCCACCATAACCGGTTCGGGAGATATTCATATCTGGGGCGAAACCCTCGATAGTGACCTGACCATAACCGGCTCGGGTAACATCAGGGCTTACGGTCTCACCCAGGAAAACTGCTATGTAACTATTTCGGGATCCGGAAACGTCTATGTATCCGTCAGCAAGTACCTTGATGTAAAGATCACGGGTAGCGGTTCGGTCTACTACCGTGGAAACCCCAGCCATATCAAGACAACGATTTCCGGATCAGGGAAGGTGGTTCCGGGGTAGTTGGTTGGCAGTTGACAGTTAACAGTTTAACAATTTGACAGTTTGACAATTTAACAATTTAACAATGATTAACCCTGGTTCATTATGAAAAAGCACGTAATTCTTCTCGTCCTGTTACTGACAGGTGCCGCTGTGTCTGCTCAGACCGAAACTGAGACAACCGGAGGGGATGAAAAGATCCAGACCCTGTTCGGGGAAAATGTGGATAATGGAGGGTACGGAGCCCTCATGTTCAATTATTCGAACATTAACGACGAAGACGCCTTCCTTTTCGGAATGCGGGGCGGCTGGCTCATCGACCACAGGCTGACGATCGGCCTGGCAGGGTATGGATTCATCAGCGACATACAATGGGATAACCAGAACGATTCGCCCGATCAATTCCTTGCTGGCGGATATGGCGGTTTCCTGGTCGAGCCCATCCTGTTCCCGCTCAAGCCGGTTCACCTCGCCTTTCCGATCCTCATTGGGGGAGGGGGAATGGCCATGGTCAAAAACCATGATCCGGATGAACATTGGGATGACTGGTGGGCCGACTATGCAGGCGCATTCTTTGTCTTTGAACCGGGCGTTGAGCTTGAGCTGAATTTGGTCAGGGCCATGCGTGTGGGATTTGCCGTGACATACCGGATCACCCAGGATCTGAAGATGGGCGATATCGATGAGCATGCCCTCAACGGATTCAACTTCGGCCTGACCCTGAAATTTGGAACGTTCTGAAGGCAACGATCTTTTTCCCTATCTTCGCATGAATATTTAAACTGTATTTTATGCGATCCCTGTTCACCTGCCTCTTCATGAGCCTCCTTTTCCAGGGTACTGCCCAGTTTGATGTTCACTTTGACAACAAAACCCTTCGGATCGATTACCAGCATGCTGGCAACAGCACCGAAGACTTCTATTTCCTGGACGAAGTAAAGACTGAGCCTTACTGGGGAGGATCAAAGACCAACCTGATCGATCCGTTCGGATACGGCGAGTATCAGGTAAAGGCGTTTGACCTGGCTACCGGCCAGCTGATCTTTTCGAGGGGATACAGCACCCTGTTCATGGAATGGCAGACCACAACCGAGGCAACAAAAATCCAGAAGAGTTTCGCTGAAACCGTTTGCATGCCCTGTCCTAAAAATCCAGCACGGATCGAGCTTTACACACGCAACCGGATAGGTGTATCCGAAAAAAAATTTGAATACGTGTTCGAACCATCCGATTATTTCACAAATCCGGAGCAAAGAATGTCCTTTCCTGTTTTTGATGTGCAGGTCCATGGCGATCCTTCCCTGAAAGTGGATATTGTGCTCCTGCCCGATGGATACTCTACCCGGGAGATGAAAAAATTTAAAAAGGACTGCCTTCAGTTTGCAGAGAACCTGTTCAACTTCGAGCCCTTCCGGTCCAACCGGAAGCAGTTCAATATACGGTGTGTGTTGGCCCCTTCGCAGGAGTCGGGCAACGATATTCCAGCCGACAGCGTATGGAAGAATTCTCTCCTCGAAACCAGTTTCTATACGTTCGACAGTGAACGGTACTGCATGACACGAGCCAACAGGACCATGTACGACCTGGCCGCCAATGCTCCCTGGGATCAGATCTATGTCCTGGTCAACCAGAATAAATACGGCGGCGGCGGGATATATAACCAATATTGTGTGAGTGTGAGTGGCAACCTCAGCTCGGCCAAGATCATCGTCCATGAGTTTGGCCATGGCTTTGCAGGACTGGGTGATGAATACGTTGGTGATGTGTCTTACAATGATTTTTATCCTCCTGATGTCGAGCCCTGGGAGCCCAATCTGACGACACTGGTCAATTTTGACAGGAAATGGGGCTCCATGATTTCGCATGGTGTGCCTGTCCCCACTCCGGACACCAAGGAAAACGAACAGGTCATCGGAGTTTTTGAGGGAGGCGGGTATGCCACCCGAGGCGTTTATCGTCCCGCCCATGATTGCCTGATGAATACATTCGATGGGGATGTCTTTTGCGGTGTCTGCCTGGATGCAATCCAGCGAATGATTGATTACCATACGAAGTAATTGCATCAGGAAATCCTTACCTTTGTGGCACGAAAAAACAGAAAAGCAGAAGGGATATGATTAGCAAATTGAACGAACTGGTTGAGCTGGCGAAGAAAAGGCCCAGGAGAAGAATAGCCATCGCTGCAGCGGGAGATTACGAGGTACTGGAAGCGATACAGCATGCAATAGGGGAAGGATGGATCGAACCCATCTTGATCGGACATAAGCCAGCGATCACCACCATTGCCGAAGAGCTCCAATTTGACCTGAGCCCCTTTGAGATCATTCATGTCCCTGATTCCGTTCAGGCTGCTTACGAGGCTACACGCCTGGTCAGGGAAGGGTATGCGGATGTGCTGATGAAAGGTTTGGTCAGTACCCAGTACCTGCTCAGGGCCGTGCTCGACAAAGAGAATGGGCTGAGGGCCGGAGATCTGCTGAGCCACGTGGCTTTTTTCGAATCCCCTTACTACCATAAGCTTCTCGGGCTGACCGATGCCGCCATGAACGTCAATCCAACGTTCGAGGATAAAGTGGCCCTCATCAACAACGCAGTGGATGCTTTTCATAAGCTTGGCGTGGAAGTGCCCAAAGTGGCCGTGATCGGTTCGGTGGAAACGATCAATCCAAAAATGGAAGCCACCATGCACGCAGCCACCCTTTCCATGATGAACAAACGGAACCAGATCAAGGGATGTATCGTGGATGGTCCGCTTGCACTGGATAATGCGGTTTCGAGAAAATCTGCCGAGCTCAAGCACATCGAAAGCGATGTGGCCGGGGATGTCGATCTCATTGTGGCGCCTGAGATCAACGGTGCCAACTTTTTGTACAAAGCATTGAATTTCATCGGGGGAGCCACCGCTGCTGCTGTGATCATGGGTGCACGGGTTCCGATCGTGCTGACTTCCCGCGCTGATAACGAACGCAGTAAATTTCTATCCATCGCCCTGGCAGCCGCGATGGATTAAACACATGACCGGATTCCCTTAATAAACAGCTATGACCTCTATAAGGATTTTGGCGATCAATCCGGGTTCCACTTCTACGAAAATTGCCGTCTACGAAGAGAACCAGCCGATCTTTGCCAAAACCCTGCGTCATTCCAGGGAAGAGATCGCCTCCTTCCCCAAGGTGGCTGATCAGTACCAGTTCCGGAAACAGATCATCATCGAACAATTAAAGGATGCAGACATCGACCTGAGTACCCTTCAGGCGATCGTCGGGCGCGGCGGCCTGCTCAAACCCATCCCATCGGGGGTTTACGAGGTCAACGAACGCATGAAGCAGGACCTGATGCAGGCGATCTACGGGGAACATGCCAGCAACCTGGGTGGCCTTATCGCCGAGGATCTCGCCAGGTCACTGCCAGGCGCAAAGGCCTATATCACCAATCCCGTGGTCGTTGACGAACTCAGCGACCTGGCCCGGATCGCCGGTCATCCTCTTTTTGAGCGCAAATCCATCTTCCATGCGCTGAACCAGAAAGCGGTGGCCGAAAACCATTGCCGCTCGGTCATGAAACGGTACGAAGACCTCAACCTGATCGTCATCCACCTGGGAGGTGGCATTTCCGTTGGAGCTCACTGTAAAGGAAAGGTGATCGACGTCAACCAGGCACTCGACGGTGAAGGCCCCTTTACTCCGGAACGAAGCGGCACACTGCCCAGCGGCGACCTGGTCAACCTGAGCTTCAGCGGGAAATACTCCCAGAAGGAAATCAAAAAGATGATCACCGGGGAAGGGGGAATGGTGGCTTACCTGGGGACCAACAGCGCCTATGATGCGGAACAACGGGCCGCAGGAGGAGATGCCATGGCAAAACTGATCATCGAAGCCATGGCCTACCAGGTGGCTAAACATGTCGGCGCCATGGTCACCGTGCTGAAAAGCGAAGTCGACGGAATCCTGATCACCGGAGGAATAGCCCATAGCAAACGATTTGTCAACATGATCATCGAACGGATCTATAAACTGGGACCCGTCCATGTCTACCCCGGCGAGGACGAAATGCGTGCCCTCGCCGAAAACGGACTCAGGGTGATCAGAAACGAGATCCTGGTCAAAGAGTACGAATGAACGCTCACCTTTCGTTTTGAACATTTGCAGTATACATTTGTTTATACTGGAACACAGATAACGCGGATAACACGGATTATTCCGGATAAATTTCCGCGAATTTCTGTGTCATCCGTGTAATCTGTGTTCTATAAATAAACAGATGATGTCTGTTATGAAATTATATCCCATCCCCACCGGCACCCTTAAGCTCGACGGAGGAGCCATGTTTGGCGTGGTGCCCAAGACCCTGTGGTCAAAAACCTATCCTGCCGATGAGAACAACCTGTGCACCTGGGCCATGCGTTGCCTGCTGGTGGACACAGGAACCCGGAAAATAGTGATTGACAATGGGACCGGTGAATACCATGATGAAAAATTCTGCCGCCTCTACGGGCTCAACGACGGAGAGGATTCGCTTGGAAAATCCCTTGGAAAATACGGACTGACAACGGATGACATCACGGATGTCATCCTTACCCACCTCCATTTTGACCATTGCGGCGGAAGCGTAAAGTTCAACGACGACCGTTCTCGGCTGATCCCTGCCTTTTCCAATGCCACCTACTGGGTGGGCAGAAACCAGTGGGAAAACGCCAACCACCCGAATAAAAGGGAAAGAGCCTCCTTTCTGAAGGAAACATTCACCCCCGTAGCCGAAAACAGCCAGTTTGCGTTCATTGAAAAAGAAGGCGAACTCTTTCCCGACATCACTGTCAGGATCTTTAACGGCCATACTGAAGGACAGGTCATCCCATTTATCCGGTACAAGAATGCAACGATAGTCTTTGTCGCGGATCTGATCCCCTCCGCTGCTCACATACCCCTTTCCTGGATGTTATCGTTCGATATGCAGCCGATGGTCACCCTGAGGGAAAAGGAAGATTTTTTAAATGAAGCAGCGGACAATCACTATATTCTATTCCTCGAACACGACCTTTACAACGAATGCTGCACGGTACAGCGAACGGAAAAGGGAGTTCGTATAAAAGAAAGATTTGAACTTCAGTTTTTTAACCACCAAGGGCACTCAAAGGATTTCACAAAGGGGCACTAAAATTAAAGGATTATCCTTTTATGCCATCTTTTAAATGACGGACATTCAAATTAACGAGTAAAGCTGATCTGCAACCAGATAATCTGAGATATGTCAGAACCTGAGCGAAATGAACGTCTGTAAATGTTACATCTGATTTGATCTCAATAATGATTTGTTTTTCAACAAATAAGTCAATCCGGTATACTGCTTCCAATTTAACGGTTCTGTAAACCAGAGGTAAAACTTTTGTTTTTCGACTTTTAGTCCGCATTGTACCATTTCATAGTAAAGACATTCTTCATAAGCATTTTCCAATAATCCAGGGCTTAAAGCGGAATGAACCCCGGCGCAATTCAATACCTGCTTGAAATTTTCTTCCATATCAATACTTACCATGTCCATCAGTGTTTCCTTTGTGTAATGCATCGTGTTCCTTGGTGTTAAGTAAAAGGTAATTTAAGCTTACAACTCATTAATACGGAAATGTTAAAAAGTTACCCTGATATGAACAAAAAATTAAGAGTAGATGATGAAAATTTTCTAACTTGCAACGGTAACAAGATAATCCCCTGCGACCGTGTTCAAGTTAGAAACCAAGATCGACGTGAACTCCGCCGAGTTCAAGAAAAACAAAGAAGAATACCTGATCCTTCTTAATCAATACAAAGAAATTCATTCCCGGATCATCCGGGGCGGACCGGAAAAAGCAGTTCAGAAGCACAAAGAGCGCGGCAAGCTGCTGGCCCGTGAACGGATCGACAAGCTGGTCGACCCCAACACCCCCTTTCTCGAACTGTCGTCGCTGGCTGCGTACGACATCATGGACAACGAACATCCGTCGTCCGGCATTGTCACTGGCCTCGGCGTGATCCATGGACGGGAAACGGTCCTCATTGCCAACGACGCCACCGTCAAGGGAGGAACGTACATCAAGGAGACGATCAAAAAGCATCTCCGTGCCCAGGAGATCGCCATGGACAATAACCTGCCCTGTGTGTACCTGGTGGATTCCGGAGGCATATTCCTGCCGGAACAGGCTAACGTTTTTGCCGACAGGGACCATTTCGGCCGCTTCTTCTATAACCAGGCAAAGATGTCGGCGATGCGTATCCCGCAGATCTCCATCGTCATGGGATCCTGCACGGCGGGAGGTGCCTATGTTCCTGCCATGAGCGACGAGGCGATCATCATCAGGAATCAGGGGACGATCTTTCTTGGCGGCCCGCCACTGGTCAAAGCGGCCACCGGCGAGGTGGTCACACCCGAAGAGCTGGGAGGTGCCGATGTGCACACTTCCATTTCGGGAGTGGCCGACCACTATGCGGATAATGACATTCATGCCATCCAGATGTGCCGGAACATCTTCCAGAACCTGAACAAACCCGAACGGCAGGAGCTCGACATACTCCCCGTGGAAGAGCCTGCCTTTGATCCGGAAGAGCTCTATGGCATTGCTCCGGTCGATTTCAGGAAACTGATCGATCCCCGTGAGATCATCATGCGAATGGTCGACGGAAGCCGCTTCCACGAATTCAAGGAACGGTACGGCCCGACGCTCGTCACCGGATTCGCCCATATCATGGGATTCCCTGTCGGGATCCTGGCCAACAATGGCGTCCTGTTCTCCGAATCGGCCCTGAAAGCCACGCATTTCATCGAACTATGCTGCTCGCGCAAGATACCACTGGTGTTTCTGCAAAACATCACGGGATTCATCGTGGGGAAAGATTTCGAACGGAAGGGTATTGCCAAGGATGGTGCGAAGATGGTGCATGCCGTTGCCAATGCCAATGTGCCCAAATTCACGGTGATCTTCGGCGGCTCGTTCGGAGCAGGCAATTACGGTATGGCAGGAAGAGCATACAGCCCGCGGCTGCTGTTCATGTGGCCAAATTCAAAGATATCCGTCATGGGTGGCATGCAGGCATCCGGTGTGCTCATCCAGGTCAAGGAAGAAGCCTACAAGGCCAAAGGTAAGCAGATGCCCCAGGAAGAGATCGATGCACTTCGCAAGAGCATCCTCGACAAATACGACCACGAAGGCTCTGCCTATTTCAGTACCGCACGGCTCTGGGACGACGGTATCATCGATCCCGCCGACACCCGCAAGGTACTGGCCATGGGCATCTCAGCATCCCTCAACCGCAAATTCGACGAGCAGAAGTTCGGCGTGTTCCGAATGTAAACGGGTTGCAGGTCAGAGCGAAGCTATGATCACGACAAAGTCGGGATTACAGGTTACAAGTTGCAGGTAAATAAAATGAGCGATTAACCGAATAACAATTTGAAAATAGAACAATAGAATAATTGAGCAATTGAACCATGAAATCCTTCACTTCCCTTGAATTCGAGCTTATCGACCGTACCGGCACGATCTGGTTAAACAGGCCGGATAAACATAATGCCATGACCGCCGAAATGATCGGTGAGATCATCGACTGCTTCCAGGAAGTCAATGATATGACGGAAGTCAGGGTCGTTCTGTTAAGGGGACGAGGGCCCTCATTTTGCGCAGGGGCCGACTTGAATTACATGAAAGGTATTGCAGCCTTCGGCTTTGAAGAGAACTACCAGGACAGCCTACAGCTGGCCAGGTGCTTCAACGCGATCTATACTTGCACAAAACCCACCGTGGCCGTTGTGCATGGCGCAGCCATCGGCGGCGCCAACGGATTGCTGTCGGCCTGCGACTTTGTCTATTGCGCCGATGACACCAAATTTGCATTCGCGGAAGTCAAACTGGGCATCGTGCCGGCCACCATCTCACCCTATGTAATCAAACGCATCGGAGAATACGGTGCGCGCGACCTGATGATCACCGGGAGACGATTCCTGGGAAAAGAAGCAGAGTATTTCCGGCTGGTCAACAAATCTGTCGCAGTGGAAGAGCTGGACAATACCGTGAATGCTACCATTAAGAGCCTGATGACGAGCGGGCCGGAAGCCATGGCAGCCTGCAAAAAACTGATCTATGCCATCGCCAACGAACTGTGCATGGACACCGTGATGGATCACACCGCCCGGCTGATCGCCGAGTTGAGGGCGTCCAGGGAGGGACAGGAAGGCATGGCCTCGTTCCTCGAAAAACGCCCTCCCAGCTGGACACAATAGCAAGGTACTAAAATGATATCCTGAGAACCATGGCAAAAAGACAAATCAAATTCAGCCTGATATACCGCGACATGTGGCAGTCGTCGGGAAAATACGTGCCGCGCGTCGACCAGCTGAAAAAGATAGCACCTGTCATCATCGACATGGGCTGCTTCGCCCGCATTGAGACCAATGGAGGTGCATTTGAACAGGTGTGCCTGCTGTTTGGAGAAAATCCAAACCAGACCGTGCCGGAGTGGACAAAACCATTCAACCGGGCCGGCATCCAGACACACATGCTCGAACGGGCACTCAACGGTATCCGTATGTTCCCCGTGCCCGCCGATGTGAGAACGTTGATGTACAAGGTCAAAAAAGCCCAGGGCGTTGATATTGCCAGATCCTTCTGCGGGCTGAATGATCCCCGTAACCTTGAGCTATCCATCAAAGGTGCCAAAGCTGCTGGCATGATCTCCCAGGCTGCCCTCAGCATCACCCACTCGCCGGTGCATACCGTGGAGCATTACATGCATGTGGTGGACAAAGCGGTCGAATACGGCACCGACGAGATCGCCCTGAAAGACATGTCGGGTGTGGGACGCCCGGTCCTGCTGGGGCGGCTGGTCAGGGCCATCAAAGAGAAATATCCCCATATGCCGGTACAGTACCACGGCCACTCCGGCCCTGGCTTCTCGGTTGCCTCGATGCTTGAGGTGGCAAAAGCTGGGGCAGATATCCTGGATGTGGCCATGGAACCGCTCTCCTGGGGTATGGTGCATCCCGACGTGATCACCATCCGGGAAATGCTCAAAGATGCCGGATTTGACGTACCTGAGATCAACATGCATGCCTACATGGAAGCCAGGGCCCTGAACCAGAGTTTTATGGATGATTTCCTGGGCTACTTCATCGACCCCAAGAACCGGTATATGAGCTCCCTGATGATCGCATCCGGGCTGCCGGGAGGGATGATGGGCAGCCTGATGGCCGACCTAAAAGGAGTGCATGCAGCCATCAACCTCGCCCTGAGGGAACATGGCAAAAAGGAACTCAATGAGGACGACCTGTTGGTGAGCCTCTTTGAGGAAACAGCATTCGTATGGCCAAAATTGGGTTATCCCCCGCTGGTCACTCCCTTCAGCCAGTATGTGAAAAATGTCGCCCTGCTGAATATCGTCCAGATGGCCAAAGGGGAGGAACGGTACTCCATGATGGATGAGAACACCTGGAGCATGATCCTGGGCAAGGCCGGTAAACTGCCCGGCCCGCTGGCCCCCGAAATCATCGGACTGGCAGAGAAAAAAGGAAAGGACTTCTATTCTGGGACACCCCAGGATCTCTATCCCGATGCACTGGGAAAATACCGGGAAGAAATGCATCAGCTCGGATGGGATACCGGGAAAAACGATGAAGAACTCTTCGAATTCGCCATGCATGAAACACAGTACCGCGACTATAAATCCGGTCTGGCAAAAAAGAGATTCCTCGAAGAGATCGAAAGAATGAAATCCCAAAGTGAACCTAAAAAATCAACCATCACCGTGAAAGATAAGCAAGCTCCCAACAGAAATACCTACAGCAAAGAAGCAGTCGGACTGCCCGTCGCCATGGCCGGTTTCCTGGTCTATACACTCAACAGCCGGTTGATCGCTCCAGATTCACCTCGCACCAACGGCGGAAGCGTATGGACATCCATCGGCTTCTGGAGAAATCATATGGCGGTGACCCTTGTTCATGAGAACAGGGAGATCCCGGTGACTGTAAAGAATCTGGCTCCCGGGGAGTACCAGTTCATGATCCAGGATACCCCCTATGCTGTCAGACTGATCTATCTCGACGCTGGGGAGGTTGATTTCATGGTGAACGGCCAGACGTATTTCGCCAGTATCACAAGGAATGAAGGCGATTTCTCCAAAGTGACCATCAACCAGAACGAATTTATCGTCATGCGGAGCGACCTGCTGACGGATGAATCGCTTGCCCACGCCGATGCCGCTGCCGCCGGAAGCAATGAGAACCGGATCATCGCCCCCATCCCAGGCCGGATCTTCCGCATCAACATCAAAGAGGGCGACAGGATCAGTAAAGGAGATGTGGTACTGGTGATCGACGCTATGAAAATGGAAAATAACATCCTCTCCAAACGGGAGGGTACCGTCAGAAAGATACTGGTGAAGCTCGACGACATGGTGGAAGCCGGTGCCCGGCTCGTTGAACTGGAATAAAAACACTCAGCCATGGATTTTGAACTTTCCGAAGTGCAGCAAATGATCCGCGAAACCGTACGTGACTTTGCTGAAAGAGAAATCAAGCCCGTTGCCAACCAGCTGGATGAAAATTCTGAGTTTTCCGTCGAGCTTACACGAAAGATGGGAGAGCTGGGCCTTTTCGGCATGTACCTGCCCGAGAGATACGGAGGCCAGGGACTCGATTACCTTTCGTATATCATCGCCGTTGAAGAGCTGGCCCGCGTCGACAGTTCCCAAGCTGCCACCCTCGCGGCACACAACTCGCTCGGCATCGGTCCGCTGTATTACTACGGGACGGAAGAACAGAAAATGAAGTACCTCCCCTGCCTCTGCACGGGCGATGCACTGTGGGGCTTCGGACTGACCGAGCCCAACGCCGGATCGGATTCCCGCGGCACCAAGACCGCCGCCGAACTGAAAGATGGACAATGGATCATCAATGGTTCGAAGATCTTTATCACCAACGCCTCCTCACCGATCACCATCGGCAGTACGGTCCAGACCATCAGTGGTGATTCAGGCGGCAAAAAGGAGTTCACGTGCATCATCGTGGACCAGGACACACCCGGCTTCAAAGCGGTGACCATGCACCGCAAGCTGCTGTGGAGAGCGTCCAACACGGCCGAGCTGTATTTCGATGATTGCCGCGTCCCGGAAGGAAACCTGCTGGGCAAACGGGGCGAAGGATCCCACATCATGCTGAGCACACTCGACAGCGGCAGGCTGTCGATCGCCGCCATGGGACTCGGACTGGCCCAGGGAGCCTTTGAAATGGCCATGCAGTACGCAAAGGAACGAAAACAGTTCGGGCAGCCTATCATCCACTTCCAGGTCAACTCGTTCAAGCTGGCCGACATGGCCGTCAAGATCGAACACGCCAGGACATTCCTCTACAAGGCCTGCTGGCTGAGAGACAACCAAAAACCCTTCGGAAAGGAATCGGCCATGGCCAAGCTCTTCTGCTCAGAAGTGGCCAGGGAGGTGGCCGATGAAGCTGTCCAGCTCCACGGAGGCTACGGCCTGATGAAGGATTATGACATTGAACGGTTCTACCGCGACCAGCGCCTGCTGCAAATAGGAGAAGGCACCTCGGAAGTGCAGCGAATGGTCATCGCCAGATATATCGGCTGCTGAACCACTCATGGAACAGGTTAAGATCACCGAAAGCCCACGCGACGCCATCCAGAGCCTACCGTGCTTTATCCCTACCCAAACCAAGGCAGATTATATTAACACCTTGTTAAAGGTAGGATTCGACATGATCGATTTCGGAAGTTTTGTTTCGCCAAAAGCGATCCCACAGCTGCGCGATACGGATCAGGTCATTAAAAAACTGGACCTGTCGGGTTCCCTCTCCCGTTTAATGGTGATCGTCGGAAATCATAAGGGCGCTGAAACGGCCACCCGTTTCCCGGAGATAACCTGGCTCTCCTTCCCTTTCTCCGTTTCCGAAACGTTCCTTAAACTCAACGTTAACTCCGGTTTTGACAAAGCACGGCTGCTGATCGATGACCTGACCACACTGTGCGATAAAAATAAAAAATCCCTGATGGTCTATCTGACTATGGCATTTGGCAATCCCTACGGAGATATCTGGAATCCAGACCTGGTCTGGAGATGGATTGAAAGACTACATGACGCTGGTGTTCAGCATTTTGCCCTATCCGATATCACCGGTAATGCAACGCCGGAAACCATCTCCCTGATATTCTCAGTACTGAAATCGGATTTTGCCGGTCATTCCTTTGCCCTGCACCTTCATACCACCCGTGATACCTGGCAGCAAAAAGTGGAGGCCGCATTTCTTAACGGGTGCAGGCATTTTGACTCGGTCATCAACGGGTACGGCGGATGCCCCATGACCGGCTACGAACTGCTGGGAAACCTCGATACGCTGCACCTTGTTGATTTTTGCAAGCAACGACAGGTAAGGCTCATGCTGGATGAGAACCTGCTGGAAGAGGCCAATACCATGGCAACGATTTTTTATAGCTCAGGACAACATACATAGATTATTTCATATAAATATTAATTTATCCATTTATTGTATTTTTTTGTATATTTGACACCCTAAATTCCGTTTCAAGCAATTATGTATATCCTCCGGTCACATTATAACTGACTAATAATCAATTTTTAATCTTAAAAAAATCGAACATGAAAAAACTATTACAATTATCCATGGCATTCCTGCTTCTTTTTGCCATCGCCAGCATGAGTTCGTGCAAAGACGATGAGGAAGAAGAACCCGAGGTGCTGGCCAGTTTCACAGCCGTATCGGATGGGCTGATAGTAACTTTTACGAATACCTCGCAAAATGCGGCCACTTATCTATGGGACTTCGGCGACAGTCAAACCTCTGCTGAAGTGAACCCGGTGCATACCTATGCGGATCTTGGAACCTATACCGTCAAGTTGAGGGCGTATTCTCCCAAAGGTAAGTTCCATGATTACCAGAGCGATGTAACCTGTGTGGATCCCAATGCCGAGCTGACCAAACTGGTCGGATCATTTGAAGAAGGACAAAAGACATGGAGATTGATCCGTGATGTCAGTACAGGCGTTTACCCACTCGAATGCGGTCCTTCCGATCATTCTACGATCTGGTGGGCCTATGGTCTCCAGGAAGACCTGGCCAACCGTACCTGTATGCTGAACGACGAATGGACGTTTGTCCGCGATGGCAATAAAATGTTGTTCAGGGCCAATGGTGATTACTGGGCTGAAGGCAACATTTACAAGGATGGTTTCAACAATATCTGCGCAAACACTGCCGAACCGATGCTGGGAAAGAACGATGAAGACCTGTCAGCATGGGGCGACGGAGACCATACGTTTGTGCTGAACATGACAGCCACTCCGCCAACACTTCAGGTTGTCGGCCTCGGAGCGTACATAGGTCTTTGCAAGGAAGCAACGGGGAAAGAGGTTACAGAACCCCAGCAAGAAGTTACCTATGAAATCATCTCCCTTGTGGATGGAACCACCGACACCCTGATCGTACAGGGTTCCTATAACGATGGCGGCGGATACTGGAGATTCGTGCTGGTTCACTATGACAATCCGAATGATGAGCCTCCCATTCCACAACCCAAACCGGTTCCGGCCTATGATATGGTCGTTGATGGACTGACGGTAACCTTTACCAATACCACGCAGTACGGGCAGACCTATCTGTGGGATTTCGGCGACGGACAGACCTCAACCGAACAAAGCCCGGTTCATGTCTATGCAGCGGGTGGATTTTTCAATGTCACCATGACCGCCACCAATTCCTTCGGCAGTGCCAGCCTTCTGAAACCCTTGTTCCTGGTTGGAAGCACGCCGCCTCTCACTGCAGATCTGCTTCAGGGTGGCCCCTGGAAGATCGTTGTGGCTGAAAAAACCATCTTCTGCGGATCCACCTTGGGCAATTCCGACTGGTGGGCGGTACCAATGAGCTTTTTGACCGGCGGCGGAACCGGTGGTGATGACTGGTCATGCATGGTGGATGACGAATTCACCTTTAGCGCCGGCGGTGTCTACACCTATGACGGAAAAGGCCTGGTGCGGAACGACGGATACCTTGTTGCAGGAGGACAGAATGGTTGCGTTGAAGAGTCCGCAGTGACTGGAAATGGAACCTACTTCCTTTCCGGCACCCATTCGTGGTCTTTGACTCCTGCTGCAGGAGAAAACAGAGCACTCATCACGTTGACGAACGGTCCTGACAGAGCAGCCTTCCTTGGTTTCTACAAAGGATACTATGGTGGCGAAAATACCAATAGCGAAAATCCTCCCAACGGCGGGAACCCGACCAATATTTATGATGTCATGGGCTATGCCCAGGGAGTGACCTATGAGTATCTGTTCGTTTCTGTAGACCTTGACGGGGCTGGACCCGGTACTTCGTCCTGGTCATCGATTCTGTACCGGTAATCCTTAGGATTAGCTTTTAATCTCTGAAAAATCAGGAGTGAGCAGGATCCCGTCTTGGCTTACTCCTGATTTTTTAATATAATCTTCATACCCATGAAATCTCTGTTCACTATCCTGTTAACATCCGCTGCATTCCTGTGCTTTTCACAGGAAACCCTCCTCTGGAGTGATGAATTCAATGGCTCCGGTGTTCCTGACCCGGGAAAATGGTCGTACGACCTTGGAGCCAGCGGATGGGGAAACAATGAAATTCAAAACTATACCGACAGTTATCAGAATGCCAGGATGGAAGGCGGCGTTCTGGCCATCGAAGCTCATAAATACGGTACATCCTGGACCTCTGCACGCCTGCAGACCAACAATAAATTAGAATTCAAATACGGTCGTGTGGTCTTCCGTGCCAAGCTTCCCCGCGGCAGCGGAACCTGGCCAGCCCTGTGGATGCTCGGCGAAAACTTCAGCACCGCAGGCTGGCCCGCCTGCGGCGAAATCGACGTGATGGAACACGTGGGGAAAAATCCGGGCAACGTGCACGTCAGCTTGCACACACCTTCAAGCTATGGCAATACCGTTAATACAACCTGGAAATATGTGCCAGGATTCGATACCGCATTCCATACCTACCAGGCAAACTGGACACCGGAAAAAATCGAGTTCAGTATCGACAGCGTCCTGGTCTATACCTATAATCCCTTTTTCAAAAATGCTTCAACATGGCCCTTCGACAAACCCTTCTTTATCATCATGAACCTCGCTATGGGCGGCAACTGGGGCAGCGATCCCAAATATGAAACCGGAGGCCTCAAAAATGGCGTTGATCCGGCCCTGACTCTTGCACGGATGGAAATCGACTTCGTGAGAGTGTATCAGGACTCTTCCGGTTCATCATCTTTTGACCAGCCTCTTCAAAATGATTTCAGGAATACGGTCATCTCCCCCAATCCCACCCTGGGTATGCTGCAGATCGAACTGCCCAAAGGCGTCCGGGCCGACGGTACACTTTATAATATGATGGGCGAACGAATCCATCAGTTCCAGTCCGCCACCGAATCCGTGGAGATCGATATGTCATCGTTCCAGAAAGGACTGTATTTCGTTTCACTCCAATCCGGCGGGAAATACCTGACACAGAAAGTTGTAGTGCAATAATTCAATAAAATATAATAAAATGTCAAAAATTTACGCTTTGCTCTTATTCAGCGTCCTGTCAATCGCACTCTATGGCCAGGAAAGGACCATCACAGGGAAGGTGACAGGCACCGATGGAGCGGGATTGCCGGGCGTCACCGTACTGGTGATCGGCACGGCGACCGGTACGGTCACCAACCTCGATGGATTTTACAAATTACCGGTCAGCCAGGGAGCCACCCTGAGATTCAGCTATATCGGATATGCCTCTCAGGAGATACCGGTACAGGACCAGACCGTCATCAATGTCGTCCTGATGGAAGATATTGCATTTCTGAATGAAGTGGTCGTCATCGGCTACGGGACCCAGAAGAAGGCGGATCTGACCACGGCTGTGGCTATAGTTGGAGAAGAAGTGATCAAGGAACGGCCGATTGTTTCCCCTGTGGAAGCCCTTCAGGGGAAAGCCGCGGGAGTCCAGGTCGTCCAGCCATCCGGCAAACCGGGTGCTGACCTGTCGGTCAGGGTGCGTGGCTCCACATCTGTCCTGGCAGGAAACGAACCCCTGTACGTGGTGGACGGCGTGCCGACAACCAATATCAACGGTCTGAACCCGTCGGACATCGAATCCATGACCATCCTGAAAGATGCCTCCTCTGCAGCCATTTATGGTGCGAGGGCGGCCAACGGCGTGGTGCTGATCACCACCAAACGGGGCAAGGAAAATGTTCCCGTGGTCAGCTTCAACACCTATTTCGGCGCTTCCAAACTCCGCAAGACGATCGAGGTGCTAAACACCTTCGATTACCGTGAGCTGATCAACGAGATCATGCCTGGAAGCATCGATCCTTCAAAGACCACCTTTGGCGTCTGGAGTGATTCGGTCTTCGGCATCGGCACCAAGCAATCCTACCAGCTCTCGGTATCAGGCGGTTCTGAAAAAACTCGCTACTTCGTTTCCGGAGGTTACCTGAGCGATCAGGGTATCATCGAGCCTGCCCGCTTCGACCGGACTTCCTTTCGGGTCAACCTCGACAACGACATCAACCGCTGGTTGAAAATAGGGACGAACCTGAACATCGTTCATTCCAGGACCAAGGATACCCCCGACAACGCCAGTTCCGGCAGGGGCGGAGTGATTATGAGTACACTCAACACCCCTCCCTTCCTCCATATCTGGAAAGACGACAGCCTGGGCTGGTGGTACGACCCCAATCCCTTCCAGCCATCATGGGAAAATCCGGTGGCCTATATGGACGGACCGGACCAGGAATCCATCGACAACCGGCTCTTCGGAAATAT
This sequence comes from Bacteroidales bacterium, assembly GCA_028716265.1. Classification (GTDB taxonomy): domain Bacteria; phylum Bacteroidota; class Bacteroidia; order Bacteroidales; family JAGONC01; genus JAGONC01. Next base: position 416 of record JAQUQD010000009.1, on the reverse strand, counting down.
TACCGGTGATGTCCGGATCATCGAAGGGCTTAATTTTAAAACGAACTTCGGCATCGATGTCAACCATCACCAGTGGGATTATTACCTGAACGGGATCAACACCAATTACGGACGCGACAACAACGGCATCGGCCGTTCGGATAAATACAACGGTACCACCTGGTTGTGGGAAAATACCCTGAACTACATTAAAATGTTCGGGAAACACAACCTGACAGCTCTTATCGGGGGAAGTACCCAGAAATTCAAGGGCAATGGCTCATACATCTCCGGTAATGACTTCCCGGACGACATAAACGTCACCACGCTGAATGCTGCCAACAGCATCTCGGCTTCCACCGATATCCAGGAGTGGGCGCTTGCCTCCATTTTCGGACGCGTGATGTATAACTACAATAGCAAGTATTATGTCACGG